>NZ_BAAANO010000008.1:0-42953 GCF_039529845.1 Brevibacterium samyangense | reverse complement strand
TCCCGGACGTCCGAGGCGGCGACGAGCTCTCCGGCCCCGGTGCCTCCCAGCACCGAGGGGATCTGGCCGATCGCGGAGGCGACGACGGGCAGCCCGGCGGCGAGGTACTCGTAGATCTTGAGCGGGGAGAAGTAGGAGTCCTCCGCCGCGACCTCGGGGTACGGCGCGACAGCGGCGGTGCACGAGGCCAGGAGCGCGGGAACGGCGGCCGGCGGCACGGCCCCGGTGAAGGAGATCCGCGAGGCGACCGCCTCCCCGAGGCCGGCGACACGGGCGCGCAGCTGCTCGCCCATGGGACCGTCGCCGATGATGCGGACGGTCCACGTGCCGGTGGAGGCGGCGACCGCGTCGACGAGGACGTCGACGCCGTGCCAGGGCTTGAGCGTGCCGACGAATGCGACGACGAGCGGGGCGTGCGGGTCGAAGGTCTGCACCCCGGGCGTCACCCGCTGCGTGTTCACCCCGTTCGGGACGACGAGCGCGGGCACCCCGGTGTGCTGCTCGACCCAGTCGGCGACCGGCCGGGACACGCACACGGTGCGGACGGCGGCGCGGGCCTGTGCCCGCAGCGCCGCAGCGGCAGCGGCCCCGTCCACGAGGTCGCGGTGCGTGCGTTGTTCGTCGATGAGCGGGGCGTTCACCTCGAGAACGCCGGGGATCCCGGCCTCCGCGCAGTCGGCGAGGCACGTCGAGAACAGCGAGTAGCGCTCGTAGACGAGGTCGTACTCCCCCGCCACGATCCGCTGCGCGATCCCGGCCGAGGCGTCCTGCTGGGCGACCTCCCGGGCTGCGGGTTCCTTCGTCGCGATGGGGGTGTGGACGAGGTGGACGTCCGCGAGGTCCGCGGGCCGGTTCTCCCCGGCGCGGGTCGCGAACACGTCCACCCGCGCCCCGCGGGCACGCAGTTCCCGGACGATCTCCTGGACGTGGACGCTCGCGCCCTTCGTGCCGAACACCGGGATGCCGGGGTCGACGCTCACGTACGCGATGCGCCTCCCGTCCAGGTCGCGCGGAACGGAGAGCGGCTGCGGCGAGCGCGCCGGGGCGTCCTCGAGTGCCGCGAGCGCGGCGGCCTGGCGGTGCGAGTCGAACCGGTCCTCGACGAGGGCGCGGGCCGCGCGGGCCATCGACTCCCGGTCGATCTCCCCGGACGCGAACGCACGGAGCCCGGCGACGAGCGCCTCGGTGTCCCCCGGTGCGTGGAGGACGCCGGTGGTGCCGTCGACGACCTCCGGGATGCCGGTGACGGCGGAGGCGATGCACGGCACGCCCATCGCCATCGCCTCGAGGAGCACGGTCGGCAGACCGTCGGCGTTGCCGTCGGTCCCGACGACGCAGGGAGCGCAGAAGACGTCCGCGGCATCGAGGAGTGTGCGGATCTCCTCCTGGGTGCGGGCCCCGAGGAGCGTGACGACCCCGGTGAGCCCGGCACGGTCGATCCGCTCCTGCAGGTCGGCGCGCAGATCGCCGTCGCCGGCGATGCGCACGTCGAGGGCGAGGCCCTCGGCGGTGAGCCGACGGGCGGCCTCGACGAGTTCGGAGAAGCCCTTCTTCTCGACGAGGCGACCGACCGCGGCGATCCGCAGGGGCGCCTCGGCGGTGTGGCCGGCCGCCGGGACCGGGCGCGGGGCGCGGTACGGGAACCGGGCGAGTTCGAGTCCGTTGTACGCGAGGACGATCTTGTGCGCGAGGTCGGGGAACTCCCGGCGCAGATGGGAGAGGTTGTAGTCCGAGATCGTCACGAGGTGGTGGGATCCGGCGATGAGCCGGCGCAGGCGTGCCGGGTCGACGGACTCGTGGAAGAGGTCCTTCGCGTGGGTCGTGACGGAGTAGTCGATACCGGCCATGCGGGCAGCAAGCTCGGCGACGCGGCCGGCTGCGGATCCGAAGTGCGCGTGGAGGTGCGTGATGCCGCGTTCGCAGACGCGGGCGGCGAGGTCGAGGGCCTGGTGGACGTCCGCGGCCTCGTCCTGTGCGATATCGGGCAGGAGCGCGGCGTAGCGCTCGGCGAAACCGGGGATGCGCGCGACCGCGGCGGCGTGGAGTTCCCAGGCCTCGGAGACCTTCGTCGGCCGGCCGAGGTGCGTGACGGGCGCCTTCACCCGGGCGAGTTCGGGGTGGAACCGGGAATCCGTCGTGGGCCGGAGGGCGAAGATCTCGAGGTCCTCCCCACGGGCCTCCCGGGCGAGGATCTCGGTGACGACGAAGGTCTCCGAGAAACGCGGGTACACCTTGAGCACATAGGCGGTGCGCCGGGGCGCGGCGGCGGGTGCGGACACGAGTGCCGAGGCGTGCGGGGAGTCGACGGCATCGGCGGGAGCGACGGTGCCGGGGGCAGTGTCCACGACCTGGGCGGGGGCGTGTTCAGCGACGAGCGACATGGGAGTCCTCCGAGTGCATGGTGCCGGCGGCGGCCGGGCGACGGTCGGTGAGCGAGGCGATGCGGGCGGCGAGTTCGCCGACCCGGGCGAGTCCGGCCGTGCCGAGCCGGGCGCGGGCGGTGTGCTGGCGGCGGCCGAGCGCACGATCGGTGAGCGCGCTGCGGAGCCAGGCGGACACGGACTCCGCGGACAGGTGGTCGGGGTGGAGCATGTCGAGCGCGCCGACTGAGGCGAGACCCTGCGCCCGGATGAGCTGTTCGGCACGCGGGCGCACCCGGGGTACGACGAGTGCCGGGCTGTCGGTCGAGAGGATCTCGGTGATCGTGTTGTACCCGCCCATCGTGAGGACGGCCTGCGCCCCCGTGATGCACGCGAGGCCGTCGGGCACCTCGGGGAGGACGTCGACGCCGGGGCCGGCGTGTGCAAAGACCCGGGACCGCGCGGCGGGATCCATCTGCGGGCCGGTGACGACGAGGTGCCGGACACCGGACGGCAGCGTGGCCGCAGCGGCCGCCGAGGCGAGGGCCTCCCCGTCCGATCCCCCTCCGACCATCGTGAGCACGTAGGGGCGGTCGGCCTGCGGGACCGCGCCGGTCATCGTGCGCCCGTCCGCGAGGAGGCCGGTGAAGAGAGTGCGGTCGGCGAGTTCGGTCGGGATCTCCCCCGAGGCGATCGGGTCGTGGACGGCGCGGTCGCCGTAGACCCAGATCTCGTCGATCGCCTCCCGCACCCGGTCGAGGCCGACCTGTGCCCATTCGCGGCGTGCGACCTCGGGTCCGTCGAGCACCTCACGCAGACCGAGGACGACGGTGCTGTCCGGCTTCACCTCCCGCAGGGCGGCGAGCGGACGCACGAGTTCACCGTCGGCGCCGAAGGGGTGTCGGTCGACGATGCAGATGTGCGGCCGGAAGGTCGTGAGCGCGCCCTCGATGACCGAGGACCGGATGTCCATGAGGCGCCGGGTGCCGACGTTGAGCGTGCGGGGCGCGTACTGACGGTTCTCCTTGCAGATCCCCGGGAGGACGACCCAGTCGAACCCGGGTGGGCACGGGAACGAGGTGGCGGCACGCTCCCCCGTGATGAGGAGTCCGGAGACCCGGCGGCCGGTGCGCTCCGGGAGGATCCGGGAGAGCGCGCGGGCGATCGCGAGGTTGCGGCGGGTGTGGCCGAGGCCGACGGAGTCGTGGGAGTACAGCACGACCCGCAGGCCCTGCTCGGCACCGGGTGCGTCGGTCGGTTCCCCGGATCGCGCGCGTGCGGCCGGGGCCGGTGATCCCTGGGCGGGCGGCGTGGTGATCATGGTGCGTCCCTTCCTCGTCCATGACGACAATCCCGCGGGGGAACAGTCGTATCGATGAGGACGAAGCTACGGAGCACTCGTGAGATGGAGATGATCCGGTGGTGAGAGTCTTCTCATGAAACGCGAGGCGAACACGAGGTGAACCCCGGGGCCGACCGGCCGGGAGCCTAGAATCGAGGAGGTTCTGTCCTCACGTCCCGTCCTTCGACCCGAAACGGAGTTCGCCCATGGCAGGCGGTCTGGTAGCCCTTCTCGACGACGTCGCGGCGATCGCGCGTACCGCGGCGGCGAGTGTCGACGACATCGCGGCCGGAGCCGCCAAGGCGAGTGCGAAGGCGGCGGGAGTCGTCGTCGACGACGCGGCGGTGACCCCGCAGTTCGTCCACGGTGCCGAACCGAACCGCGAACTGCCCATCATCTGGGCGATCGCCAAGGGCTCCCTCGTCAACAAGCTCATCATCACGGTCGCGGCGCTGCTCATCAGCCAGTTCGCCCCGTGGTGGGTGATCCCCGTTCTCCTCATCGTTGCCGGTTCGTACCTGTGCTTCGAGGGTGCGGAGAAGGTCATCGAGAAGGCCACGAAGAAGGGCCACCACGACGACGCGCCCGCCGTGGAGAAGGGCCCCGAGGCCGAGAAGAAGGTCATCCGGGGTGCGATCACGACGGACTTCATCCTCTCGTGCGAGATCATGGTGATCTCCCTCAAGGAGGTCATGGACGAGACTCTCCTCCTGCGGGCGGCGATCCTCGTCGTTGTCGCGATCGCGATCACCGTCCTCGTCTACGGCGCGGTCGCCCTCATCGTGAAGATGGACGACGTGGGCCTCCACATGACGACGAAGCCGCGCCCGGGCACCCAGCGTGTCGGCCACGCCCTCGTCAAGGGAATGCCGAAGCTCCTCGCCGTCATCTCCGTCATCGGCACGCTCGCGATGCTGTGGGTCGGCGGACACATCGTCCTCATCGAGATGCACGAACTCGGCTTCCACCCGATCTACGAATTCGTCCACGGTCTCGAGGAGCCCCTCCATCACGTGGCGGTCGTCGGTGGTGTGCTCGCCTGGCTCGTGAACACGTTCTTCTCGCTCGTCATCGGCCTCGTGTGGGGCGGCATCATCGCCGGGATCATGCACGTGCTGCCGTTCGGGAAGAAGCACTGATCGACCGGTGACGCCCGAGCTCGCTCCGAACGTCCACGACACCGCTCTGATCTTCGAGGGAGGCGGCATGCGTGCCGCCCTCACCTCCGCCGTCGTCGTCGAACTCCTCAACTCCGGCATCGCGTTCGACTGGGTCGCGGGGGTGAGCGCGGGGTCCTCGAACACCGCGAACTACCTCTCCCGGGACGCCCGCCGTGCCCGCCGCAGTTTCGTCGACTTCGCAGCGGATCCGAAGTTCGGGAACGTCCGCACCTTCCTGCGCGGTGACGGACTCTTCAACGCGAAGTACATCTACGAACAGACCGGGCTGCCCGATCAGGCCCTGCCCTTCGACTGGGAGACCTTCCGGGACAACCCGGCCGAGGCGAACGTCGTCGCCTTCGACGCCGTCTCCGGTGAGCAGGTCGTCTTCACCCGCGAGGACTTCCGGGAGATGCCCGACCTCATGGTGCGGGTCCGCGCGTCCTCGACGATGCCGGTGCTCATGCCACCGGTGGAGATCGACGGCCGCACGTACGTCGACGGCGCTCTCGGTACCGCGGGCGGGATCGCCCTCGACGTCGCCCGGGACGCCGGCTACGAGAGGTTCTTCGTCGTCCTCACCCGTGACCGCGAGTACCGGAAGGAACGCGAGCGCTTCCCCGGGTTCTACCTCACGTACTTCCGGAGGTTCCCGGCGATCGCCGAGGCGCTCATCTCCCGCTGGGAGCGCTACAACGCCACCCGCGAGGAGCTCTTCGAGCTCGAACGCGAGGGGAAGGCGTATCTCTTCGTGCCGGACCGGATGCCGATCGGCAATGGCGAGCGGTCCCTCTCGAAACTCGCAGCTGCCCACCGCGCGGGGCTCTCGCAGGCGCGGCGGGAATCAGCGGCGTGGAAGGACTTCCTCGGGTTGTGAGGTGACGGCGGGCCGCACCCGGCTGTTCACACCTCGAAGGTGACCCGCGCCCCCTGTTCGATCGTCCGGGAGACCGTGCAGTAGCGGTCGTGCGAGAGCTGCACGAGGCGTTCGGCGAGCTTCGCGGCCTTCTGCCCCTCTGCGTCGTCCGCGAAGGCGAGCGAGAACGCGAGGTGGAGATCGCCCATCCGGTTCGCCCCGTCCTCCTCGATCTTCCGACCGCTCGCGGTGACGGTGAATTCCGTCGGTTCCGTGTGGCGGCTCGTCACGGTGTCCACGTCGATCGACGAACACCCGGCGAGGGCCGCGAGGAGGAGTTCGACGGGGGTCATGAGCCCCTCGCCACGGCCGAACTCGATCGAGGCGCCGGAGGATGCGGTCGCCCGGTAGTGGTTCGAGGCGACCCGGGTGAGTTCGATCGACCGGCGGTCCTCCGGGGTGGGTTCGCCGGGTGCGGGCGTGCTGTCGCTCATGAGAACTTCCTCTTCGCTTCGTGCAGGAGCGCGTGGACGTACTTGGGGCGGACGACGAGCGGACCGGGCACCTCGTAGTGCTTGAGGCGCAGCGGCCAGGCGTCCGGGATCTCCACCGGCCGGACCTCCGACGTCGACGGGTCCTCGGTGTCGTCGCCCTCCCCGTCCTCGTCGAACTCGATCTCCGACCACGGCACGGTGTCCTCGTCACCGTCGACGTGGACGGCACGGTCCTCGGTGACGAGGAAGCCCGCGGGTTCGATCACGAGGTACTTCTTGAGGAAGATCCGGGATCCGAGTGGGATCACGAGGTACATGAGGCCGAACACCGCGGCGAGGGCAGGCAGCGCCGCCCACAGGTGCGAGTGCGGGTAGACGAGGACGGCGACGCACACGAGGACCGCACTCACGAGAAGGCCCGGAATGCTCCACGCGAAGGCCCGCTTACGGCTGAACGGGACGACGACGCGCCCCGCCCGGTGGAACTCGGCGAGGAGGGCGTCGTAGCGGCGGTGGGACCGGCTCATCGGGTCGCTCCCGCACCGTCGGGCAGCACGTCGCCGTCGATGTACATCCACCGGCCGGCGCGCCGGCCGAACCGGGAGTGCTCACGCATTTCGTGGACGGTCCGCGCGGGATCACCCGGTTCGCGGAATCGTGCCACGAAGTCGACGGTCCCCTCGGCATCGTCCTCTCCCCCGGCGGCGGTGGCGAGCACCGTGAGACCGAGCCACTCGGTGTCGTCGACCTCGAGGGAGCTCGGCCGGGTGCGCGGATGCCAGGTGCGGAGCAGGTGATCGGCGTCCCGGAGGACGAACGCGGTGAAGCGCGACCGCATGAGTGCCTCCGCGGTCACCGGCCACTGCGTGTTCGCGAGGGCCGGGGCGCAGCAGCGTCCGTAGGCGGAACCGGCGGGCGCCCCGCCGCAGGGGCAGGGCGCCTCGGGAGTGCGGAACAGGGGCATGGATCAGCCGCGGGCGGCGGCGAGTGCTGCGTCGTAGTCGGGTTCCTGACCGATCTCGGGCACCTGTTCGGTGTAGCTGACGGTGCCGTTCGGATCGATGACGACGACCGAGCGCGAGAGCAGGCCCCGGAGAGCACCGTCGACCATGGTGACGCCGTAATCGGTGCCGAACTCCGAACGGAAGGAGGAACCGGTGAGGACGGCCTCGATACCCTCGGCGCCGCAGAAGCGGGCCTGTGCCATCGGAAGGTCGGCGGAGACGCAGACGACCTTCGTGTTCTCGAGGTCGGCGGCGAGTTCGTTGAACTTCCGGACGCTCGCGGCGCAGACGCCGGTGTCGATGCTCGGGAAGATGTTGAGGATCACGGTCGAACCGGCGAGCGACGCGGATTCGAGGTCCGAGAGGTCGCCCGCGGTGAGGGTGAAGGCCGGCGCGGGGCTGCCGACGGCGGGGAGGGAACCGATGGTGGTCACGGGGGTACCGCGGAGGGTGATGTCAGCCATGCGCCCCATCCTACGCATGCGTGTGCGGACGCCGCATCGCGGAACAGTCCACTGCCCGGACGGCGCAGGTCCACCCGCCGGGACGCCGGAAGCCGTGGTCGGCGGGTCGCGTTCCACCGGACGTAGTGCCTCGCGGGATCCCGCAGACCGCGGCAGGCACGGAGCGGCCGGACACCGTCGTCCAGAGGGGAGGAACCGCATGAGCTCCACCGGGAACCGCACGCCCGCACGCATACTCGCTCGTCGCCTCGGGCGCAGCCTCCCGGCGCCGCCGCGGGCCTCGCGCATGCGCTCGCGGTACGACGGATCCCCATGTGAATGGACGAACGCGCTGCGGGCCCGGAGGCCTGCAGCGCGTTCGGGACGGACCGGGTGAGGAGGGAACGGGCGACGCGGGCCCCCGGCCTCAGCCCTGGGTCTTCGTTCCGTCCTCCGGAGTCGTCCGTGCGGTCGTGTCGTCACCCGACTCGACGAGCGGTTCCGCCGCGCCCTCCGGCTTCCGTTCCTCGACGTCCTTCGCGAGTGCCACGGTCTCCTCGGTCTCCACGGGCTCGACCCGCTCGATCGTGGAGGTGTCGAGTGTGAAGACACCCTCGTGCTTCTCGAGGGCGGTGTTCACACTGTCGACGAGCACCTCGCGGGCGAGTTCGCGGCGGAGCACGAACGGGTCGCGCGAGAGGTCCCGCCACAACGCGACGCAGAGCACGAGCATGACGACGACGAAGGGCAGCGCACTCACGATCGTGATGTTCTTGAGCCCGTTGAGGGCCTTCGCCGGGTCGTCCCCGCCGGCGAGGAGCATGACCGCGGCGACCGCGCCGGTCGCGACACCCCAGAACACGACGGTCTTCTTCGAGGGGTCGATCGCGCCGTGCTCGGAGAGTCCGCCCATGACGATCGAGGCGGAGTCCGCACCCGTGACGAAGAAGATCGCGATGAGGATCACGGTGACGACCATGAGGAGGACCCCGACGGCCGTCGGGACGGGCAGGTCCCCGAGAAGGGTGAAGAGGATCGTGTCGAAGTCGATGTCCGGGACGAGGGCCGAGGGGTCGTCCTCGCTCGGGATCATCGTCGACAGGAGGTTCGCGGTGTCGTTCGCCTGCTGGGCGCGTTCCTGCATGCCGATCGCGCCGCCGCCGAAGATCGCGAACCACAGGGTGGACACGGCCGAGGGAACGAAGAGGACTCCGGCGATGAACTGGCGGACGGTGCGGCCGCGGGAGATGCGGGCGATGAAGAGGCCGACGAACGGCGTCCACGACACCCACCACGCCCAGTAGAAGATCGTCCACGTCGACATCCATGCGGAGAGGTCCTCTCCCCCGGCGGCGTCGGTGCGGCCGGCCATCGTGGGCAGCTGGGAGAAGAAGGTCCCGACCGCGTCGGGGATGACGTTGAGGATGAAGAGCGTGGGGCCGCCGATGAAGACGATGAGCGCGAGGATAAACGCGAGCACCATGTTCGTGTTCGACAGCCACTGGATGCCGCGTTCGATGCCGGAGACCGCGGAGGCGACGAAGAGCGCGGTGAGGACCGCGATGATGAGGACGAGGAACCACGAACCCGTCTCGCCCATGAGCCCGGTCGACGTGATCCCGCCACCGATCTGCAGGGCGCCGAGACCGAGCGAGCACGCGGTGCCGAAGAGGGTCGCGAGGATCGCGAGGATGTTGATGACCCGGCCGCCCCAACCGTTCACCCGACGCTCACCGAAGATCGAGGTGAACATCGAGGAGAACAACTGCGAACGGCCCAGGCGGAATGTGCCGTAGGCCATGCCGAGCCCGACGATCGCGTACATCGCCCAGGGGAACAGCGTCCAGTGGAAGAGGGTCTGCCCCATCGCGATGCCGATCGCCTCGGGGACCTGCCCGTCGACGGTGCCCGGCGGCGGCGCCATGTAGAAGAAGAGGGGTTCGCCGACTCCGTAGAACACGAGGCCGATTCCCATACCGGTCGCGAACATCATGGAGATCCAGGAGATGGTGGAGAACTCCGGGACGTCGTCGTCCTTCCCGAGGTTGATCCCGCCGAAGCGGCTCATCGCGACGACGATGACGAAGATCGTGAAGATCGCGGCGGCGCTCACGAAGAGCCATCCGAAACCGGTGATGGTGCCGTTCAGCAACGTGCTCGAGACCGCGCCGAGTCCGTCGGGGGTGACGAATCCCCACACGACGAAGGCGACGGCGAGGACCGCAGCGATGCCGAACACCCACTTGTCGAGGCCGGTGCCGTGGGGTCTACGCGGTCGCCTGCGGGTCGCCCGCTTGAGGCGGTCGATGAGATCTTCGGTTGTTCCGGGTGTACTCATGGGCACCACGTTTGTGCAGGTGGGGACTTCTGTAAAGTCCGGCCGGGTCCCGTTTGCAGCCCGTTCATGCGGATCCGCAGGGCTGGAGAGCCCCACCCTCCCGAACCCGTTGCGCCGGAACGGGGTGACGCATCTCTCGTGGTTACTTAACATTCTTGATTGTACAGTTACAGTTATGCAGACGCGCCCCGACGGCCAGCAGAACCCGCCCGCACGGAACCCGCGGCGCTGGTGGCTCCTGGCCACCGTGAGCCTCGGGCTCTTCATGATCACGATCGACAACTCGGTGCTCTACACCGCGCTGCCGACGCTCACGCAGGAGCTCCACGCCTCCGCGCTCGAGTCCCTGTGGATCGTGAACGCCTATCCGCTCGCGATCGCGGGCCTCCTCATGGGCACCGGCACGCTCGGCGACCGCGTCGGCCATCGCCGGATGTTCACGCTCGGACTCGTCGTCTTCGGCCTCGCATCGCTCCTCGCGGCCTTCGCCCCGGCCCCGGCCGTCCTCATCACGGCCCGGGCGTTCCTCGGGATCGGCGGCGCCATGATGATGCCGGCGACCCTCGCACTCATCAGCCGCACTTTCGACATCGAGCGCGAGCGCAATCTCGCGATCGCGATCTGGGGCGCGGTGTCCCTCGTGGGCGCCGCCGCCGGACCCGTCCTCGGTGGTCTCCTGCTCGAGCACTTCTGGTGGGGGTCGGTGTTCCTCGTGAACGTGCCGATCACCGTGCTCGCTCTCCTCGCCGTCCCGCTCGTCGCCGGCCCCAACCTCACCCACCCGGAGAAGCCCTGGGACTTCGCGTCCTCGGCGCTCGCGGCCCTCACCCTCGTCGGTCTCGTGTTCTTCATCAAGGAGCTCGCGCGCACGGATCCGCACTGGTTCCTCGCTCTTCTCGCGCTCGCCGTCGGCGCCGGCGCCGCCTGGGCGTTCACCGCCCGCCAGCGCCGTCTCACGTACCCGCTCCTCGACTTCACGATCTTCCGCAACCCCGTGTTCCTCGCCGGTGTACTCGCGGCCGCGCTCACGATGTTCGCGATCGCGGGCATCGACCTCGTCGCGGTCCAGCGCTTCCAGCTCGTGGCCGGGTTCTCCCCGCTCGAGGCCGGCCTCCTCGTCACGGTCCTCGCGGTCTCGTCCCTGCCGTTCTCCGTCCTCGGCGGCGCGATCCTCCACCGTGTGGGGTACTTCCCGCTCATCTCCGGTGGACTCGCGATCGCCGCGGTCGGTGCCGGGCTGCTCGCCGCCTCGATCCACCACACCTTCACCGCGGTCGTGCTCGGCCTCGTCGTCCTCGGGGTCGGGCTCGGACTCACGATGTCCGTGGCCTCGAGCGCGATCATCGGGAACGCTCCGGCGTCGCGGGCCGGTATGGCGTCCTCGGTCGAGGAGGTGTCCTACGAGTTCGGCAGTCTCCTGTCCGTCGCCCTCCTCGGCAGCCTCATCAACCTCGTGTACGCGAACCGTGTGCAGCTGCCGGCCGGGACTCCTCCGGAAGCCGCCGAGGCGCTCTCGAGCGCCGTGGCCGCCGCCGGTTCCGACAGCGCGGTCCTCGACCCCGCCTTCGCGGCGTACGACGTGTCGTTCACCGTCGTCGTCGGGCTCGCGGCCGTGGTCCTCGCGCTCACGGCGCTCGTCACCGGGGTCCTGTTGATCCGCGGAGCCCGCGCCCGGGCGCGTACGGGCTCCGGTGAGGAGCGCACCCGGGAGCGCGGCGCCTCGGCCGTGGTCGGTTCGTGAGCCCCGGGCCGGTCCCGGCCGAGTGTCCTAGGCTGGGACGATCATGAGACCGAGTAACCGGACGAAGATCCTGCAGGCCGCCGTCGCCGTCGTCGAACGCGAGGGCATCTCCGCACTCACCTTCGACGCCGTCGCCGCGGAGGCGGAGATGACCCGCGGCGGCATCATGTACCACTTCCGGTCGCGCACCGAACTCGTCGAGGCGATCCACGCCCACATGGCGCAGGAGTGGGTGACCGATCAGGAGAAGGTGCTGAGAGACGTCGCCGGTGGGCACCCGGAGGAGGCGACGCAGGACGATGCGGCGATCGCCTACCTGCGCGGCAGCAGCGCCGCCGTCACCCGGGCCGAACTGCAGCTCCAGTTGGAGGCGTCGACGAACCCGGACGCCGCCGAGCACTGGCGCGAGGCGAGTGCCCGCATCCTCCCGGACCCGCCCGCGGACGCCGAGGACGAGGAGGCGATCACGCGTCTGCTCGCAGTGCTCGTCGCCGACGGCCTGTGGATCCACGAGGCGGTGTCGTTCCGCACCCTCGACCCGGCGGTGCGGAAAGCGATCATCGAGCGGGTCGAGAAGCTCGTGCGGGACGGCGACTGAACGGACGCGCCCGGACGCCTCACCCCAGCGGGTACCCCGTCGCCGGGCCCTCCGTGTTCGGGATCCAGCCGAGCGCGGGCGCCACGTGGCGGGCGAAGTTCTCGAGGACGTGGAGATTGAAGTCCACGCCGAGCTGGTTGGGGATCGTGAGCATGAGGCTGTCCGCCTCCTGCACCGCAGCATCCGCCTGCAGTTCCTCGACGAGCACATCGGGTTCACCGATGTACGTCCGGCCGAACGTCGACCGGTATCCGTCGATGACGCCGATCTGATCGCCGTCGGTCCGCGCGCGGAACCCGAAAACCTGCCGGTCACGGTCGTCGACGATAGGGAAGATGCTGCGCGAGACGGACACCCGAGGCGTCCGGGTGTGGCCGGCTGCACGGTACGCGTCCTTGTACTGGCGGATCTGCGCGGCCTGGAGTTCCCCGAAGGACTCCCCCGTCGCCTCGGTGAGGAGCGTCGAGCTCATGAGGTTGAGTCCCTGCGCACCGACGTTCTCCGCGGACGCCCGGGAACCGGCACCCCACCAGATCCGGTCGATGAGCCCTTCGGAGTGCGGCTCGACGCGAAGTTTCACGCCGGGACCGAACTGCGCCGGATCCGCCGGAGCGAGGCGCTCCCCACGGACGGCGGCGAGGAACCGGTCGAACTTCTCGGCGGCGATGTCGGCTCCGCGCGGATCCGTCGAACCGGTGTACCCGAAGGCCTCCCAACCGCGTAGAGCCGGTTCCGGTGACCCCCGGCTGACTCCGAGCGCGACCCGCCCCTCCGACAACAGATCGAGCGCCGCAGCCTCCTCGGCGAGGTGGAGCGGGTTCTCGTAACGCATGTCGATGACGCCGGTGCCCACCTCGATCCGGTTCGTGCGGGCGGCGATCGCCGCGAGCAGCGGCATGGGTGCCGCCGCCTGCCGAGCGAAGTGGTGGACACGGAAGTACGCACCGTTGACCCCGAGCCCGTCCGCGCCGACGGCCAGATCGACCGCCTGCCGGAGGATCTCGCCCGCACCCGGGTCGTCGTCGCCGGTACCGCCGCCGTAGTGACCGAAGCTGAGGAATCCGAAGGATCGCATGAGGCGAGCCTAGAGCCGTTCGCCCGGATCCGACGGGAGACGTGTCTCACGGCCGTGACGGATCTCATTCCCGTTCGAGGCCCGGCCGCCCGATTTGTTCACCTGCGATTCATCTTGTCGGCGCTGAATGGGTGCGTGACATTCATGAAGACCGAGGGATGACGCCCATGCTCGAGAGCCCCATGGCCACCACGATCACTCGTCCCCTCGATGCTCCCGCACCGCAGGCACCCACCCCCGCACCGGCCGAGGCGCCGCGCAGTCCGCTCGCCCGCCTCCTCCCGGCGGGCCGCCTGCGCAGCACGCTCGAGTGGCTCTCCGTCGTCCTCGCGGTGTACGTCCTCGTGAGCGCGGTGTCCGTCATCGGTGCGGGCTTCAAGACCGCGACCGGGGGTCACGCGGAACAGCTCTTCGCGTTCGCCGAGAACCCACTCGTCGCCCTCATGGTCGGCATCCTCGCGACAGCCGCCCTCCAGTCGTCGTCGACGACGACCTCGATCACGGTGGGCCTCGTGGCCGGCGGACTCCCGCTCGACATCGCGATCCCGATCGTCCTCGGTGCGAACATCGGCACGACCCTCACGAACACTCTCGTCTCGGTGACGATGATCCGCCGTCGGGACGAGTTCCGTCGCGCCTTCGCCGCGGGCACCGTCCACGATTTCTTCAATCTCATCGCGGTCGTGATCTTCCTGCCGCTCGAGGTCCTCACCGGCTTCCTCGAGAAGCTCTCCGGCTGGGTGACCGGCTTCCTCGCCGACACCTCGACCTCGGTGGACACCGACGCGTTCGACCTCGTCGGGACCGCCACCTCTCCCCTCAAGGAGGGACTCGCGGCGGCGACCGGACCGCTCGGTGCGGTCGCCGGGGGCCTCGTGATGATCGCCGTGGGGGTCGGCCTCATCTTCCTCTCGATCGGTTTCGTCGGTGCCCTTCTCAAGGTCCTCATGGTGGGCCGGGCCAAGCAGATCCTCCATACCGCGATCGGGCGCGGCCCCGTCACCGGGATCGGCGCCGGCGCGCTCGTCACCACGCTCGTGCAGTCCTCGTCGACGACGACGAGCCTCATGATCCCCCTGGCGGGCTCCGGAACATTCAGCCTCCGACAGATCTACCCCTTCACCCTCGGGGCGAACATCGGCACGACCGTCACGGCACTGCTCGCGGCGATCGGCCTCAGTGGCGAGCACGCGGCCCTCGGCATGCAGATCGCCCTCGTCCACCTGTTCTTCAATCTCTGCGCGACCGGCCTCGTCTACGGCGTGCCGTGGCTGCGCAACCTGCCGATCCTCGGGGCCGAATGGCTCGCCCGGGTCTCGAGCGTCCGGCCGTGGTTCGCGTTCGTGTGGGTCGGCGGCGTGTTCGTCGCCCTTCCCGCGGCGCTCATCGCGGTCACGGCACTCGTCTGATCACAGGACCGTGCCGCGGGCGTGCGGCCCTACACTGACCGCATGCCCGTCCTCGGCCCCGGTTCCCCTCTCCCCACCCGACCGTTCCGGGTGCTCGTCGCGGGCGCCTCGGGTTCGGGGAAGACGACTCTCGCCGCGCGGATCGCCGAGGTGACCGGCGGTCCGCACACCGAGATCGACTCCCTCTTCCACGGGCCCGGCTGGACCCCGCGGCCCACGTTCGTCGAGGACGTTCTCGCGTTCACGGCAGCACCCGCGTGGACGACCGAATGGCAGTACGGGCAGGTCCGACCGCTCCTCCTCGAGCGCGCCGACCTCTTCGTGTGGCTCGACCTGCCGAAGCCCCGCGTAGCGTGGCAGGTCTCCCGTCGTACGGTGCTGCGCCGCCTCCGTCGGACCCACCTGTGGAACGGCAACATCGAGCCGCCGCTGCACGCCTTCCTCACCGATCCGCAGCACGTCGTCCGCTACGCGCTCACGATGTACCCGAAGAACCGCCTCATGGTGATGCACGCGGCGCAGGACCGCCCCGACCTCCCGGTCGTCCGGCTGTCCTCCCACGCCGAGGCGCGGGCCTGGCTGGCGGGCCCCCTCGCCTCGGCCGTCCGGGCGTGACGCAGCAGGCCCCGCATGTCCGAGGACATACGGGGCCTGCAACGCATTCGCCAGAGGAAACCGATTCGGTTTCCCTCGTGCAAGGCGCCAACCGAATCGGTTTCCCTCGACGAATCCGTTGACTTCAGCCGGGTGGACCGATCAGGCGACGGGGCCGGATCCGGTGCCGGGCACCTCGGGAGCGGAGGGCTCCTCCGTCTTCTTCTCGAGCTTGGTGAGCGTGCGCGCAGCCGCGTCACGTCCACCGAGGCCGAAGGCGAGGGCCGCCGCGAGCGCGCCGCCGATGACGACCGCACCGAAGGCGAGGTTGATGATCGAATCGGCCAGGCCCATGTACTTGAGACCCATCGCGATGAAGAGTGCGATGGTCGAGTAGCGGAGGACCTTGCTCGCGGCGTCGTTCGTGACGAACTCGCCGATGAGCGTCGCGAGCAGGAAGCCCGCGGCGATGATGATCGCGCCGAAGAGGACGTTGCCGCCGAGCGCGAGGATCTCGCCCAGGATGTTCGTGATCTCCGGGAAGCCGAGCATCCGGGCGGCCATGATCGCGAAGAAGATCATGATGGCCGTCTGCACGATCCTCGTGATGACGGAAGAGACGCGGGTGCCCTCGGGCAGGATGCCGAAGGAGGCGACGGACTCGTCGGCGCGCAGGCCGACGAGGAGCTCCTCGAGAATGTTGCCGAGGAACTTCGCGATGACGCCACCGAGGAACAGGAGGATGGCGGCGGCGATGATCGCCGGGATCGCGGCGAGGAAGAGCTCGAGCATCTGCTGCGCCGGCTCGGAGATCGCGGCAATACCGAGGACCTGGAGAGCGCTGATGCTCATGACGATGACGATGACGGCGAAGAGCAGGTTGCCGAGCAGGGTGAGGAGCTTGGCGTTTTCCTGCTGCGGGGTGCGCTCGGGCTGTTCACCGGCCTTGCGGAACTTCCGGACGAACTTCGTGAGGTCGACCGGTCCGAGGACGGCCCAGAGGAGCTGGCGGGCGATCTTCGCGAAGACGAAGCCGATGAAGAAGACGACCGCGGCACCGATGAGATTCGGCAGGAAGCCGAGGATGCCACCGAGGAGGTCCTGCAACGGCGCCAGGACCTGATCGAGGGCGAACAGCTGGAGGATCGCCATGAGACCGAAGAGCCACACGAGGAGAGAGGCGACGGTGCCGAGCGAATCACCGATCGCCTTGCCGTCGTTGCCCGTGCGCTGGAGCGCGGGGACCTTGCCGACGAGCTTGCGGGCGGCCCATTTCACCACGCTTGCGATGATCCACGTGGCCACGAGGATCACGATCGCGAGCGCCACCTTGAGCATGCCAGTCGAAGGATTGCATCACTGCCTCCTAAAAAGAGAGTCCATTCCGCGGCAGGAGCACTCGGAGGGCCGAGAACGGACCTGCGCGGACTGTCGCCGTGAGCGTAAGTTCGGTTTTCAACCAGATCACGGTGTGTTGCGCGATCGATATCCCCTCACCAGGGATGACGCTTCTGTTACATGACCGCCGCCCAGTTGTCGTAAGGCCGCGGCGGATTCGTCGACGGCCGGTTCCAGGAATCCACCTCGGCGCGGTACCGCGGAAGTCCTGAAAAGACCGAACGGACCGTCGGGGCTCCTGTCTCCGCGTCAAGCTTCCTCGTGTCCGTGCCGCGGCCTACTCTGTCCCCATGACCTCGACACCGGCCGGCGACGGACCGCTTTCCGAGCCCGACGCGATGCACACCTCCGGCACCGCGACGGATCCTTCCGCTCCCGCGCCACCGGCACACGGCACCCGCACCTTCGTCCACGTCCTCGTGAACACCGCACTCGCGAACGTGACGACGAGCTTCCTCTGGTTCGGCATCACGTTCTGGATCTACCTCGAGACCCGCAACGTCCTCGCCACCGGCGTCATCGGCGGCGCGTACATGTTGCTCGTCGCGATGTTCAGCATGTTCTTCGGCACCCTCGTCGACCGGTTCCGCAAGAAGGCCGTCATGGTGTGGGCGACCCTCGTGTCACTCGCGCTGTTCCTCGTCGGCGGGGCGTACTTCTTCCTCGTCCCGCACGCGGACATGGTGAACCTCGGACTCCCCCACTTCTGGATCTTCGCGATCGTCATGCTCACCGGCGCGATCGCCGAACAATTGCGCAACATCGCCCTGTCGACGACGGTGACGCTCCTCGTCCCCGTCGACCGCCGGGCGAACGCGAACGGCATGGTCGGCACCGTGCAGGGGCTCGCGATGCTCGTCACGAGCGTGTTCTCCGGCCTCGCGATCGGTCAGCTCGGGATGGGGTGGACCATCGTCATCTCGATCACGGCGCTCGGGCTCGTTTTCCTCCACCTCCTGTGGCTGAGCATCCCCGAGCCCAAGGTCCTCCACGTCGAGGAGAAGACGAGTTGGATCGACGTCAAGGTCGGCTGGCGGACGGTGCGGTCGGCACCCGGCCTGCTCATGCTCGTCCTCTTCACCACGCTCAACAACCTCGTCGGTGGCGTCTACATGGCGCTCATGGACCCGTACGGCCTCACGCTGTTCTCGGTGGAGATGTGGGGCATCGTCTTCGCGATCGCCTCGACCGGATTCATCATCGGCGGCATCGTCCTCGCGAAGTTCGGGCTCGGGCGCAACCCGATCCGGACGATGCTCCTCATCGCCGCATTCATCGGCGTCGTCGGCGGAGTCTTCGCGATCCGCGAATGGGCCTGGCTCTTCGTCCTCGGTTGCTGGATCTACATGGCCTTCATCCCCGCCGTCGAGGCCGCCGAACAGACCGTCATCCAGACCGTCACCCCCTACGAGAAACAGGGCCGCGTGTTCGGGTTCGCGATGACCTTCGAGGCGGCCGCTGCGCCCATCACCTCGTTCCTCATCGCCCCGATCGCCGAGTTCGTCATCATCCCGGCACTCGACACCCCGGAGGGACAGCAGTCCTGGGCATGGCTCCTCGGGTACGGGGAGGCCCGCGGGATCGCGCTCGTGTTCCTCTTCGCCGGACTCGCCGCCATGGTGCTCGCCCTCGGGGCGTTCCTCACCCCGGCCTACCGCCTGCTCTCGAAGCAGTTCATGAAGGCGAAGGAACAAGCGGAGGAGACGGAGGAAGCGGAGAAGGCGATTCCCGGCGGCAACGGGAGCCGCTCCGCCTAGAGCGCCGTCACCTGCCAGAGGTGCCCGTCGGGATCCGCGAACGTACCCGAGTATCCCCACGGTTGTGGGCCCGCCGGAGTCACGACCGTGCCACCGGCGTTCGCGGCGCGCACCATGTACACATCGACGAGTTCGGCGTCCCGGACCGCGAGCGACAGGAGCACCTCGTGGGTGTCGGGGCCCGCGGTCTCCCGGCCTCCCGTCACCCATCCGAAGCCGCCGGTCGGGATGAACATCACGACCGGCTGTCCGTCGACGGCGACGACGAGCGGTTCGGGGACGCCGTCCTCGGCCGGCACCCCCGGTGTCTCGAATCCCATGCCGCGGGAGTAGAACACATGGGTACGGGCGCGGTCGGCGGTGGGCAGCGACACGAAGAAGGTGCTCATACCCTCACGCTAGACCACGGCCCTCCCACCGTCGCGCCGTTCACTCGGTGTCCGGTTTCCGGTCGACCTCGATCGGGTTGCCCTCGGCGTCGACCGGATCCCCGTTGTCGTCGACGTAGGCCCCGATCTCGTAGTCGTACTCGACCGGTTCACCGTCCTCGTCGGTCCGGGTGTACCACTCGGTGACCTCGTCCGCGGTCGAGTCGAACTCGCCACCGGCGGCGAAATCGCTGTCCGGTGCGGTCGGTTCGACACTGAGGGCGAAGTTGTCGCCGTACTCCTGCACACCCTGGCGCACCGCGTTCTCGAGTGCCGCCGTCCGGAAATCGTCGCGGATGGAGAACGGGTCGTTCCGCAGCTCCTTCACGAGCGCCACGCACATGAGGACGATGATGACGCAGAACGGCAGCGCCGTGACGGTGACGAGGTTCTGCAGTCCCTGGAGCGCGTCCCGTCCGCCCATGAGGAGGATGACGACCGCGATGCCGGCCATGCACACCGCCCAGAACGCGGTGACGAGCCGGTTGGGCGTCGGATTACCGCGCTGCGACAGCTGCGAGTTCACGATCGAGGCCGAGTCCGCCGAGGTGATGAAGAAGATCGCGAGCATCGCCATGACGATCGGCACGAGGATCTCCGCAGCCGGCAACTGGTCGACGACGAGGAAGAAGATCTCCTCGGGCGCCGGCAGGCTGTCGGCCGTGCCGTCCGCGGCGATCGAGCCGTTCAAGCGCTGCAACCAGATCGTGGTGCCACCGAGGATCGTGAACGCGAGGATGATGATCGCCGAGGGGATGAAGAGCACCCCGAGGACGAACTGACGGATGGTGCGGCCCTGGGAGATCTTCGCGAGGAACACACCGACGAACGGCGACCAGCTCACCCACCACGCCCAGTAGAACGTCGTCCACGAGGACAGGAACGCCTCGGTGTCCGCGCCGTCGGCCATCGTCGCCGCGAGCATGTCGGGCATCGATCCGAAGTAGTCGACGATGACACCCGGAATGATGTTCATGAGGAACACCGTGGGCCCGACGACGAAGAAGAACACGGCGAGGGCGATCGACAGTACGAGGTTGATGTTCGAGAGACGACGGATCCCGCGTGCCACACCGGAGACCGCCGAGATGATCGTGCCGATCGTGAGGACCACGATGATGCCGATCGCGATCTGGTTCGCCGCGGTGCTCCACCCGGTGACGAGCTGCACGCCGCGACCGATCTGCAGGGCACCGATCCCGAGGGACGCCGCCGTGCCGAAGAGCGTGGCGATGATCGAGAGGGAATCGATGATGCGCGGGCCGATCCCGTCCGGCTTCGCACCGAAGAGCGGTTCGAGTACCGAGCTCATGAGCGGGACCCTGCCGCGACGGTAGGACACATAGGCGACGGCGAGGCCGACGACCGCGTAGATCGCCCACGCGTTGATGCCCCAGTGCAGTGCCGCCTGCGCCATCGCGCCCTTGACCGCCTCGGCGGTACCGGGGTCGTACAGGCCCGGGAGCGGATCGAGGTAGTACGTGATGGGCTCGTAGGGACCGAAGAAGATGATGCCGATGCCGATACCGGCACCGAAGAGCATCGCGACCCACGAGGCGGTCGAGTACTCGGGCTTCCCGCCGTCGAGTCCGAGCGGGATCCGACCGTAGCGGGACAGTGCGATCACGAGGAGGAACACGACGAGCACGATCGCGACGACATTGAAGACCCAGCCCAGGTTGTGCATGACCCAGCCGAGTGCGACGCTCGAGACGTCGAACACCATGTCGGGGGCGAGCATGCCCCAGACGACGAATCCCACGACGAGCACACCGACGACCCCGAGGATCACCGTGTCGACGCCGTAACGGATGCGCTGGTCCTCGACGGACACTCCCGGGACGAGTGCCGGGTGGATGCCGTGCGGGTACTCGATCTCCCGCAGGATCCGGGCGGCGGCCTCGCGACGCGGACGACGCGGCTTCTGCCGGGTACTGCCCTCGGCCGACGCTGTCCGTGCCGACTCGTCCTGCGTCGCCTCGTTCGATACTGCGTCGTTCTGCGCCGACCCGGGCGCGGGTCTGCCGGTCGATTCGGTCATGGATCGCTCCTGTTCGTGCGTGCCGGACCTCCCCACGCTATCCCAGTACTCCCCCGAGCGGGCCGGAAGAGGCCCGAAGCGGGGCCTCGACGAGCACCGCCCTGGTACCCGCGCCACGGTACGAGAAGCGCCGAGGCGCCGGCTCCCTCGGAAGGGAACCGGCGCCTCGGCGGTGTGATGCGGCAGGAGGTGGGGCTCAGTTCTCCGGCGGCGGGGGCGGCACCGGGGCGCCGGCCGGGGGTGCGATCCGCGGGTAGGTCTTCGCCGCGCTCGTGCCGGCGAGGGCCTCGGCCGGGGCCGTGTCACCGGAGACTGCCGCACCGGCCTTCGCCGCGGTCCGCGAGGGCGAGGGATCCCATCCGGTGTCGACGAGCTTCTTCTGGACGAGGATCGCGGCGAGGAGCACCACGACGCCGATGACGAGGATGAGGACGAGGCCGAGGGTGACTCCCATTCGCGCGGCGTAACCGATGAGGATGCCGAACCAGCCGAAGTCCGTGTCGCCGAAGGTCGTGTTCGCGGCACCGAGATCGTTGCCGAGGACCTTCATGAGGAAGGCCGGCAGGAAGGTGACGAGGAGACCGTTGACGAAACCACCGACGACCGCGCCCCGACGGCCACCCGTCGCATTGCCGTAGACACCTGCGGCACCCCCGGTGAAGAAGTGGGGCACGAGGCCGGGCAGGATGATCGCGAGACCCCAGGCGGGACCGGCCCAGAGGACGAGCACCATCATGCCGAGGACACCGCCGACGAAGCTCGAGAGGAAGCCGACGAGCACTGCGTTCTGGGCGTAGGGGAAGACGATCGGGGCGTCGAGGGCCGGAATGGCGCCGGGGACGACCTTCGCCGCGATGCCCTGGAAGGCGGGAACGAGCTCACCGAGGATGGTGCGGACACCGAAGAGGATGACCGCGACGGCGACGCCGAACTGCAGACCCATCGTGACCGCCTGCATGAGGTAGTCGCCGACCCCGGTCGCAGCGCCGGCACCCGTCGCCGGGTCCGTGACGAACGCGGCGAACGCCTGGTTCTGGCCGACCCTCACGAGGAGCACGAGCGCGATGACGACGTACATGACGACCATCGAGAGCGCGGTGGCGACCATGGAGTCGCGGAGGAAGCGCAGACCCTCGGGCAGCTTGAGGTCCTCGGTCGACTTCGAGCCCTTGCCGACGAGGCGACCGACCGAACCGGCGGCGATGTATCCGGCGGTGCCGAAGTGACCGATCGCGATGGAGTCGTCACCGGTGATCTTGCGGGTCCACGGATGGGCGAGAGCCGGCAGCGACACCATGAGGATGCCGAGGAGGACGGCGCCGATGAGGACGACGAGCGGACCGGCGATCCCGGCGGTCGCGAGGACGATCGTGAGGAGGGTCGCCATGAAGAGGATGTGGTGTCCGGTGAGGAACACGTACCGCAGCGGCGTGAAGCGGGCGAGGAGCAGAGCGGCGACGAAGCCGAGGATCATGATGTAGGCGGCGGTGGCCCCGAACTCCTCCTGGGCGATCCCGACGATCGCCTCGTTCGTGGGGACGACGCCCTGGGCGCCGAGGGCACCGTTGATCATGACGCCGAGCGGGGCGAGGGACGCGGTGACGAGTCCGGCACCGGCGCTCACGAGGAGGAAGCCGAGGACGGCCTTGAGCGCTCCACCGATCACCTGACCTGCGGACTTGCGCAGGGCGATGAGGCCGACGGCACAGATGATGCCGACGAGGAACGCGGGGACACTGAGGATTTCGTTGACGAGGAAGTTCGCGATCGCGACGATCCAGTTCATGACTATGAGTCCTTCTCTACCGGTCCACGCCGGTCACAGTGCGTAGAGTCGGCGCAGCACCGCGTCGATCTCGGCTTCGGAGGTGAAGTCCTCGATGACCTCCACGGGAACTCCCACGTCTCCGAGCGTCCGGGCGATCTCCCCTGAGGTGAGGATGAAATCGGCGTCCTTGGCCTTCCCGCGTGCGGAGATGGTGTCGGTCGCCTCGACGGTGATGAAACGGCTCCAGCCCCACCGGTCGAAGACCTGCTCGAGCGTGTTCTTGAGGAACAGGCTCGTGCCGAGGCCGTTGCCGCACACGGTGTAGATGAAGTTCTTGCCCGCGACGACGGGGCCGTCGGAGGAGGCGGTCGCCGAGGCGCCGGCCGGCTGCGCAGCGACGGGCACCTCGGCAGCGGGCGCCTCGGTGACGGGCTCCGCGGGAGCGGCGGCTGCGCCGCTCTCGAACACCGCGAGCACCTCCTCGGGTGTGGCGGCGGCGTCGAGCGCTGCCTTCTTGCGGGGGCTCGCGAGGACCTTCGCGAGGGCCGCGAGGGCCTGCCGGTGCGCGGTGTTGTCGACCGCGGCGAGGGCGAGCACGAGGGTGACCGGATCGTTCTTCTCGTGACCGAATTCGACCGGGGCGGCGAGGCGGACGAGCGACATGCCGGTGCGGGTCACCGAGTCGTCCGGGCGGGCGTGGGCGAACGCGAAGCCCGGGGCGATGACGATGTAGGGCCCGTTCTTCTCGACGTTCTCGATCATGACGTCGGTGTAGGAGTCGCCTGCGACCCCGCCTTCGACGAGCAGCGAGCCCGCGGCCCGGATGGCGTCCCGCCAGTCCGAGGCGTCGACGCCCAGACGGACGGAACCAGGACCGAGGAGATCACTCAGTACTGACATGGTGGAGACCTTTCGCGGATGGGCGCCTCTGCGCCCGAGCGGGACCACACTATGTCAGCGTTCACCTGTCGATACAGGCCTTCGGAGTTGTGTTTATCTCTGTCTCGTCATGCGGAAGTTGCACGCGTTCATTTCAATTGTCGTAATACCGGGGCGTGCTCGTCGGACCGTGCGAGCGAGCAGAACCGACGTGCAGCGCCGGCGAGCACGGCCGGCGGGCGTCCGGATCCCGCGCGCTCAGCTCCCGCTGGTCTTCTCCCCCACCTGCCGCTGGATGCGGGCGAGCATGCCGCTCATCCCGTTGAGGCGCAACGGGCTCACGATCTCCGTGAGCGACAGACGCAGCGGGAAGTCCGCCGGAACCGCGAGGACCTCCGCAGCCGGCCGGCCGTCGAGTCCCTCGTGGAGGATCCCCGCGAAACCGCGTGTCGTCGGGGCCTCCGGGGGCGCGCTGAAGTACAGGTGCACGGTGCGTGCCGCGTCGTCGTCGATCTCGGTGAGGAGGAAGATCGGCGACTGGCACTCGGGCACGGGTTCGAGCAGTTCCGGGTGGTCGGCGAAGCGGGCCGGCAGCTCCGGCAACCCGTCACTGAACTCGAGGAGCAGCGGGAGCCGTTCGTGCGCCGGCATGTCAGCGAAGTCCTGCGCGATCTCCGCGAGGCCGGCGGGCAGGGGTGCGGTGTCGCTGTCGTTCGGTGCGGTGTTCTCGGTCAATTCGGTACCGTCACTCACTTCGCGGGTGCCTCACCGGGTTCTTCGCCCTTGACGATCGGGACGCGCACTGCGTTGCCCCACTCCGTCCACGAACCGTCGTAGTTGCGCACGTTCTCGTAGCCGAGGAGGTACTTGAGGACGAACCACGTGTGGCTCGAACGCTCGCCGATCCGGCAGTACGCGACGACGTCGTCGCCGGGCGTCAGCCCCTTCTCCCCCTCGTAGATCGCACGGAGTTCCTCCGCGGACCGGAAGGTGCCGTCCTCGTTCGCGGCACGCGCCCACGGCACCGACTGCGCAGTCGGGATATGGCCGCCGCGCAGCGCGCCCTCCTGCGGGTAGTCGGGCATGTGCGTGCGTTCACCGGTGTACTCCGCCGGGCTGCGGACGTCGATGAGCGGCTTGCCGAGATGATCGAGGACGTCGGGCAGGAATGCGCGGATCTCCTCGTCACGGCGTTCCACGACGGGGTACTCGGTGGGCGCCGGCTGCGGCTGCTCGCGGGTGAACTCCCGCCCTTCCTGCTGCCACTTCGCGCGGCCACCGTCCATGAGGCGGACGTCCTCGTGGCCGAAGAGCGTGAACACCCAGAGGGCGTACGCGGCCCACCAGTTCGACTTGTCGCCGTAGACGACGACGGTCGATTCCCGGGAGATTCCCTTCTTCGACATGAGCGCGGCGAATCCCTCGCCGTCGACGTAATCGCGGGTCACCGGGTCGTTGAGCTCGGTGTGCCAGTCGATCTTCACGGCACCCGGGATGTGACCGGATTCGTAGAGGAGCACGTCCTCGTCGCTCTCGACGAGGACGACGCCCGGATCGTTCGCGTGCTCGGCGACCCACGCGGTGCTCACGAGGCGTTCGGGCGCGGCGTACGCGGCGAACCTCTCCTCCGAGGTCGGTGCTGCTGCCTCATGCGGTTCGGTGGTCATCGTGGAGACCTTTCGTCGAGGGGTGTCCGGGGCGCACTCGCGGTGCGCCCCGGGTCCGGCTGTGCTCACCAGACTATTCCGTCCGCCGGGGCACCTCGTGCACGTTCGCTCACGGGTGAACCCCGGTGCCCGTCAGCTCTCGCCCCACACCTCGCCGGCGATGTCGACGACGTGCCGGACCTTCGCCCACTGCTCGTCCTCGGTGAGGACGTTGCCCTCCTCGGTGGAGGCGAACCCGCACTGGGGGCTGAGTGCGAGCTGTTCGAGCGGTGCGAACCTCGTCGCCTCGGAGATCCGCGCGAGGATCTCCTCCTTCGGCTCGAGTTCACCGGACTTCGAGGTGACGAGCCCGAGAACGACCCGTTGGTGGCCCGGCTGCAGGAACCGCAGCGGCTCGAAACCGCCGGCGCGTTCGCTGTCGTACTCGAGGAAGAAGCCGTCGTAGGGAATCGCGAGGAGATGCTCGGCGACGGGTTCGTACCCACCGGAGGAGATCCACGTCGACCGGAAGTTGCCACGGCACACATGGGTCGTGACGACGAGATCCTCCGGCTTTCCCTCGAGCACCCTGCGGAGGATGTCCGCGTAACGTGCGCCGAGCCCCTCGGTGTCGATACCGCGTTCGGTGCGCGCGCGTTCGAGTTCGGTCTCGCTGCACAGGTACGCCCAGGCGGTGTCGTCGAACTGGAGGTACCGGCATCCGGCAGCGTAGTACGCGGCGATCGCATCACGGTAGGTCTGCACGAGGTCGTCCACGTAGTCCGCTCGTGCGGCGTAGGCGTCGGTGACGATGTTCGGCTCCTCGACGCGGAAGTCGAGGACGGTCGGCGAAGGGATCGACGCCTTCGGCGTGAGCCCCTTCTCCTCCGCCACGGCGGCGAGTGCGGTGAAGTGCCCGACCATCGGGTGGTTCGCCGGGAAGCCGATCCGCCCGTCGATGCGGATCGCATGCGGCTTCGTCGTCGCTCCCCGGAACGGCAGGCTGTGGTCGGTCTCGAAGATCTCGACACCGTCGAGCATCCCGAAGAAGTCGAAGTGCCACCACGAACGACGCAGTTCACCGTCGGTGGCGACCTGCAGGCCGGCGGCGGCCTGCGCCTCGACGAGGTCGACGAGGGAGGCGTCCTCGACGGCGGACAGCGCCTCAACGTCGATCGTGCCCTCGGCAAGCTGCTCGCGAGCGGCTTTGACGGGTGCGGGACGGAGGAAGGAACCGACGATGTCGGCCCGGAAGGGAGGGGTGAGTGTCATGACCCCAGCGTATGCATGCACGGCCGGTGATGCGGTGCGCGGTGTCACACGGCGCTGTCACGACTCGGTGGTCAGCATCTTCACGGGTGCACTCGGCATCATCATCGCGGTCTTCGGAGGCTTCTGCGGCCTCGTCCTCGTCGTCCTCGGGATCGTGCTGTGGGCCGTCGGCGCGAAGAGGACGAAGCGCTGAGCTCAGGGCTGTCGTCCCGGCTGCTCAGGGCTGTCGTCCCGAACGCTCAGGGCTGTCGTCCCGAACGCTCAGGGCTGCGCGAACCCCGGGACGAGCTCGAGCACCGGAACCTCGAGCGCTGCGGCGATCGCGACGAGGGTCGAGACGCGGGGATTCGCCGGCGCATCATTGCGGCGCGAGGACGGTCGACCGGCCTCGAGGAGCGAGAGGTGGTTGCGGGTGATCCCGGACGCCTGGGCGAGTTCCTCCTGGGAGAGGCCCTTCGCACGGCGGAATCGGCGGATGGCATTGCCGAGGGAGCGCGCTTCCGCGACGTCCCATCGGTTCTCACCGAGGTTCGTCCCGGTCTGCGCATCGTGGTCGGTGAGTCGGGTTTCTGCTGGCACCCGTCAAGAGTGGCACCGGATTCTGACCGAGTCCGCCATCACAGCATGGAATTACGTGAGAGTAACCTCAGTGTCCGCTCCGGCAAGGCACCCTGCTGCCGGGAAACTACGCATTCCGCACCATCACTGACGCCGAGGCGCCATTTCCCGGCCCTGTTCCGGGCACTTCCGAGGAATACAGAACAACCTCCGGACACCTCCCGAGCTCCTCGGCGGAGACCTCACCGAAAGCGTCGATGTCGAGGAGTCCGCACTTCACCGCGGCCTCCTTCACGGTGAACCACCACCGGAACAGCGCTGCGGGCCGACCCCGGGCGTCCCACCGGGCGATCTCCTCCGTCGTGAGGACGAACTCCGGGGTCGGCCCACCGGCCGTCTCCACGTCGACACCGCACGGGAGCACCGACACCGCAGCGGCCACGTGCCCCGTCGAATGTGCCCAGGACACGTGGAGAGGAATACGCCGACGCGCATCCGCCCCGGGGGACGGTGCCACGAGTGCCGGTGCCCCGTGGTCCCCTCCCCCGCAGTCGGGACACGACTGGACGAGCGCCAGGGTGCCGGCCCAGCTCGGACCCCGACCGTGCTGGAGCTCGTCGTGGGCGAGCGCGAGCGCGAGTCGCCGGGCCTGCGCGAAGGCCACCCGGTCACGGTGTCGGGACAGGCGGGCGCCTCGGGCCCGGACGGCGTCCGACACCGGCAGCGCCGTGAGCACGGTTCCCGGTTCGAGGGAGTCGTCGAGGGGTTCGACCGCCCATCGCACCGGACCCGGGAAGAAGAGCGACCGGCCCGGGACGGTTCGTTCCGTTTCGCCCATGTCCGAGGTCCTCCCTTTCCGCGTCCGTTGCAAGGTACACCGGCGCTGCCCGGGACAACATTCCTGTCACACGCCTTCGCTAGGGTCGGGGCCATGGAGTACACCGCTTACGACACCCGCCTCGCCGCGTACGCCCTCGTCATCGACGAGGACGACAGGATCCTTCTCAGTTGGTTCAACGGGCGGGGATCGCGGGGTCGGCCCGGGTGGTCGCTGCCCGGCGGCGGTGTCGAGTTCGAGGAGTCGCTCGAGGAGGGACTGCACCGCGAGGTGCTCGAGGAGACGGGACTCACCGTCCGCCTCACCGGTCTCCTGCTTGCGAACACGGTGACCGAGCCGGGGTCCCGCAGGCCCTCGGGGCGCGGTTTCAAGGCGGTCCGGATCGTGTACCGGGCGGAGGTCACCGGAGGGACTCTCGGCACCCTCGAGGTCGGCGGGACGACGGACCGTGCCGAATGGGTGCCGATCTCCGATCTCGCCCGGGGCGAGGTCCACCGGTCCTCGATCGTCGATCGCGCCCTCGAGGCGCACACGGCTTCGCGCGGATCGACCGGGGACCGGAAATGCGCCGGGGAGGTGCTGTCGTGACCGGCCCGCGCCTCGGGTTCCTCGGGGTCGGGGAGATCGCACGTGCCATGGTCGAGGGGATCGCGTCCGGTCCGCGCCCGTACGACCGGATCCTGCTGTCCCCGCGCGGCCGCGACAACGTCGCTGCGCTCACGGCCCGGTTCCCGGACCTCGAGGTCGCCGGCTCCAACGCCGACGTGGTCGCCGGTTCCGACGTCGTCGTCCTCGCCGTGCGGCCCGAGAACCTCGCCGAGGCGGTCGCCGGCGTGTCCTTCCGCCCCGACCAGGTGCTCGTGAGCGCACTCGCCGGTGTGCCGATCGCCCGACTCCGGGAGGTGCTCGGGTTCGAGGGCGACATCGTGCGGAGCATCCCGCTGCCGCCGGTGAGCGAGCGTGCCTCGGTCACGGTCGTGTACCCGGACCATCCGGCGGGGACAACGCTGTTCGACCTGCTCGGCGGCACGCTCGTGCCCGCGGACGAGGAGGCGTTCGCGGTGTTCGGCGGGGTCACCGCGACCTTCACCGCGTTCCTCGACTACGTCCGCACCATCAGCGCGTGGACGACGGAGAGGGGCGTGGATCCCGCCGACGCCGAACGGTTCGTCCGCTCTGCGTTCGCCGGACTCGCACCGGCGCTGCGCGACCTCGACCGGCCGCTGGACCGCCTCGTGCGCGACCACGAGACCCCCGGCGGGTTCAACGAGCAACTCCGACAGGGCTGGTTCGACGCCGCCGCACAGGACCGCCTGCGGCAGGAACTCGACGCCCTGCACGAGCGCGCCCGCGGGGAGTGACGACACCTCGCGCGGGCACCTCGGCAGTCCGGGAACGCTGCCGGCCCCGACCCAGAACCCGTACCGCACAGTAGGTGAACACGGGCCGAAAAGGGCATGAACTCGACCCCTTGTCACGTGCCGACGGTCGTGCAATGGTGAGACGACCCCAACGGCGAAGCGGCCGGGCCGGGTGCTCGGCCGCCGCTCGACGCACGCAGGAGGTCACAGTGAAATTCCCTTGGCTCATGTCCACGCTGGAGAACGACGGACCGCTCCTCTCGGTCCACCTCGACACCACACGCACCGACCCCCGGACCGCCGCGGAGGTGACCACCCGCTGGACGCGATTGCGGGCGGAACTCTCCCGGGCCGGCGCCCCTGACGACCTGCTCGACACGGTGGAGGAGGCGATCCGCGAACCCTCCGCGATGGGCGGCCCCCATGGACGGGCGATCATCGCCTCCGCCGCCGAGATCCTCGTCGACCGCACCCTGCCGGTCCCGCCGATCACCGAATGCGCCCAGTGGGCACGCGCCCCGAAGCTCCTCCCCTTCATCCAGCTCACGCCCTTCGCCGTGAGCCAGCTCCTCGTCGAGGTCGACCGGGCCGGCGCGGACCTCACTCTCTGCGCCCCCGAGAATCCCTCGCTCACCCGCGGGTCGACGGACCTCGGGGACGACGGGTCGGTCGACGGCGGGCACGACGAACTGCACAAGGCCGGGCTCGGCGGCGGTTCGAAGCACGGTTGGCGTTCGAACAACTTCGAGGCACGTGTCGAGGACTCCTGGGAACGCAACGCCGAGGCGGTCGCCGCCACGGTGACGAAACTCGTCTCCGAACACCGACCGGACATGGTTCTCCTCACCGGCGACGTCCGCGCCCAGTCCCTCCTCAAGGACGCGCTCGGTCAGGAGGTCCTCTCCCGGCTCCACATCGTCCCCGGTGGGACGCGCGGTGTGAGCCTCGAGAGGGCGTCCTTCCGGGAGGAGCTCGACAGGATCACCCGGGAGTTCATCGAGGGACGGCAGCGCGAGCTCGGTGAACGCTTCCACGAGAGCCAGGCCCGTGACGCCGAGTCCGTCGCCGGTGCCTTCGAGGTCGTCGAGGCGCTCGACCGCGGGCAGGTCGACGAACTCGTCCTCGTCACCGGGCGCGAACCGGACAACGTCGAGGATCTCATCCGACGGGCCATCCGCACGGACGCCGGGATCTCGGCCCTCGGCGACGACTACGCCGACATCCCCGAGGGCGTCGGCGCACTGCTGCGGTGGAAGGACGCCGCGACACCGTCGAACAGTGCCGCGAGCATGTCCGGGGATCCCGGCCGGGAGGTCGAGATGAACCCGCTGCGCGAGGAACTCTTCGAGGACGGCACCGACTACGAGAAGAAACTCAACGCCCTGCAGGTGTGAGTCACCCGGACCACACGACGGCCGGAACACACGAAGGCACCGCGATCCGCTCGCGGTGCCTTCGTTCGTGTCCGGGGACTGCAGTGGACCCACCGGCCCGCGTCAGCCCTCCCGTCTCCGCACGTACTCCTCGACGACGATGCCCGAGTCGTACCCACGCACATCGACGAGGTCGAACCGCCTCGGCGCATAGGGAGCCGATCCGAACAGGGGAATCCCCGAACCGAATGCAAAGGGATTGCGTTTGAGGACCAACCGGTCGAGCTCGTCGATGAGCGCACCGGCCACCTGCCCGCCACCGCACAGCCAGATGTCGAGTCCGTCCTCCGCCTTGAGCTCGCGGACGGTCGCGACCGGATCGGCGGTGAGTGTCACGTCCTCGGCCACGGTCCGGTCACTGCGGCTCGCCACGTACTGTCGGAGGTGCGGGTACGGACTGTCGATCCCCACGTCCAGACCCGGACGAAGGGCACCCCACCCCATCACGACCGTGTCGAAACGATTCCGCGGGGGCTCGAGCCCCAGCAGCGTGAGACCATGGCCGGGAATGGCATCCCCGTATTCCTCGAAGAGCACCGGTGCGTGGTCGCCCTCGACGAGATAGGCGTCGAAACCACCGTCCGGTGCCGCGATCTGCCCGTCGAGGCTCACCGCGACGTAATAGACGAGTTCTCTCATCACACTCCGATCACACCATTGGTCGTCGTTCCGCCTCACACCAGCCGGTTCACTCGCTGCCCGTTCCGCTCGGACCGTTCCGCTCGTGGTGCCGAACCACTTCGGTGTTCCGGCGCCGCACCTCCTCGTGATGTGATGGGGATCATGACAACGCAGTCCCCCTCCCCCGCATCCCCGCAGTCGACCCCCGGATCCGCCACCACGACCGCCGCTTCCACCTCGGCGGACTCCGCCCATCTCCCCCGGTACACGTCCTCGTCAGTGCGCGCGCAGATCCGGGCGATCATGACGGCCTTCGGCGCGACCGACTCCGTCGTGGACATCGCCACCGACGTCATGCACGACACCGACCTCTCCGGCATCGATTCCCACGGCATCTCGATGCTCCCGTACTACGGGGCCGGGATCCGCGACGGGTCGCTCGCCGCCGGCACCGAACCGGAGGTCGTCCGCGACGTCGGCGCGACCGTCGTCATCGACGGCAAACGCGGGTTCGGCCACCCCTCGGGGCAACTCGGGATGGAGCAGGCGATCGCGAAGGCCCGCACGTTCGGCGTCGGCATGGCGACCGTGCGGGAGACGAACCACTACGGCGCTGCCGGGTACTACGCGCGTCTCGCCGCCGAGCAGGGCCTCGTCGGCATGTCCCTGTGCTCGACACGCAACGCCTACCAGACCCCGACGGGGGCCCGGAATCCGCTCATGGGAACCAACCCCATCGCGTTCGCGTGTCCCGTCGACGGGGAGGAACCGATCGTCGTCGACATGGCGACGACCGTCGTCCCCTTCAACAAGGTGAAGGTCTACGAACTCAAGGACCAGCCCCTGCCCGCGGACTGGGTGCTCGACTCCCACGGCCGCAGCGTCCGGAACTCCGCCGAGGCGATGGCAGGCCTGGGCGCGAAGGACGGATCGCACGGCCTCCTCCCGCTCGGCGGGGCCGGTGTCCTGGGCGGCGGGCACAAGGGCTACGCCCTCGCGACGATGGTACAGCTGCTGTCGGCAGGCATCTCCGGGGCCGATCAGCCGGGGAACGTCGACGGGTTCCAGTCGGTCGGGTACTTCTTCCTCGCGATCGACCCCGAGGTCGCAGGCGCCGGGATCACACCGGCCTATGCGAAGGAACTCCGCGACACCCTCCGCGGCATGGACCCGGTGGACCCCGAGGTACCCGTCCAGGTCGCCGGTGATCCCGAGCACCGCGAACGCGCCCACCGAGCCGTGCACGGCATCCCGCTCTCCGACATGCTCCTCGACCAGATCCGTGCCACGTGCGCGGATTTCGGGGCGGACCTCGTTCTCGAGAAGGTGACCTGAGCTACCGCGCCCGGCGGAGGTCCGCCACGAGGCGGGGCGTCCGCCACCGCGTGACCTCCCGGAACCACCGGGACGCGGGGTACGACAGCCGCACCCAGAAGTAGTTCACGTACTCGATGACGCCGAATCCCCAGACGAGGAGCGCGAGGACCGTCGCGACCGCGTGCGGGGCTCAGCACGAGGATCCCGGCGAGCGCGCCGACGAGGACGACCGGGTCGAGGTACCGCAGCACGCGGTAGACCGCGCTGGAGACGAGCTCGCCCGCGCCGAGGGACAGGTAGGTGCGGCGGGCGACCGTCCGAGCCCGCTCGCTCGGGCTCACGGGAATCGTCCTCGGGTTCACGTCCACGAGCCTATCGACTGCGCCTTCCCGGACCAGGACCTCCGGAGGGAACCCGGGTGGTTCGCACCCGGCGGGGTGCGGGAAAACCCCCGTGCTGCGGTGGCCCGCTCGCTCCTACCGTGAACGGGTCCGGTCCGTCCGCGACCGGCGACCACCCGTTCACATCCTCCAGAGGAGCACCATGCAATCCGGCGAACCCATCGTCTCCGCCCGCGACGTCGTGAGGACCTACGGGAGGGGTGATGCCCGGGTTGCGGCACTCGACGGGGTCTCCGTCGACTTCCACGCCGGCCGGTTCACCGCGATCATGGGACCCTCGGGGTCCGGGAAATCGACGCTCATGCACGCCCTCGCCGGACTCGACCGGGTCGACTCCGGCACGATCACCGTCGGCGGACGGGTGATCACCTCGATGAACGACCGGGCGCTCACGCGTCTGCGACGCGAACGCATCGGGTTCGTCTTCCAGTCGTTCAACCTCGTTCCGACCCTCTCGGCCGAACAGAACCTCGAACTCCCCCTCGTGCTCGCCGGGCGGAAGGTCGACCGCCGGTGGAAAAGCACCGTGATCGCCCGCCTCGGGCTCGAGAACCGCCTCACCCACCGGCCGCACGAACTCTCCGGCGGGCAGCAACAGCGCGTCGCGGTCGCCCGGGCGCTCCTCACCCGACCGGACGTCGTCTTCGGCGACGAACCGACCGGCAACCTCGACTCCGCGGTCGGGGCCGAGGTCCTCGGCCTGCTCGAGGAGTCCGTCCACGAATTCGGGCAGACGATCATCATGGTCACCCACGACCCCGTCGCCGCCGGCTACGCCGACCGCGTCGTGCTCCTGCGGGACGGACGCCTCGCCGGGGAGATCCACCGACCGGATCGCGACTCCGTCGTCGAGGCGCTCGGACGGCTCTCCGCGGCTCCCGGGGCAGCACCGGGCACCACCGCACCGCACACGGACGGGGCGATCGCCTGATGCTCCGTGTCGCCCTCTCCGGGATCCGCGCGCACTGGTCCCGGTACATCGCCATCTGCCTCGCGGTCGCCCTCGCAGCCGGCTTCGTGTCCGCGACGCTGCTCGTGAACGCCGCGATGAATGACACCCTCACCCGTTCGATCGGCGCCCAGTACGCACACTCCGACCTCGCGGTCGTGCCGACGGGAGGCACCCCGGACACGGAGACCCTGCGCCGTGTCGCGGATGCCACCGCAGACGTCGACGGCGTGGCCCGCGCGGAGCCCGACCTCTCCGCATGGGTGATCGCGAACTCCGGCCGCGCCGCCGACTCCGCGATCGAACTCTCCCCGGTGTCCGAGGGCTCTCCGCTCGGAGCCCCCGACGTCGCCTACGGCCGGCTTCCCTCCGGCGCCGACGAGGTCGTCCTCTCCGAGGACTCGGCCACCCGGTTCCACCTCGGGCTCGGGGACCGACTCTCGGTCGACGCGCCCTTCACCGACGAGCAGGTCGCCGAGGAATCGCTCCCTCCCGAACCCGAGTCCGTCGACCTCGAAATCGTCGGTCTCGCGGCGACGACGAGCGATCCTGCCGCAGCCGGCCGGGACCTCGGCTGGGTGAGCGCCGAGCGGTTCACGGACACCTTCGTGCCCGGCGCGAGCGGCGACAGCGTCCTGGTCACGGCGGACGACGGCACGGAGGCCGCAGACCTCCTCACTGCCGTCGCTTCCGCTGTTGACGAGGTGACCGAGGGCTCCGCGGTCGAGAACCCTGTGACCGGCGACACGGAGTCCGTTGAGGAGACCGCGCCGGTCACCTTCGACGTCCTCACCCGGCAGGACGCCGTGAACGAGCGGGTCTCCTCACTCAGTGGGGGCAACGACGTCCTCACGTGGTTGCTCCTCGGGTTCGCGCTCGTGTCCGTGTTCGTCGCCGGGCTCGTCGTCGCGAACACCTTCGCGGTCGTCGTCGCCCAGCGGCGCCGTGAGCTCGCGCTCCTGCGGTGCATCGGGGCTGCCCCTTCCCAGGTGTTCCGCTCGGTCCTCGCCGAGGGATTCGTCGTCGGGGTCGTCGGGGGCGTCCTCGGAGTCCTCGGCGCCTGGGGGTTGCTCACAGTCCTCGTCACGCTCGGCTCGTACACGGGTCTCGACGTCCCGGCATCGGCCGTCGTCCCGACTCCCGCCGCGATCGGCGCGGGCCTCGCGGCCGGGATCGTCCTCACGGTCCTCGCTTCCGTGGCTCCCGCCCGCTCCGCCACCCGCGTCACCCCTCTCGAGGCGCTCCGCCCCGCCGAGGAGGTCACCGTCTCCACCCGTGCCGGTCGGGTGCGCGGTGTGCTCGGGGTGGTCGTCCTCGCGCTCGGTGTCGGTCTGCTCGTCACCGCGCTCGTCCTCGTGTCCGGGGACGCGGTGTGGATCCTCGTCGGGATGCTCGGCGGGTGCCTCGTGTTCGTCGGCCTGGTGATGTCCGCCGTGCTCTTCGTCCCGGCCCTCGTCGGTGGGATCGGCCGACTCACGGTCGCGCGCACGGGGATCGCCGGGCGCCTCGCGACGCTCAACGCGGTCCGCAATCGGAGCCGGACGGCGGCGACCGCCACTGCGCTCGTCGTCGGGGTCGGCCTGGTGACGACGATCCTCATGGGCGGGCAGACCGTGAAGGCGACCGCGAACGAGGCACTCGCGCAGAAGTACCCGGTCGACCTCCTCGTCACGGTCTCCGAACCCGTGCAGGATGCAGCGCTCCGTGATCTCGCGGGGATCACCGGGGTCACCGCCGTCGCCCCCGGTCTCGACGTGCCGGCCGACGACGGCAGTGGGGAGCCGAGGCGCGTCCTCGGTCTCGACACCGCGGCGGCCGGGGAGGTCCTCCTCCCCCAGGCACCTGCGCTCGTCGACGGCCACGTCTCCGTACCGGCCGGTTCGGCTGTGACCCACCTGCGCCTCGGCGACGCATCGGACGGCCCCGAGGTCCCGGTGACGGCGGCCGGGAACTCCTCCGATGTCTACCTCGCGCCCCGCGCACTGCTCGAGGACGAGGTGGCGGACGAGGCTCGTGACGCCGTCGTCCTCCGCGTCGCGCCGGATGCCGGTCCGGACGCACTCTCGGACATCCGCTTCGACGCCGCCGAGGTGCTCGACGTGTCCCCGTCCGAGGTCTCGGGAACGGCGCTCGCCCGGGCCGCCTACACCCAGGTCATCGACATCCTGATGCTCATCGCGGTGGGGCTCCTCGCGATCGCCGTCGTCATCGCGCTCATCGGGGTCTCGAACACGATGAGCCTGTCGGTGATCGAACGCACCCGGGAGAACGCGCTCCTGCGCGCGCTCGGACTGGGGACGGGCCGGTTGCGCGGCATGCTCGCGACCGAGGCGGTCCTCATCTCCGTGGTCGCCGCACTCATCGGCACGGCCGTCGGCAGTGCGCTCGGGGCGATCGGGGCACGCCTCGTGACCTCGGAACTCTCCGACCGCCTCGTGCCCGGGGTGCCGTGGTGGGCGTATCTCGCGATCCTCGCGGTCGCGGTCCTCGCCGGGCTCCTGTCCTCGCTCCTACCGGCGCGCAGAGCGACCCGGCTCAGCCCGGTCGAGGGGCTCACGACGGTGGAGTGACGGCGGACCCGGCCCCCGAACCGGCGCTCACACAAGCCGCAGCCCCCGGTGGCGGTTCACCGCGGCGAGGATCTCGTGCCGCCGGGGCCGCGCGAGGTGACCCGGGTGACCCCGGTAGGTGCTCAGCGCGTCGAGGCCGTTCTCGTCGAGGACGGCCTCGATGCGGTCGACGAGTTCGTCGAGGGTGCGCCGACCGTCCGCCTCGCGGGCGAGCCGGTCGAGGATCCGGGCGATCGCCTCCGTCTGTGCGGGGTCGACGAGCTGGGCCAGGTGCGACACGTCGATGTCCTGCCGCCCGAATTGGATGGACCCGAGCCCGCGCGCCCGCGGTTGCTTGTGCCCCGGCTGCAGACCCGCCGGGTCCGGCACCCGGCCGGGCTGAGTGGTGGGGAACGCAGTGGCGGGGAACGCGGTGTCGGGAGAGGAGGGCGCCTCGGCGGTGGTTCCGCCGGCGGCTGCGGCGGCGATCTCGTGAGCGCGCTGCGTGACGTCGTACGGCACATAGGAATCCATGGCGATCACGTGATCGGCGAGCGCGAAGAACGCGCCCGAGCCGCCGGCGACGAGCACCGTGGGCACACCGCGATCACGCCACAGGGGCCGGATCCGGTCGTGGAACGGGGTGATGGGTTCCTTCGCGGCGGGGACGAGGAGGCGCATCCGCTCATCGCGGATCATGAAGTTCGTCGCCGAGGTGTCCTCGTCGATGAGCAGCGCCCCGGCTCCGGAGTCCACGGCCTCCATGAGGTTCGCGGCCTGCGAGGTCGATCCGGAGGCATTCGTCGTGGTGAAGTGCCGGGTGTCGGTGCCGCTCGGGAGGTTGCCGATGAACGGGGAGATGTCGACACCGGTGACGGCGCGGCCGTCCTCGGCCCGGATCGACACCGCGTCGGGCCGGGTCACGACCCATTCGCGGCCGTCGCCGGCGATGTGCGGGTACACCCCGCGTTCGAGGGCACGCAGCAGCGTCGACTTGCCGTGGTAGCCGCCCCCGACGACGACGGTGATGCCCTCCGGCACTCCCATGCCGGTGACGGCGCGGCCGCTCGGCAGGTCGAAGGACACCCGGAGCGAGTCCGGCGACCGGAAGGCCACGGCTCCGGAGGTGAGCGGGAGGTCCGAGGCACCCGAGCTCCGCGGCAGCACCGCCCCGTCACCGACGAAGGCGACGAGCCCCGCTGCGCGGAGCGCCGTGCGCAGCGCGTCCTGGTCGCGCAGGAGGGCGACGTGCGCGGCGAGGGCGGTGCGCGCTTCCGCATCGAGATTCCCGTGGAACAGGGCGCTGCGGCCGAGCTCCGGCAGGACGTCGAGGAGCAGCTCGGCGGCTTCCCGTCCCCGAATCCGTCGTCCGGCAGCCGGGAGCGCCACCTCGATGCGGGCCTCCACCCGGTCCGGGGCGAGGAGCACGCTCGAGCGTTCGAGGATCTCCTGCCCGGGTGTTCCGATGGTCACGGGAGGTTTCTGCGCGTCCGGGCGGGCGCCTCGGCGGTGGTGGGAGCGCCGGTCGCCGTGGGCAGCGGGCCCCCGACCGGCGCGTGCGGAGAAGTGCTCGGTGATCGCCGCGGCGAAGCGGCGGGTGAGGAAATCGGAGACCGCGATCCGGCCGAGCCGGTCGGCGACGAGGTCCGCCGGCAGCGCGGCGTCCCGCGCATCGACGACGAGCCGCATCCGCGAGGGCGGGGCGTACGGGTCGACCTGGACATGATCGACGACGAGGTCCATCCCGCCGAGGTCGTGAGTGCCGCGGAGGTGCTTGTAGGCGGCGTAACCGCGTCCGTCGAGGGAGGCCAGGGTGCGTTCGAGCATGCGGCTCACTGTGCCATATCGGCAGCGGTGCGGTGCGGGCCGCGGGTCTGTGCCCGATGGCGGGCAGGAGCCGGATGGTGCGACGCACGCCGCCCGACCTCTATCGTGGTGTGGTGAATACCGATCCCGTCCTCGCCCGCGCCGAGGCGCTCATCACTACCGTCCCGGACTTCCCGGCCCCCGGAGTCGAGTTCCGGGACATCTCACCGCTCCTCGCCGACGGTCCCGCTCTCGCTGCCGTCACCGAGGCGCTCGTCGCTCCGTTCGCGGGAACCTTCGACGTCGTCGCCGGACTCGAGGCCCGCGGGTTCCTCCTCGCCGGGTACGTCGCCGCCCGCACGGGGGTCGGCATGCTTCCGATCCGGAAGGCGGGCAAGCTCCCACGACCGGCGGCATCCGTGTCCTACGACCTCGAGTACGGCTCGGCGACGATCGAGGCTCCCGACGTGCTCCGTCCCGGCGACCGGGTTCTCGTGCTCGACGACGTCCTCGCGACCGGCGGCACCCTCGCGGCCACCCGCACGCTGCTCGGACACCTCGGCGCCGAGGTCGTCGGTGCTGCCGTCGTCCTCGAACTCGAGGCGCTCGGCGGGCGGGACGTGTGCGGAGATGTGCATTCGGTCTTCCGGGGGTGAGCGGCTTCTGCGCGTGAACAACTGCGCGTGAGCGCGCGTTCCACTCGCCTTTCCTCAGAATTCGCTCCAGGGCCCTTTTGTGCCCCCGCCCTCCGGGTCTAGCGTGAATGGCCCAGGCGCCCCAACGGCGCCCACTGCTGGGACGAGCAGTGACGGATTGCACAGAAGGAGGCACCATGACCGATCTCTCCGGCAAGCGCGTGGCATTCCTGCTCACGAACGGTTTCGAGGACAGCGAGCTCACGAGTCCCTGGGACGCGGTGACACAGGCAGGCGCCCAGGCGGTGCTCGTCTCCCCGGCAGAGGGGTCCGTGACCGGCAAGAACGGTCACGAGCAGACGGTGGACTCCTCCCCCGCCGAGGTGAAGGCGGAGGACTTCGACGCTCTCGTGCTGCCCGGCGGCGTTGCGAACGCCGACGCCATCCGACTCTCCCAGGACGCGGTCGACCTCACGAAGTCCTTCTTCAGCTCCCACAAACCTGTGTCGGTCATCTGCCACGGCGCGTGGATCCTCGCGGACGCCGACGTCCTGTCCGGGCGTACGCTCACGAGCTACCCGAGCCTGCGCACCGACCTCGTGAACGCCGGAGCCACCTGGGTCGACGAGGAGGTCGTCGTCGATGAGGGGCTCGTGTCGAGCCGCACGCCCGACGATCTGCCCGCGTTCAACGCGAAGACCCTCGAGGAGATCGCCGAAGGGAAGCACGCGGGGCAGACTGCCTGATTCGCCGGGCCCCGATATCACTGAGGCTCATATCGCTGAGTGCTGATATCACTAGGCTCTGACCTGTGAAGCTTTCTCTTCTCGATCGGTCCCGCACGCGTGCGGGCGAGGACGACGGCGCGGCCCTGCGGAACTCCGTGGGCCGCCCCGTTCGTGCGGAATCACTCGGTTTCCACCGTTTCTGGGTCGCCGAGCACCACGGAGTCCCCGGGGTCGCGTCCGGAGCCCCGGCGGTGCTGCTGGGGGCGATCGGGCAGGCCACGGAACACATGAGGGTCGGATCCGGAGGGGTCATGCTCCCCCACCACCAGCCCCTCGTCGTCGCCGAGCAGTTCCTCATGCTCGCCGGATTGTTCCCCGGGCGGATAGACCTCGGGCTCGGCCGGAGCCCCGGCTTCACGCGCCCGGTCCGGGAGGCGCTGCGCGCCGCCTGGACGGATGCTCCCGTTGCCGAGGCGCCACGGGGCTCCGCGCCGGTCGGCACCTCGGGAAGAACCACCGACAGGCGTGCCGACGCGTCCGCCCGGGACGACCGGTTCGCCGCCGACCTCGCAGAGGTGCGCGACCTCCTCACCGGGACCGGTACCGTGACGGCCCGACCGCAGGTCGCCTCGGCCCAAGTCCCCGGGATGTTCGTCCTCGCGACCGGGAAGGGTATGACGGTGGCCGCCGAACTCGGTCTTCCGGTCGTCATCGGTGGTCCGCTCGTCCAGGATCCCGAACTCGAGTCCCTCGTGCGGATGTACCGGCGGAACTTCCGGCCGGCCGGCGTCGGGGTGTCGAGGCCGCAGGTGATCGTGTCGGCGGATGTGTTCATCGCCGGCTCCCGAGCCGAAGCCCGGGACCTCGCGCTCCCCGAAGCATGGGCGATGGCACGTTCCCGGGAAACCGGAGAGTTCGGGCCGCTCGAATCTCCCACGGCGATCCACGAGCAGGTGTGGAGCGCCCGCACCCGTGAACGCGTCGAGAAGGCGCTCGCGTCGCCACTCATCGGGACGGCGGACACGGTGGTTCCCGAGGTGGAACGCATCCTCGCAGCAGCGGGGTCGGAGGAGCTGCTGCTCTCGACATCGACGTTCGACCTCGCTGCTCTCGAGGCGCTCGACCAGGTCGTGGCCGCGACTTTCGGGTGAGGCTGTGTGCGGTTCGGGATGGCTGACCTCGGCCTGCAGTGCAGGTCACCGGTCCCGAGCCCCGGCCATTCAGAACGGAGGCGGATCGTCGTCCGGGCCGCCGGAATGCCACGTATCATCCGAACCCGAGGTTCCTGCACCTGGATCAACGGATCCTTCGATGCGTTCGCACCCGGAACCGTCACGATCATCGTCGACGGCACGACCGTCATGGCCTCGGTGACCGGCTCCGTTGTCGGGCGCACTCCCACTGCGGCCATCGGCGCAGGGCCCGTCGTCGGTATCACCGTCCCGCAGACCACCACCGTCGCCCCCGTCCTCGTCGCCGGTTCCACCTTCGGAGCCGTCACCGCGGGCAATGCGCCGGAACTCTTCCGCGTGCATCACTTCCACCGGATCCCCCGGAGGGAACACCGTGACCTCGTTCCCGTAGGGCAGGACCCAGCGCACTCCCCCGTCCGGGGTCGCGGACACACGCAGTCTCCTGTCGGTCTTCGCCTGATGATGACGCTTACACAGCGGGTGCAGGTTCTCGAACACGGTCAACCCACCGGAGTCCGGGTCCGCGTGATTGAACTCCCGTATGTGGTCCATTTCCGCTTTCGCGGCCTGCCTCGTGCATCCCGGTGCGGTGCAGTATCTCCACTGCTGGATGAGGGCCGCTCGTACATCCGGAGGAATCGCGTACCGTTTCGCTCTCGCATCGATCGGTGTGCCAGTTGCCGGGTCCGTGAGCATCCGGGTGAGGGTTTTCGAGTGACCGGCGAGGATCCTGGCGACTTCCGCCGGGACCGGGGACCCGTCCGGGAACACCCCGGACAGGTTTCCTTTTCCGAAGAGGCTCAGGTACGGGACCGTCACCACCACCTGCGCCTGATTCCGCAGATAATCCCCCGCATCCGGCAGCTCGAGGACGAGTTCCTCCGCACCCTCACCCGTAGCCAGGTCCGTCGTCTCGGACCCGTACCGAGTGGTCGGCATGCGACGAGTCGTCACCTGCGGGCGTGAGAGGGACAGGATGTCGAACATCAACTGCGCGATGTTCCGATGCTCGATCAGCTCGAGCTGCTCACCGGCTGCCCCGCCAGTCCCTGCCCCCGCTGCCCCACCAATCCCTGCCCCAGCACCCTGACCCGGCAGAGGCTTACGGTAGAACACACTCCGCGCGAGCGCTTCGACTCGCCGATAGCACGCCTCGATCAACAAAGCCGGCCCGGTGAGGATCAACGCTGCGGTGCCATTGCCGTAATGCTCCACATCCACCCGACGTTCCTCGAACGCACGAGCGTCCCGCACCGCCGGTGGCACCAAGGCCCGAACCAGCTTGCCCAGCGTGTTCCGGAACGTCTCCGGAGTGACATCAGCCCGCCGGGTCGACAAATGCCGGTCGACCTTCGACAACAACGCCACCGGGACCCGGCCTGCGATCCGGGCGGCCGTGCGGACGTGATCGATGCCGAACTCCCCTGCTCTGGCCCGCGCGAAGAACCCGGGCAGTCCGTGGACGACGGTGAGGGCTTCACGGCAGAACCCGAACGCCTGTGCCGCCGACTTCCGCAACAGTGCCGAGAGATTCACGAGGTGCTCGGTGGTGAGGTGCTCACTCACCCAGTCCCCGAGCGCCTTCGTCGGTTTAAGCGCCGGCAACGGCACCAGCACGCGACCCTCGATCCCCTCCGCCTTACCGGGCTCCTCGTGCCGACGCACCTCGCCGCGATGCTCCGCGTCGGAGCCCGCTCCAGCCGCGTCGGCGGACGCATCCGCGTCCGGTTCACTGCCCGGGCCCCGGCCCCATCTCAGAGCTGCCTCCAGCGCTACTCGTTCGGCAGCGATCTCGGCCTCCCGCTGCCGAACCTCCACACCCCACCTGCGCACCGTCGCAGCGATCGACTCGTACTCGCCGTGCAGAAACTCCGGCAACGACGCCGGCGGGACAGCGTTCGCCAACGCGTCCTCGTCGTGGGCGGTGGTCTCGATGATCACCTCGGACACCACATACCCGG
>NZ_BAAANO010000007.1:19802-46488 GCF_039529845.1 Brevibacterium samyangense | reverse complement strand
GAACCTGGACTTTGGTGCGGACACGATATTCAGGATGCACCGAACGTCCCACACACTTTGTCAGACACGCCCTAGTACTCACTGCAGGGCGAAGTCCGGAGCCGGAGACGCGTCAGCTCATCAGCACTCTCGGCCATCAGTTGTGCAATAATCTGCGTATGCATGCAGATATGGACGGTTCCCTGTCGACGGAGAGCGAGTATGTCGAGCTCGCGGTCGAGGTGTTCTCGATGCTCTCGGATGCGACCCGGATCCGGATCATCCTCGCCCTGCGCGATCAGGAGCTGTCGGTGAACCATCTCGCAGAGATCGTCGATAAGTCCGCCCCGGCCGTCTCCCAGCATCTGGCGAAGCTGCGCCTGGCGCGGATCGTTTCGACCCGGCAGGAGGGCACGAAGGTGTTCTACCGACTGGCGAACGAGCATGCCCGTCAGTTGGTCGCGGACGCGATCTTCCAGGCTCAGCACACGATGAGCAACAACCCGGCCCACCACCGCGGCGATCACCGGACCCCCGAGGATGTCCACTAATGCTGCGCGTCTTCCGCAACCCTACCTACGCGAAACTGTTCTCCGCCCAGGTGATCGCCCTGCTCGGCACCGGCCTGCTCACCGTCGCCCTGGGACTGCTCGCTTTCGACATCGCCGGCGACGCGGCTGGGTCGGTGCTCGGTACGGCGCTTACCATCAAGATGGTCGCATATGTCGGCGTCGCCCCGCTGATCGCCGCGGTCGTCGACCGACTGCCGAAGAAGGCGGTCCTGGTCACCGCGGATCTGATCCGCCTGGCGATTGCGGTGATGCTGCCGTTCGTCACCGAGGCCTGGCAGATCTACGTGCTCGTGTTCGTGCTGCAGTCCGCGTCGGCGACGTTCACCCCCGCATTCCAGTCCCTGATCCCCTCGGTCCTCCCGGAGCCGGAGGACTACACTCGGGCGCTGTCGCTGTCACGTCTCGCCTATGACCTCGAGGCGCTACTGAGCCCGACGATCGCCGCGGCTCTGCTGACTCTGATCAGCTACAACAACCTGTTCGTCGGCACCGCGGTCGGCTTCGCCTGCTCGGCCATTCTGGTGCTGCCCTCCCGGCTGCCTGCCCGCACTGATGACGGGCCCGTGCTGCCGTTCTGGCAGCGACTCCCGTTAGGTGCGAAGGTGTTCGCCCGGACGCCGACGTTGCGGTTCCTAATGCTCACGAACATCGTCGTCGCGGCCGGCACCGCGATCGTTCTGGTGAACTCCGTCGTCTACGCCCGCGGCGTGTTCGGGCTCGGCGATCAGTCCCTCGCTCTCGCGTTGGCCTGCTACGGCATAGGCTCGCTCGTCGTCGCGCTGAACATCCCCTGGCTGGTTGACAAGCTCGGCGTGATCCGCACCATGATCACCGGCGCGGTCGTCATCACCGCCGGGCTGGCCGTCGCCGTCACAGTTACCGCAGTCGCGACGAGCACTGGGGCGGGATGGTACGTGCTGCTGGGCACCTGGGTGCTGCTGGGCATCGGCACCTCGCTCGTCAACACGCCATCGTCGAGGCTACTGGCCGACGCGTCGACGACGGCGAACCGGAATCTCGTCTACACGGCCCAGTTCGCCCTCTCCCACGCTTGCTTCCTGGTCACCTACCCAATCGCGGGGTGGCTGGGTGCCGCGAATCTGACCGGCGCGGCTATCGCGCTTCTGATCCTGGCGGCGGTCGTCGGGGCTATCGCCGTGGCGTTTGCCCGCTCCCGACTCCTGCGGGCAGACACAGACATGCCCACGGTGACGAGTCAGCTCGGCCGCTGAGCGGAAGCATTTCAGGCGGCCGCTAATGAACGCCGGATCGAGATCGTTCAATCGAGTGGCGACCGCAGCGGTTTAGTTCGAGAAGCGGAATTCCACCACGTCGTCGCAGCTAACAACCTCAGCGGACACTGGTCCGCGAGTCGCTGGCCTGATCGCGAGATCACCAGCGGCGAAGCACGTCGATCCACTCGTCGAAGGCGTCGAGGTGCGCATCATGGCTGCCGCCAGAGAGATCGACTCTGACCGTCTCGGGCCTGCGCCGGATCAGCCCGTCCTTGTCGGCATCGCTGAACATCCCGTGCTTGGCGAAAATCGCGAGCGTCGGAACCTGCAGAGCTTCCCACTCGTCCCAGCGCGGTTCATGCACAGCCTCGATCGTGCGTTGCATGACCGCGGCGTCGAAACCCAGGACGAGCCCATCATCCGTCGACTGGAGATCCGCTACCCAGGCATCAACGATCGCGTCATCACCGAGGAACTCGCGGGCAGCGGCCTCGTCCCGGAACGGAACCGGCCAGGACGCGAAGTACGCGCCGAGACCAGCAGCCTCGCGCGGATCGTCACTCCCCGACACATGACCTTCGAGCATCACGAGCCCCTCGACCAGGTCTGGGCGCGCTGCTGCTGCGAGAAAAGCAGTGTGGGCTCCCATCGACTGCCCGACGAGCGTCGCTCGACTCCCTGGGGCGAGCTCCTCGATCGCCGCCACGACGTCGCCGACGAAGGCGTCGCGGGATAGATCATCGGGAAGCCGCGTGCTCGCACCGTGCCCTCGCTGGTCCACGAGCAGGACCCGATGGTCCTGCAACGCTCGCGCCGTGCGCAGCAACTCCCGCGAGCTCCCGGCAAGCCCGTGCAGCAGCACGACGACAGGGCCGTCGCCGCCGAGGTCGGTGACCGCGATGCAGACGCCTCCGGGGCGTTGCACGACGCAGCTGGTCACGCGACCTGTAGCGGCGCGATCGCCGCGATCTGCTCACCTGCTGCGTCCTCGGCGCGGTCGAGCTCATAGTGGCTCTGCAGGTTGATCCAGAACTCGGCCGACGTGCCGAAGTACCTCGCGAGCCGCAGCGCCGTGTCTGCGGTGATCCCCCGCTTGCCGTGCACGATCTCGTTGATCCGCCGGGGCGGGACGCCGATCGACACGGCGAGCTTGTTCTGTGTGATGCCGAAGCCCTCGATGAAGTCCTCCATGAGGACCTCACCCGGGTGAATCGGCTCGATCCTGTCAGTGGTAGTCAACGATCTGCACCTCCTCTGGTCCAGCGTCGATCCACACGAAGCAGATCCGCCACTGGTCGTTGATCCTGATGCTGTGCTGCCCGACCCGATCGCCCTTGAGCGCCTCGAGCCGATTGCCAGGCGGGACGCGGAGGTCCTCGAGAGACTCTGCAGACCCCACCTGACGTAGCTTGCGCAGCGCGACCCGATGGATCCTCGGATCGATCGAGCGCACGCGCTCACGACGCCACAGCCGTTCGGTGTCCTTGTTGCCGAACGATCTGATCACGAAATCAGTGTATAACGGAGTCCGTCATTAACGCTATACGTTAAACCGGAACTCGACCGCATTCCGGCACATACCAACCTGAGGTTGCGTGTCTGGCTGGCATCGCCTCGGCCCCCACCTCGCCCCTTCCGGAGACGCAGAAGGTGGGGCAGCGGGGGCACGCGACCCGATCTCGCGTCCGCCTCTGTCGGCAGCCCCTGATAGGACATAATGACAGGTGACTGCGACCCACAGGGAGGTGACTTGGTGCTGCCTGCACTTGACGAGCAGACGGGCCTGCTTCCGCTGGGCCGATTCGGCGCGTCGTTGGAAGAGATCAAATCCCACTACGTTGACGATCCCCGGTTCGCGAAGTCGGCGACCCGCGCCGAGATCTGGCAGCACTTCGAGTCCGCTACCGACGGCATCCGCTCTGTCGTCCCCGTGGTGTGCGTATGGGTGGGTGGCAGCTTCCTTACCGACAAGATCGATCCTGACGACATCGACCTCGTCTACTGGTGCGAAGACGTGCTCGTTGACCAGGTGACCGACCCCAAGGATCGGTACATCCTGCAGATGTTCGGGATGAACCAGGTCCGGCCAGCGACGGGCCTGCGCGTTGATACTCGATACTGCCTATGGCACGTGTTCCCCGAGGCGGACCGCGCCCACTCAGTCGAGCACCAGTCATATGCGTTGAATCGTGGCTACTGGGATGACTTCTGGATGCGCAAGCGCAACGGCGCGAAGGAAGATCCTCCGCAACGGCCGGATGCCCTACCGCAGCGCGGCTACTTCGAAGTGACTCTGGACGGTTTCCATGGCGTTTGACTGGGAGCAGTTCAAGGCCAACGTCCAAGGCGAAGCTGAGTGGCAGGACGCAGATGATCTTGCGCGCATGAGCATCGAGACTCTGCGCGCTGAGCACGGCTTGCTGCGGCGCGACGCTTCTTCAGGGTCTCTGCGCCTGACTGGGCCAGGAATCACGATCCACTCGGGAGCGATCGACGGGATTGCTGACACGCTTCGCAATTTTCAGCGCCTGGTGCTTGCGACAGGCCTCGCGGTGAAGGGGCACAAGTCGTTGCGTGGGCAACCGCCCGCCGACGTCGTCTCGAAGACCCGACTGAACCTCAACGGTTCACCACTGCCGGGAAGCCTCATCCTGCAGATCGTGCCGACGACTTCGCCAGCGGACGAGATCTCACCCGATGGCCAAGTCGGGCTGTTCGGAGACGACAATGCAGAGCCCCAGTTGATCGACACCGCCATGAAGCGAGCACTGGGACTGCTCGAGGACGGACGTCGTCTCGGCCCAGATGCCGACACCAGTGACTTCTTGGCGCGCATCCGCGAGTACGGACCGCGCGTCGCCACGACGTTGCGCGACTTCTCGACAGGTCTGGTGAAATCAGGGTTCGAGCCTGATCTCACTTGGTCCCAGCCTCGCCAGGCGCGCCTGCGCACGCGCCTCTCCACGGCTGAACTCGCTCACATTGGAGAGCTCATCGCTTCTCGGGAACTCGAGCTCGAGCCGACCACCATCCGCGGCATCTTGCGGACTGTCAGCGAGATCAGCGCTTGGCAGCTGGAGATCGAGGACGGCGAGATCGTCAAGATCGACGCGAAGAAGATCCCTGCGGCGAACACTGCAACGCTGCGCACCGGCATGTCAGTTTCAGTCGATGTGTCAGTCACGGAAGAAACCGGCCCTGCCGACGAAGTTAAGCCCAAGTACACGGCGACGTCGTTCACAGTGCTGAGCAACCCGTAAGGCCGAGTCGTTACACCACATCTAGTCCAACGGCTGGATCCGGAGGTTGGTCCGCGGCGGCAAATCCCAGCCGTGACGCGCATGAATTTCCCTAACCAACTCTTCCGCGTTGACCTGGAGCTTGGCAAGTGCAGCCGCGTCGTGGCCGACTGATCGTAAATGGCGCAGGTTGCTGCTCAGCGCGTGCGCCCAACTCATCAGCGGGTCGAGGTTCGCCACCCGCCGCTCAACGGTGTCGCCGGGCTTGGCGGCCTCCATCACCTGGCGGCCGATGGTCGCGCCCAGCGTGCGCTCGGCCTCCAGCCACGAGTCGATACCATCCCAGCCGTCGAGCTGGTCGACGAGCGCGATCGACGTGATGCGCAGGTTGGCGAGCCGCTCCCCCACCGGCTCGGCCGTCGGATCGAACCCGATTAGGCGCTGCACGGCTTCCTGCACCGCGAACCAGCGTGCGTCCTCGGCCGCCTTGCGCGACTCGGCGAGTGCCTCGTTCGCGCGCTTGTTCGCTTGGTAAGTGCCGACGCCGGCGATCAGCAGCGACAGGGCCGAGATCACCAGCGCGAGGACATCCATGGCTCGATCCTGCCACTACAAGAAACAGTTCCTGAAGCACTTCCGGCTATTGCTTGCCCGAGGCGCGTCAGCCGACTAACCCGCGCTCACTACGATGCTCCGCGCGGCGACCAATCCCTACAGCGCGAATCTCCACTCCACCGATTTCCGGTACATACCACCCTCTTGAGGTGTGCAGTGAAGCGCTCGGCCCCGCGTCCGGGACCGACAGCTTGCGTTCGACGTCAACGATAGGTCTCGTGCAACGCCTCCTCGATCTGAGACGGAGTCGGTGCACCGGCGTACCCGCGCTCAGTCGCGTAGACCCGGCACGCGAGCGAGCGAACCGGTTGCGTCGGAAACAGGTCGACGCCGTCGACGAGGATCGTGGGCGAGCCTCCGAATCGGGTGTTCGCCGCTTCGGTCTCGGTGTGGATCGTTACCAGCTCGATGGGCACTTCCGCGAGCTCGGCGGCATCCAGCGCGGCGCGCGCGTTTGCTTCGGCGATGGCCGTGTTCGGGCAGTCGACGATGTGCAGCAGTTCGACCTTCATACGATCTGCTCCTTCCGGGTCCGGGCCGCGCGCAAGCCATTGAGGATCACGATGACCTCCGCGATCTCGTGCACGAGCACCACGGCAGCGAGTCCCAGGACGCCGAAGAGGGCGAGCGGGAGCAGGGCGATGATGATCAGCAGCGACAGGATGATGTTCTGGTTGATGATGTGCCGTCCGCGCCGGGCATGGTCGAACGCGCGCGGCAGCAGCCGCAGGTCGTGCCCGGTGAACGCGACATCGGCCGACTCGATCGCAGCATCCGACCCGGTCGCGCCCATCGCGATCCCGATGTCCGCGGCGGCGAGGGCGGGGGCGTCGTTGATGCCGTCGCCGATCATCGCCACCGAACCATGCTGGCCGAGCTCAGCGATCGCAGCGGCCTTGTCCTCGGGGCGCAGCTCGGCGCGCACGTCCTCGATCCCGGCCTGCGCCGCGAGAGCGCGGGCGGTGCGGGCGTTGTCGCCGGTGAGCATCGTGACCCCGATGCACTGCGCGGCGAGCGTGCGGACGACCTCCGGGACCTCCAGGCGCAACTCGTCGCGGACGCCGATCGCAGCGACCGGCTCGCCGTCGCGGTGCACGATGACGACCGTCATGCCCTGCTCCTCCAGCCCTGCGACCCGGTCGCCGAGCGTCCCGGCGTCCAGCCAGCGGGGGCTGCCGACCGTGATCCGCGCGCCGTCGAGCTTGCCCTCGATGCCGTGCCCGGCCTGCTCGGTCACGTCCTCGGCTACTGAGGCCCCCGGCGCGGCGGCGGTGATCGCGGCCGCGAGCGGGTGGGTGCTGTGTTGCTCCAGCGCGGCCGCCCACGCCAGCGCCTGCGCCTCGGTGGTCCCGTCGGCGGTGAGAACGGCGTTGACGACGGGCTCGTTTCGGGTGAGGGTGCCGGTCTTGTCGACGGCGACGTGGCGGATCACGCCGAAGCGCTCGAACGCGGCACCGGACTTGATGATCACGCCGAACTTGCTCGCCGAGCCGATCGCGGCGACCACGGTCAGCGGCACGGAGATCGCCAGCGCGCACGGCGACGCCGCCACGAGGACGACCAGGGCGCGAGTGACCCACAGCTCGGGGTCGCCGAACAGCGAACCGATCAGCGCCACCAGGACGGCGAGGACGAGCACACCAGGGACGAGGGGTCGGGCGATGCGGTCGGCGAGGCGGGCGCGGTCTCCCTTCTCGGCCTGCGCCTGCTCAACGAGCTCCACGATCGTGGTCAGCGAGTTGTCGGTGCCCGCCGCGGTCGTCTCGACTTCCAGCGCGCCGGCGGAGTTGATTGCACCGGCCGAGACTGCATCTCCCAGCTCGACCTCGACCGGGATCGACTCTCCAGTGATCGCAGACGTATCCAAACTCGAACGACCCGTGACCACGACGCCGTCGGTCGCGATCCGTTCGCCCGGCCGCACCAGCATCAGCTGGCCCACCTGGAGGTCTTTCGCGGCGACCTCGACCGACGCGCCGTCGCGGCGGATGGTCGCTGTCTCAGGGACGAGCTTGAGCAGCGTCCGGAGCCCGCCGCGGGCGCGGTCCATCGCCTTGTCCTCCAGCGCCTCAGCGATCGAGTACAGGAACGCCAGGGCCGCGGCCTCCTCGACGTAGCCGAGGATCACCGCGCCAATGGCGCTGATCGTCATCAGCAGGCTGATGCCGAGCTTGCGCTTGAACAGTTTGCGGATCGCGCCCGGGGTGAACGTCGACGCTCCCAGCAGCAGACCGAGCCAGAACAGCACCAGCGCCAGAATCTCGAGCCCGGACCACTCCAGGACGAGACCGGTCAGGAAAGCGACGCCGGAGAGGACCGGGACCATGATCCCGCGGTCCCGCCACCAGGGTCGCTCCTGCACCTCCTCAACTGCTTCGCCGACCGTAGTCTCGGGCTCGTCGCAGCCGCACGCCGCGCTCATGCGCCTGCCCCCGTCCCGCAGCAGCCCGGCACCGGGCACTGGTCATCAACGCATGGCGCGTGCTCGTCGACGGCCAGCGTCACATCCACGAGCGCCGTGAGCGCCGCAGCAAGGTGCGGGTCGGCGATCTCGTAGCGCGTCTGCCGTCCCTCGGGCTCGGCGGCCACGATGCCACAGTCGCGCAGACAGGTCAGGTGGTTCGACACGTTCGACCGGGTCAGCTCCAGCTCGCGCGACAGCACCGCCGGATAGCTCGGGCCGTCGAGCAGGGTCATCAGGATCCGGGATCGCGTCGGGTCCGCCATGGCTCGGCCGAGCCGGTGCATGACGTCGAGGCGTGAAGTAATGGTCAGCATGCACTGAACTATACAGTGACTGCTGACCTATTTTGGTCATCGCATCGGCAGGTCAGACCACTCAATCGACGCCAGAGGTTATACGGCGAAACGAAATTCCACCACGTCCCCGTCCTGCATGACGTAGTCCTTGCCCTCCATGCGCACCTTGCCGGCGGCCCGCGCCTCGGCCATGGAACCGGCGGTGTCGAGGTCCTCGAAGGACACGATCTCCGCCTTGATGAAGCCCTTCTGGAAGTCCGTGTGGATGACGCCGGCCGCCTCGGGGGCGGTGTCGCCCTTGTGGATCGTCCAGGCGCGGGTCTCCTTCGGACCTGCCGTGAGGTAAGTCTGCAGGCCGAGCGTCTCGAAACCGATGCGGGCGAGCTGGTCCAGACCGGACTCGTCCTGGCTGCTCATCCCGAGCATCTCCGCAGCTTCCTCCGGCTCGAGCTCCGCGAGCTCGGACTCGAACTTCGCATCGAGGAAGATCGCGTCGACCGGGGCGACGAGCTCACGCATCTTCGCCTTCGCGTCCTCGTCCGCGAGCACGTCGTCGTCGACGTTGAACACGTAGAGGAACGGCTTCGTCGTCATGAGCTGGAGTTCGCGCAGCGGCTCGGCGTCGAAACCGTCCTTCTGCATCGCGGTGTAGAGCGTGTCGCCGCCCTCGAGGATCTCCTGCGCCTTCTGCATCGCAGCGAGCACCTCGGGCTCGGTCGTCTTCCGCTTGACCTCCTTCTCGATGCGCGGCGTCGCCTTCTCGAGCGTCTGGAGGTCCGCAAGGATGAGCTCGGTGTTGATCGTGTCGATGTCGTCGGCCGGGCTCACCTTGCCGTCGACGTGCACGACGTCCGCGTCCGTGAAGCCGCGGATCACCTGGCAGATCGCGTCCGCCTCCCGGATGTTCGCGAGGAACTGGTTGCCCAGCCCCTCCCCCTCCGAGGCGCCACGGACAATACCCGCGATGTCGACGAAGCTCACCGTCGCCGGGAGGATCCGCTCCGAACCGAAGATCTCCGCGAGGCGGTTCAGCCGCGCGTCCGGGAGCTCGACGACGCCGACGTTCGGCTCGATCGTCGCGAACGGGTAGTTCGCGGCGAGAACCTGGTTCTTCGTGAGGGCATTGAACATGGTGGACTTGCCGACGTTGGGCAGTCCGACGATTCCGATAGTAAGAGCCACGGTCGACAAGTCTACCGGCGGGGGTAGGCTCGCCCCAACGTACGTGTCAGGGACGCCACGAATGGATGAAATCCCATGTCAGGACCTGCGCCCACGCCCCGCCTCCGCCCCGGCACCGTCATCGGACCCGCGGGTGAGGGCGAGCGCTTCCACGTCGGCACCGTCGTGCAGCTCACCTTCGTCGCCGCGCTCGGTGGCTTCCTCTTCGGCTACGACACCTCGGTCATCAACGGAGCGGTCGACGCCTGAGCCGCGGACTTCGGTCTCGGCACCTTCATGAAGGGGTTCGCGGTCTCCTCCGCACTCCTCGGCTGCATGATCGGTGCGTACTTCGCCGGCCTCGCGGTCGGCCCCTGGGACCTCGTCCTGTGGCGCGTCATCGGTGGCCTCGGTGTCGGTGCCGCCTCCGTCATCGCACCGGCGTACATCGCGGAGATCTCCCCCGCCTCGGTCCGTGGGCGCCTCGGGTCCATGCAACAGCTCGCGATCGTCTGCGGCATCTTCGTGTCGCTGCTCGTCGACTACATGATGGCGCTCGATGCCGGCAGTGCGAACGCCCCGTACTGGTTCGGCATCGACGCGTGGCGCTGGATGTTCATCGCCGAGATCGTCCCCGCCATCGCGTACGGCGCTCTCGCCCTCACGGTCCCGGAATCGCCCCGCTTCCTCGTCCAGAAGGGCCGCACCGACGAGGCCCGCACCGTCCTCTCCCGCATCCTCGTCGACGGGATAGACACCCGCATCGAGGAGATCTGCCGCACCCTCGACACCGAACGCCGGCAGAGCTTCCGCGACATCCTCCGCCCGGGTTCGAAGAACGTCCTGCCGATCGTGTGGGTCGGCATCGTCCTCTCGGTGTTCCAGCAGTTCGTCGGTATCAACGTGATCTTCTACTACTCGAACACGCTGTGGCAGTCGGTGGGCTTCAGTGAGAACGACTCATTCACCATCACCGTCATCACCTCGGTGACGAACATCGTCGTGACGATCGTCGCGATCCTCCTCATCGACCGGATCGGCCGCCGCCTGGTCCTCCTCGTCGGCTCCGCCGGCATGTTCCTCTCCCTCGGCCTCATGACCGTGTGCTTCACCGCCGGCGTCGACCGCTCCGTCACCGAGACCGTCGCCCTCCTCCCCGGCTACGACATCACCGCCCTCATCGCGGCGAACGCCTTCGTCGTCTTCTTCGGCGCATCCTGGGGTCCGGGAGTCTGGGTGCTTCTCGGCGAGATCTTCAACAACCGCATCCGCGCGATCGCGCTCGGCGTCGCCGCGGCCGCCCAGTGGCTCGCGAACTTCGCGATCTCGACGACCTTCCCCGCGATGGCGGATGTGGGCCTGTGGTTCGCCTACGGCTTCTACTCCGTCTGCGCCCTCGCCTCGTTCTTCTTCGTCGCCCGTTTCGTCCGGGAGACGAAGGGCCGGGAACTCGAGGACATGGAGTAACACCACCGCCGAGGCGCCCCGGCCACCCGGCAGCGGGGCGCCTCCCGGCGCCGCCGGCACTTCTGTGTCCGTGCCTCCTGCCACCATGGGCACATGGACCTTCTCACGCTCTTCCTCGTGCTCGCCGTCCTTCTCATCGGCCTCGCCGTGGGGTTCTTCCTCGGCACCGCGCGCACCCGTGCTGCACTGTCCGTGGAACTCGCGGAGGCCCGCACGGCCGAACGCATGCTCGGCGAACGCACGGCGGCTCTCGAGGCCGACGCCCAGCTCGCCGGTGAGGTGACCGCTGCCGTCGGCCCGCTCGCCGCCGGGGTCCGACGCCTCCAGGAGAGCCTCGACCTCCAGGACCGTCATCGCCTCGAACAACTCACCCACCTCGACGCCCAGATCACCCAGCTCGCCCGACAGTCCCACGAACTGCGGGAGTCGTCCGGCAAGCTCGCCGGTGCCCTCCACTCGACGGCGGCGCGCGGCGACTGGGGTGAGGTCCAATTGCGACGGGTCGTCGAGTACGCCGGCCTCCTCCCCCACGTCGACTTCGACACCCAGGTGAGTGCCGTCCGGGACGGCAGGCGCGTGCGCCCGGACATGGTCGTCCACCTCCCCGGCGGCGGCACGATCGTCGTGGATGCGAAGACGCCGCTCTCCGCGCAGCTGCGCCAGGCCACCGGTGCAGACCCCGATGGGTCGGGAACCGCCGGGGACACGAGCGACCTCGACCATGCACGGGCTCTGCTGCGGCACGTCGATGCTCTTGCGCAAAAGGAGTACTGGAAGTCCTTCGACCCGGCACCGGAGTTCGTCGTGTGCTTCGTCCCGACGGACGGCATCCTCTCGACCGCGGCGAGTGCCTACCCGCACCTCGTCGACCAGGCCCTCGGGAAGAAGGTCGTGCTCGCCTCACCCTCGACGCTGCTCGTCCTCCTCAAGACCGTCGCCCTCAACTGGCGGCAGTACGACATGAGTTCCTCGGCGAAGGAGGTCCTGCGCCTCGGCACGGAACTGCACGACCGCACCGGTTCGCTCGCGAGTGCGCTCACCCGGATGGGCGCGGGTCTCGACCGGACGGTGAAGGAGTACAACACTTTCATCGGGTCCTTCGAGAACCGCTTCCTCGTCACCGCCCGCAAACTCCGGGAGTCCGGGATCGCCGGTGACGAGATCCCGGAGATCGGCGCGGTCGACTCCGCTCCGCGGACGCCGCACTCCCCCGAGCTCTCGGCATGACGAAGGCACCCACCGCGGAGGTGGGTGCCTTCGGTGTGTTCGCCGGGTGGACGTCCGGCGGGATCGAATCAGCGCAGCTCGTGGTCGCGGTCCGCGCCGTCCTTCTTGTTCGAGGTCTTGAGGCCCGCCTTCTTGAGGTCGGAGCGGAGTTCGCGCGGCAGCGAGAACATGAGGTCCTCCTCCGCGGTCTTCACTTCCTCGACCGTGGTGAAACCGTAGTCGGCAAGGAGTTTCAGAAGGTCCTGCACGAGGGACTCCGGCACACTCGCACCGCTCGTCACGCCGACGGTCGCCACGTCGTGGAACCATTCCTCGTCGACCTCGCGGGCGAAGTCGACCCGGTGCGCAGCCTTCGCCCCGTGCTCGAGCGCGACCTCGACGAGGCGCACCGAGTTCGAGGAGTTCGCCGAACCCACGACGAGCACGAGGTCCGCACCCGGCGCGAGCTTCTTCACCGCGACCTGGCGGTTCTGGGTGGCATAGCAGATGTCGTCGGACGGCGGGCTCGTGAGCGCCGGGAACCGTTCCTTGAGAATGTCGACCGTCTGCATCGTCTCGTCGACGCTCAGGGTGGTCTGCGAGATCCACACGAGCTTGCCCGTCTCCGGGATCTCGACCGTGCGCGCTTCCTCCGGGTTCTGCACGAGGACGATCGCCTCGGGCGCCTCTCCCATCGTGCCCTCGACCTCCTCGTGACCGGCGTGACCGACGAGGATGATCGTGTACCCGTCACGCGCGAAGCGGACGGCTTCCTTGTGCACCTTCGTCACGAGCGGGCACGTCGCATCGATCGTCGCGAGGTTCCGCTCCGCGGCCTCCGAGTGCACCGCCGGGGACACCCCGTGGGCGGAGAACACGACACGTTCGCCCTCGGGCACCTCGTCGGTCTCGTCCACGAAGATCGCACCCTGCGCACTGAGCGTGTCCACCACGTGACGGTTGTGCACGATCTCCTTGCGCACGTACACCGGGGAACCGTAGTGCTCGAGTGCCTTCTCGACCGTGATGACCGCACGGTCCACGCCCGCGCAGTAGCCGCGCGGTGCTGCGAGCAGCACCTTCTTCTCCACACCCTCGGGAGAGCGGATCTCGGAGGGATCCTTGCGCACCCGCGGCATCGCGGGAACGGGCAGGGTGACGGAGGTTCCGGTCGTGCCGGACGGGGACGCGGGAGCGATCACAGGAGAAGTCACGCCTCCAGTGTAGGGACGGGTCTCCATGTGCGGCCAACGCCGGCGCGTGACCTCCGACCGATTCCCGAGGGATTCCCGGCTCGCACTGCGACTCCGCACGTGCTCCGGCTCGCCTCCCGGCACGACTCCGGAACACACCCCCGGTGTGTGTCCGTCCCCACCACTAGACTCGCAGGCACGACACGAGCGAGCACCACACACGAGTGAGCACAGCAGCAGCGAGCACAGCAGCGGAGGCATACGTGGCACAACGCATCTCGGGAACACCCGGCACCCTCGGCACGCCCTCGGACGCCGCTCGTCCCGCCCTCGCCGCGACCGCGGCACAGACGTCCCCGGAGAACCCCTGGCCACTGAGCCTGCTCAGCCACAACATCAAGAAGTACATCGACCGGATGTCCGCGGTGTGGATCGAGGGCCAGATCATCGAGTTCAACCGGCGTGCGAAGGTCGCGTACCTCACGCTCCGCGATGTCGACGAGGAGATGTCCCTGCCCGTGCAGGTGTGGTCGAACGTCCTCGACCGCCTCGAGAACCCCGTCTCCGAGGGGTCGCGCGTCGTCGTCAACGTCAAGGCCGACTTCTGGGTGAAGGCCGGCCGTCTCTCGATGCGCGCGAACGACATCCGCCCCGTCGGCCTCGGTGACCTCCTCGCCCGCCTCGAACGCCTGCGCCGCATGCTCGACGCCGAAGGGCTCTTCGCCCGCGAGCACAAGAAGCCGCTCCCCTTCCTCCCCGTGTGCATCGGTCTCATCACCGGGCGCAACTCGGACGCGGAGAAGGACGTCGTGCGGAATGCGACGCTCCGGTGGCCGAACGTCCGTTTCGAGATCCGCAATGTCGCGGTCCAGGGAGTCGACGCCGTCCCGCAGGTCCGCAGGGCCCTCACGGAACTCGACGCCCACCCGGAGGTCGACGTCATCGTCATCGCCCGCGGCGGCGGCAGCCTCGAGGACCTCCTCCCCTTCTCGAACGAGGCGCTCGTCCGGGACGTGTGGGCCGCCCGGACCCCGGTCGTCTCCGCGATCGGCCACGAAGCCGACCGCCCGCTCCTCGACGAGGTCGCGGACCTGCGTGCCTCGACACCCACGGACGCCGCGAAACGGATCGTCCCGGACATCGCGGAGGAACGCATGGGCGTCCTCCAGGCCCGTGCGCAACTCGACGGCGCGATGGACCGCATGCTCCACCGGGAGACCGAGGCACTCGCGGCCGTCCGCAGCCGTCCCGTCCTCGCACACCCGGAATCGATGATCACGGTGCGTGAACAGGACCTCGGGGTCCTCCGGGAACGCTCGTGGCAGGCCGGGTCGACCGCGGTCTCCCGCGCCCGGGCCGACGTCGACCACCTCCGTGCCCAGGTCCGCGCGCTCTCCCCGCTCGCCACGCTGGCCCGGGGCTACGCCGTCGTCCAGACCGAAGCCGGATCCGCGGTCCACAGCGCCGCCGAACTCGCGACCGGACAGTCCGTCCACGTGCGGGTCGCCGAGGGCCGCTTCGACGCGGAGGTCACCCGCACCGAAGCACCCGCCACAAGCACCGGCACCGGCACCGCTGCATCCACCGACTCCACCGCTGAAGCAGAACCAGGAGAACCCGCATGACCGTGCCCGCGAACACCGACAACTCGGACATCCCCGGCCTCAGCTACGAACGTGCCCGCGAGGAACTCGTGAACACCGTGCGTACTCTCGAGGCCGGCAATCTGCCGCTCGAGGACTCCCTGCGCCTGTGGGAACGCGGCGAGGCCCTCGCCGACCACTGCCAGGCATGGCTCGACGGCGCCCGCACGAAACTCGACGAGGCGAAGGCCCGCCGCGAGTCCCAGGACTGACGGCACCGGGCCGGTCGACGCAGGACCGGAGGACACAGGACCCGAGCCACCACATGCAGAACGCTCCGGGGAGGAACAGCGCATGCCGTCCCTCCCCGGAGCCTTCCGTCGTCCCGGCGAGTCGTCGAACCGTCCGCGACACCTCGACCGGGGTCAGCCCGCGACGACCTCCTGGGCGATCGCGGTGAAGCTGTCCCACTGGGCCGTACCGAACAGCACGACCGTCGACCCATCGACGTCCCCGACGTACGCTTGATCACCCGAGCGGCTCTCGTACACGAGGAACTGCGTCCCGGCGACGCCCTCGGTCCGGACCTGGAGCGCGTCGTCACCGAGCTGGTTCTTCACCCAGTTCGCGTTCGTCCCGCCCTCCGAGGTGCCCGCGACCTGGCGCAGGGACACCCACTGCTGCTCGGGACCGACGAAGGACACGTACCAGGTGGTGAGTTCCGGGGTGCCATACAGGTCGTAGGACGCCTCGTTCGAGACCCATCCCTCCGGAAGGGTCGGGACCGCGAGTGTGAAGTCGGCGCCGTCCTGCACGGCATCGGCCGTCGCCGCGTAGTCGACGACGCGGTCGAACTCGTTCTCGGGACGCGGTACGAAGGCGAGCGCGAGCAGGACCACGACCATGCACGCCCCGAGCGCGATCGCCATGTTCACCCAGTTCGCGCGCATCTTCTGTTCCATGTGCTCGCTCATCCGCGGAGCGGCGGCGTCCCCGAGGGGGATCTCCCGGATCTCGAACCCGGAGGAGTTCGTCCGCGCCCTGCCGGTGGAGCCACCGGTACGTGCCCTGCTCATGCGTGTGCGTCCTCCCGACCGGTCGGAGCGACGGGGATGTCGGCACCCGCGGTCTCCGGATACGCCTCGTGGAGCAACCGGCCGGTGAACCGGGCGATGGCGAGCGGCCCTCCGATGTCGACGGTCGCCTCGGCGTCCGGGTTGTAGTTCGTGTTCGTGTTGATGTCGTAGGTGACGAGGCGCCCATCGGTGGTCTCGAGGAACTCGATCCCGGCGATCCCGATGCCCTGCTCCGCGAGGAAGGCACGGTACCGCTCGACGATCGTCATGTCGGCACCGTCGGGGCGCACCGTGAACCGGGAGACGACGGGAGCACCCGGCTCCGGGAGGGCACAGCCGTCCGCAGGGCACAGCTGGAAGCTCCCACCGGTCGTGTCGACGTTCACGGTGTAGACGTGCTGTCCGCCGACGAACTCCGCGCGGCTGATGTGGGGTTCGGCGGTCTCGAGGTACTCCTGGACGAGCGTCACCCCGTCGACGGGCGCCTCGAGGAACCCGTTGTCGAGGAACATGTGGAAGTCGTGGTGGCTGTCGAAACGCGTGACACCCAGGCCCTTGCCGCCCTGGTTGTGCTTGACGATGAACGGCGCGGAGAACTCGCGCGCCCGCTCCTTGAGGTCGGCCGTGCCGAACACCGCGACCGTGCGGGGGACGTCGAAACCGGCGGCGGCGAGCTTCACGTACTGCGCCACCTTCGACACCTCGATCTCGAGCACGCGATGACCGTTGATCACGGTGCGACCCCATGCCTCGAGCCAGTCGAGGACCGCTCGCGTGTATTCCTTCGCATGACCGTGGTCCCGGGTGTGGGACGACGCGGACATCCGTGACCAGAAGATCCCCTGCGGCGGTTCCTGCGTGAGATCGAGCGACCCGCCGGTCACCTCCCACTCGACGAGCGGCACTCCGGCGGCCTCGAACGCGGCCCGGAAGGGCGGCATCCACTCCTCGTTCTCGTGGAGCACGTACACGGCGGGGACGGCCCGACCGCCGAAGGACGGGGCCGAGGTGGAGTGCGTGGATGTCACGGGAGCTCTTTCCGGTCGTTCTGCGTCTTCGGGCGCCACGATTCTAGTCGACCCGCCCGTGCGCGGGCCCGGCGCGTGACACCGCGTGACCCCCACCACACCGCGGGCTCCCGCGGACCCGAACAGGACTCGTGACAGAATGAGGCCATGAGTGAGACGCAGCCGTCGGAGGAGACCCCCGAAGTGACCCAGACGCCCCAGCACGAAGTGAAGGCACACCACGGCGGAGGGCGTGCCACCAGCGCTCCCGTCGCCGTCACCGACGAGTGGACGCAGAAGCTGCGCACCGCGGAGGGCGAGCCCGACCGCAACCTCGCTCTCGAACTCGTGCGTGTCTCCGAGGCCGCCGCCATCGCCGCCGCCCCGTGGGTCGGTCGCGGTGAGAAGCTCAAGGCCGACGGCGCTGCCGTCGCCGCCATGCGCAACGTCATCTCCACCGTCCGTATGGACGGCACCGTCGTCATCGGCGAGGGCGAGAAGGACGAGGCGCCCATGCTCTTCAACGGGGAAAACGTCGGCGACGGACAGGGCCCGAAGGTCGACGTCGCGGTCGACCCGATCGACGGCACCACCCTCACCGCGCAGGGCATGCCCGGTGCGATCGCCGTCATGGCCGTCGCCGAGGGCGGCAAGATGTTCGACCCCTCCGCCGTGTTCTACATGGAGAAGCTCGTCGTCGGCCCCGAGGCCGCCGACTCCGTCGACCTCCGTCTGCCGATCGCGGAGAACATCCGCCGTGTCGCCAAGGCGAAGAAGACCGACATCTCGAACGTCACGGCCGTCGTCCTCGACCGCCCGCGCCACACGAAGATCATCGAGGAGATCCGCGCCGCCGGTGCCCGCATCCGCCTCATCAGCGACGGCGATGTCGCCGGCGCGATCGCCGCGTGCCGTCCGGGAACCGGCATCGACATGCTCCTCGGCATCGGTGGCACCCCCGAGGGCATCATCACCGCGTGCGCGGTCAAGGCCCTCGGCGGCATGATCCAGGGCCGCCTGTGGCCGCAGTCGGACGAGGAGCGTGCCGCTGCGAAGGAGGCCGGCCTCGACGTCGACGCGGTTCTCGGTATCGACGATCTCGTGCAGAGCGACAACACCTACTTCGTCGCGACCGGCATCACCGACGGCGATCTCCTCGAGGGCGTGCGTTACGAGGGCAGCCGGGTCCACACCCACTCCCTCGTCATGCGTTCGCGTTCGGGCACCGTCCGCAACGTGTACGCCGAGCACAATCTCGAGAAGACCCACTCGTACGTCGACGCCGCCGAGGAGGCGGCCCGAAGGGGACTCGTCTGACATGACCACCGGTTCGCAGGCAGGGGTCTCCGCACCCCAGTACGCCGATCCCGCATCCGCTTATGAGCGTCTCCTCGAGGGCAATGCGCGATTCGTCGAGGGCAACCTCGAGCATCCCAACCAGGATGCCGCGCGCCGTGCGGCACTCGCCGGTGGCCAGGCGCCGTTCGCGTCCCTCCTCGGGTGCTCCGACTCCCGGGTCGCGGCGGAGATGATCTTCGACGTCGGCCTCGGGGAGATGTTCATCGTCCGTACCGCCGGTCAGGTGACCGGCAACGTGTCGATGGGCAGCCTCGAGTACGGCGTCGAGGCCCTCGGCACCCCGCTGCTCGTCGTGCTCGGTCACGACAGCTGCGGGGCCGTCCGCGCGACCATCGACGCCGTCGAGTCCGGCGAGACCCCCGAGGGGTTCATCGGCGACATCGTCTCCGGTCTCTACCCCTCGATCGTCCGGGCCCGCCGGGCCGGCGACACCTCGGTCGAGGGAGCCGTCACCCGGAACACCGTGGACACGGTGCTCTCCCTCGCCCAGCGGTCCCAGATCCTCCGCCGGGCGATCGACGAGGGCCGCCTCGAGATCGTGGGACTCACCTACGACCTGTCCGACGGACGGGTCCAGGAGGTCGCCCGGATCACCGCCTCCGGCACGACGACGGCCCTCTGACACGTCCGCCCCCGCACATCCGGCCGGTACCCACCGGCTCTCACCTCTCCGCACAGCCTCGAAGGAGCTGACAGAACCATGACGCAGGAATACCGCATCGAACACGACACCATGGGCGAGGTGAAGGTCCCGGTCGACGCCCTCTACCGTGCCCAGACGCAGCGCGCCGTCGAGAACTTCCCGATCTCCGGGAAGACCCTCGAGCGCGAACACATCGCGGCTCTGGCCCAGGTGAAGAAGGCTGCCGCCCGCGCGAACCTCGAACTCGGCGTCCTCGACGAGGACCGTTCCCTCGCGATCCAGGCCGCCGCCGACGAGGTCATCGCCGGGAAGTACGACGCACACTTCCCGATCGACGTCTTCCAGACCGGTTCCGGTACCTCCTCGAACATGAACACGAACGAGGTCCTCGCCTCCCTCGCCTCGAAGGCGCTCGAGTCCAAGGGCATCGACGTCCACCCGAACGACCACGTCAACGCCTCGCAGTCCTCGAACGACGTGTTCCCGACCTCCGTCCACGTCGCGGTGACGAACGCCCTCGTGAACGAGCTCGTCCCGGCCTTCGAGTACCTCGCGACCGCCTTCGAGGAGAAGGCCGCCGAGTTCGTCGACGTCGTGAAGTCGGGCCGCACCCACCTCATGGACGCCACCCCGGTCACCCTCGGCCAGGAGTTCGGTGGCTACGCCGCCTCGATCCGCTACGCGATCGAGCGCGTGAACGCCTCCCTCCCCCGCGTCGCCGAGGTCCCCCAGGGCGGCACCGCGGTCGGCACCGGCATCAACACCCCGACCGGTTTCTCCGCCCGCGTCGTCGAGCTCCTCGCCGAGCAGACCGGCCTGCCGATCACCGAGGCCCGCAACCACTTCGAGGCACAGGCGAACCGCACCGGACTCGTCGAGGCCTCCGGCCAGCTGCGCACCATCGCGTACGACTACGTGAAGATCAACAACGACCTCCGGTGGATGGGCTCCGGCCCGAACACCGGCCTCGGCGAGATCGCGATCCCGGACCTCCAGCCCGGTTCCTCGATCATGCCCGGCAAGGTCAACCCGGTCATCTGCGAGGCCTCGATCCAGGCCATGCACCAGATCATCGGCAACGACACGACGATCGCCCTCGCCTCGACCAACGGTCAGTTCGAGCTCAACGTCGGCATCCCGGTGATGGCCGCGAACCTCCTCGAGTCGATCCGCCTCATGGCGAACATCTCCCGCGTCATGGCGGACAAGATGGTGAAGGGCATCGAGGCGAACACCGAGCGCGCCCGCTTCCTCGCGGAGGCCTCGCCCTCGATCGTCACCCCGCTCAACAAGGTCATCGGCTACGAGGCCGCGGCGAAGATCGCCAAGTACTCGGTGAAGAACAAGATGACCGTCAAGGAGGCGACGATCGCGCTCGGCTTCGTCGAGAACGGTTCCATCACGGAGGCCGACCTCGACAAGGCCCTCGACGTCACCACCATGATCGGCGAGTACAAGTGACGCACTGAGCACTCCGCTCACCCGGCGTTCCGCGCGCGAGGCGCCGGCGACCTTCCGAGGTCGCCGGCNNCCCCACCGGTCGATCCGGTGGGGCGCCTCGGGTGCGTCAGCGCCGGGCCCTCGACGAGCCGCTGTCTCTCAGCTGAGATCGAGGTCCTCGAGGACCTCGGTGACGAGTGCGGCGATCGCGGAGCGTTCGGACCGGGTGAGTGTGAGGTGCGCGAACAGCTGGTGGCCCTTGAGCTTCTCGATGACCGAGGCGATGCCGTCGTGCCGACCCACCCGCAGGTTGTCGCGCTGGGCGACGTCGTGGGTGAGGACGACCCGCGAGTTCTGACCCATCCGGGAGAGCACGGTGAGGAGCACGGTGCGTTCGAGCGACTGGGCCTCGTCGACGATGACGAAGGCGTCGTGGAGCGATCGCCCGCGGATGTGGGTGAGGGGAAGGACCTCGAGCATGCCCCGGTCGACGACCTCGTCGATGACGTTCTTCGAGACGAGGGCGCCGAGCGTGTCGAAGACGGCCTCCGCCCACGGGTTCATCTTGTCGCCCTCGGTCCCCGGCAGGTAGCCGAGGTTCTGCCCGCCGACGGCGTAGAGCGGGCGGAACACCATGATCCGCTGGTGCGTCCGGTTCTCGAGCACCGACTGCAGGCCCGCCATGAGGGCGAGTGCGGACTTGCCGGTGCCCGCGCGTCCGCCGAGCGACACGATCCCGATGTCCGGGTCCGAGAGCATATCGATCGCGATCCGCTGCTCCGCGGACCGACCGTGCATGCCGAAGAGGTCGCGGTCGCCCCGGATCGCCTTGATGCGGTTCCCCTCGATGACACGTCCGAGCCCGGATCCGCGCGGTGAGGAGAGGACGAGGCCGGTGTTGATCACCTCGTCGGCGACGAGCGGGGTCTCCACCGTGCCGCCGTCGTAGAGCTCCGCCATCTCCTGCTCGGAGACCGCGATCTCGGAGATCCCGGTGAACCCGGTGTCCACCGCGAGTTCGTTGAGGTACTCCTCCGCCTTGAGTCCGAGCGCCGAGGCCTTGATGCGCATCGGCACGTCCTTCGTCACGACGACGACGTCCTCACCCTCGGCCTTGAGGTTGCGGGCGACGGCGAGGATCCGGGTGTCGTTCGACGTGCGGTCGAAGGCGACCGGCATCGTCGAGGAATCGACGTGATTGAGTTCCACGCGGAGGGTGCCACCGGCACCGGTGACCTCGAACGGCAGGTCGAGGCGGGAGTGTTCCGCACGGAAGTCGTCGAGCAGTCCGAGTGCCCGGCGGGCGGTGAACCCGAGTTCGGGGTGGTGGCGCTTCCCCTCGAGTTCGGTGACCACCACGAGAGGGATCACCACGTCGTGTTCGGCGAACCGGAGCATTGCCTTGGGATCGGACAACAGCACCGAGGTGTCGAGCACGTAGGTGTGGACGGTGTTCGCGGCCATGGGCTCCCCTGTTTCCAAGAACCGGGGTACCACATCGAACCTTCCGTGACGAGGTGAGCACCCCGGGCCGGTCGGCGACCGGCTGCTCTCAACCTACGCCGGATGCTCCGTGCGCGATACGTCCTGAAGGTAAACGATCGGGGTGCGGTCGGTGTCGCCGGTACCGCACGTTGGGCGCCGGCCGCGGCGTGCCGGTCACTTCCCGTAGCGGCGTTGTCGCTGGGCGTACGAACGCACGGCGCGGAGGAAATCGGTGCGCCGGAATCCCGGCCAGTACACCTCGCAGAAGTAGAACTCCGCATAGGCGCTCTGCCACACGAGGAACCCGGAGAGACGCTGTTCGCCCGAGGTACGGATGATGAGATCCGGGTCCGGCTGACCCTTCGTGTACAGGTGCTCGGAGATCGCCTCCTCGTCGAAGGACTCGATGATCTCCTCGAGGGACTCCCCCCGGCCCGCCCGATCGCGCAGCGCCGACTTCACGGCATCGACGATCTCCTGCCGGCCGCTGTACCCGACGGCGACGTTCACCGCGAGGCTGCCCGTCCCGTCAGCACGGCCCGCGGCCGCGGCACTGCGCTCCCGGGAGAGCACCTCGGCGGCCTGCAGACGCCCGCGCAGCGGCTCGGGGATGACGGAGAGGTCACCGGCGAGGGTGATGCGCACGGATTCCTTCCGAGCGATCTGATCGACCATGTCGGAGATGATCGCGGTGAGAACGGTGACCTCCTCGGCCGCCCGGTCGAGGTTCTCCTTCGAGAGCACGTACAGCGTGACGATCTCGACGCCGATCTCCTGGCACCACCCGAGGAACTCGACGATCCGGTCCGCACCCGCCCGGTGTCCGTCGGCAGTCGTCGTCCCGAACTCCTTGGCCCAGCGCCGGTTGCCGTCGGTGATGACGCCGACGTGACGCGGGATCCGTCCACCCGGTCGCAGCCCCAGGGCGATCCGCTTGTCGTAGAGGCGGTACAGCCATGCCGTGGGCGAAACGGGCATCCGGGTTCTCCTGTGGTCGAGGGCGGGTCCGGGTCTACCGGCGGGCCGGTCGGCGGAGCGCGTCCGCCGACGGGCCGGTCGGCGGAGCGCGTCCGCCGACGCCTCAATCTACCCGTGCGCTCCGGGGAGTTCCCTGAATGGGCCGCTCGGACACCCTTCCGAAACTGTTTACAGGATAAACACATTTCCGGCTCCTACTCTTGAGTCATGTCGACCCCAGCACCCCCCGCCCCACGCCGATCCTCCGGCCCCGAAGCGCCGACCGAGTCCGGCTCCGCGCCGTACTCCGGAGCACAGGATCCTGCGGAGCAGTCGCCCACCCGACCCTCGCGCCGCGAACGCGCGCTCCGCGCGGAACTCGCGAAACTCGCCGGCCAGATCAAACCCTCGTGGCGCGGCTGGATCCACGCCGGAGCGTTCCCGCTCGCGGTGATCGGTGGCCTCGCGCTCGTCATCGTCTCCCCCACGATCGCCTCACGCCTGGCCGCGGCCGTCTTCACGCTCACCGGCATGACGCTGTTCGGGATGTCGGCGGTGTATCACCGCGGTTCCTGGCGCGCGCGCATCAAACTGCTCCTGCGACGCATCGACCACGCGAACATCTTCCTCATCATCGCGGGCACGTACACGCCGCTCGCGGTGCTCATGCTCCCGCCGCGCGATTGCGCGATCCTCCTCACGATCATGTGGGTGGGAGCCGTCCTCGGAGTCGTGTTCCGTCTCCTGTGGACGACCGCCCCGCGCTGGCTCTTCGTCCCCGTGTACGTCGGCATCGGCGTCGCCGGGATCGGGTACGTCCCCCAGATCTGGCAGGCGAATCCCGCGGTCGGCATCCTCGTCGTCCTCGGCGGCGCGATGTACATCACCGGCGCCGTCGTCTACGGCATCAAGCGCCCGAACCCGGCCCCGCGGACCTTCGGGTTCCACGAGATCTTCCACGTCTTCACGGTGCTCGGCTACGGCTGCCACCTCGCCGCGCTCCTCGTCGCGGCCACCTGGGTCACTCTCGTCGGCTGAGCGCGCCCTCGTACACGCACTGAAGCCCCGGCACACACGGTTCGATCCGTGTGTGCCGGGGCGTCAGTGCTTTCGGGGTACGGGGTGCGCCCCCGCGCCTCGTTCAGCGGCCGTCGTCCTCCGGGCCCGAGGCGCCCTCTCCCGAGGTGCCGCCGGCACCCGGGGTGCGCGGCGCCTCGGCGGCACCGGTGCTTCCCGCCGGCCGGTTCGGACGGGCCACGGGGATCGGTGACCGGTCCTCCGCGTGGTCCGCGGCGCGGATGCGGCGGACCCGCTTGAACGCGTCGCGGATGAGGAACACGACCACGACGACGATGAAGAAGGTGACGAGGAAGCCGAGCGTGCCCGGGGTGACGAGCTCGGGATCCGGCGGCGTCACGCCCTCGGTCGCGCCGTCGCTCGGCACCCCGACGTTCGACGTCGCGGAGACGAACGCCACATGTGTGGAGAGTGCGTTCACAGTCCCAGCTCCTTCTCGAGCACGCCCTCGTCGGGCACCTTCGTCCCGTCGTCCTTCGTCACCCCGGCGAAGAGGTCCGTCTCGACGAACTCCTGGGTGCGGTCGAACGCGGGCCGGCCGGTGTGGTCGATCGCGAGCTCGAACTCCTCCGTCGACCAGTACTTCTTCGCGATCTCCCGGGACTCGCTGAAGAAGCTGCCGTTCGGGTCGATCTGCGTCGCGTGTGCGAGGAGGGCGCGGTCGCGCTGCGGGAACTGTGCCGCGCACTCGATCCGCGTCGACAGCCACGTGTCGCGCTTCCAGCCGCGCTGCTCGAAGCCGTCGATCATCTCCTGGAGCGGGGACTCGAGGCCGTCGGCGAGGAGGGCCTCGTGGATGGTGCGCCACTTCGTCATCGAGAGGTCCTGGTTGTAGTAGACCTTCTGCACCTGCCAGGGCTCACCGAGCTCCGGATTGGCGGTGGGGTCGGCGGCGAGTTCGATCGCGCGCATCGTGACGATGTGGTTCTTGATGTGATCGGGGTGGGGGTAGCCGCCCATCTCGTCGTAGGTCGTGACGACATGGGGGCGGAAGGTGCGCAGCACGTGGACGACGGTGCGTGCGGCGATGTCCGTCGGTGTGCGGTAGAAGCACCCCGACGGGGTCTCCACCTCGGGGTCGCCCTCCGGCAGACCCGAGTCGACGAAGCCCACCCACGCGTGTTCGACCCCGAGGGTCGCGGCCGCCGCGGCCATCTCCTCCCGGCGCAACCCCGCGATGTCGCGGGAGGCCTTGGGGCTCTGGAGCAGGGCGGGGTTGAGGATGTCGCCGGCCTCACCACCGGTCATGGTCGCGACCATGACCCGCGCTCCGAGGGAGGAGTACAGGGCACTCGTCGCCGCACCCTTCGACGATTCGTCGTCCGGATGAGCGTGGACTGCCAGCAGGCGGAGGCCGGTGTACGGCACGTCGTTCCCCTTCTTCGCGTTCTCGTCGCGGTCGCTGTGAGGTGTCGGGTGGTTCCTCGCGGGAACCACTATCCTAGGGTAGTACGCGCCCACCGCCGAGAAACCGGAGTCGGATGTCGACCACAGTGCACCGCAGGCAGGATCGTTACGGCACGAAACCGCCGCAGCCGCAGTCCGCGGCCGGGAAACGCCTGCGCACGATCGGCATCGTGGCGGGACTCGGCGTCCTGTGCATCGGCGCCGCCTTCTTCGCGTTCCGGCCGTCCGGTTCCCCCGTCGATCCCCGGACCGTGAGCTACGACGTCCTCGACTCCGCCCGCACCCACGTCCGGGCGACGGTGGTGGCGGACGCCACCCGCGACATCGAGTGCGCGCTCCAGGCGACGAACGCCCAGGAGGCCGTCGTCGGGTACGACGAGGTTCGGGTGCCCGCGGACCCCGGGGCGAGCACCGCCGACCCCGCCGTCATCGACATCGAGCTGCGGACCACCCAGCTCGCCTCGAGCGGACACGTGGAATCCTGCTGGTTCGTCGACTAGAATCGCCCGAACGAACGCACCACCCCCAGTACCTCCGGACGGACTCCCCTTCCGGAATCTCTCTCCCGGGAACCGCAGGGTCCCCGGGAGTTGTCATTGCCCGCAGGCGGTCGGCACCGGATCCCTTCCGACACCGGCCCATCGTCACCGTCGAAGAGCGCACACACCCGAAGGAGCAGACATGACCACTGATGAGGGAACCTGGCTGAGCCCGGAAGCCCATGAGCGTCTGACCAAGGAGCTCGAGTACCTGTCCGGTCCGGGTCGTGCCGAGATCGCGCAGAAGATCGACGCCGCGCGCGAGGAAGGCGACCTCAAGGAGAACGGCGGTTACCACGCCGCCCGCGAGGAACAGGGCACCATCGAGGCCCGCATCCGTCAGCTCGAGCACCTGCTCGCGAACGCGACCGTCGGCGAGGCCGACACCGACACCTCCGTCGCCGGGCCCGGCAAGGTCGTCACGGTCCAGATGGGCCCGCGGGAGACACGCTTCCTCCTCGGTTCCCGCGAGATCGCCGGGGACGCGGACATCGACGTGTTCTCGGAGGCCTCCCCGCTCGGCTCCGCCGTGAACGGGGCCGCCGTCGGCTCCACCGTCGAGTTCACCGCCCCGAACGGCAAGACTCTCTCCGTCGAGGTCAAGGCCGTCGAGGCCTTCTGACACAGGACCGCCACATACGCCGAGGCACCCCGGGGTGAGGAGATCTCCTCACCCCGGGGTGCCT
>NZ_BAAANO010000007.1:11071-19777 GCF_039529845.1 Brevibacterium samyangense | reverse complement strand
GCCGACGTCGCGATCGAATGCCACGGATCCCCGGGATCCGGGATCCGATCGCGACGTCCGCGCCGCCTCGGGTCAGTCGCGGTCCGGACGAGGGTTCGGCGCACTCGGGTCCGCGGCGGTGCCGTCCGTGGGCTCCGCGAGCACCCCGGACGCACCGGACTTCGCAGGCGCTCCCGCCCGGTCACCCGCAGCGGCACCCGTCGGTTCCCCGTCATCGTGCTCGAGATCGGGTGCTGCGTCCGCGGGGTCCTCCCCCGCCTCGACGGCGTCCTCGGCGAAGAGATCGCGTCCGGCGAGGAACAGCAGCACGGTGTTCGCGACGGCGACCGCGGGGACGGCGAAGAGCGCGCCGGGGATGCCGTAGAGGAAGGCACCGGCCGCGACCGCGAGGACGACCGCGAGCGGGTGGACGGACACGGCCTTGCCCATGATCATCGGCTGGAGCACATTGCCCTCGAGCTGCTGCACGAGGAGCACGACGAGCAGCATGAAGAGCGCCGGGACGAAGCCCTGCGTGACGAGCGAGACGAGCACGGCGATCGCACCGGTCGCGACCGCACCGACGATCGGGATGAACGAACCGAGGAACACGAGCACGGTGAGCGGGATGAGCAACGGCATCTGACCGGCGAAGAGGCCGATGAGGAACCCGCCGATGAGGATGCCGAGCGCGTCGACCGCCGCGACGATGATCTGCACTCGGACGTACTGGACGAGGGTCTGCCACCCGCGCAGCGCCGCGCCCTCGGCCTTCGACCGGGCGGGGACGGGGAGCAGTCCGACGAACCACGTGAAGATCCGGCGTCCGTCGAGGATGAAGAAGAACGCGGTGAAGAGGGTGAGGATGAGGCCGGTGAGGAAGTTCCCGATTCCCGCCGCGGCTCCGGCGGCACCTCCGGCGATCCGGGAGGCGTTCGACTCGAGTAAGGTGAGCGCCTGCTGCAGTCCGTCGTCGAGGAACGTGGCGACCTGTTCGGCCTCGAGTCCGAAGGGGTTGTGCATGAGCCAGTCGACGATCGCGTTGTAGCCGGCGACGACCTGTCCGGCGAGCGCCGGGAACCCGGACACGATCTGCTGACCGACGAGGCTGAGGAGCCCCGCGACGACGACGATCGCACCGAGGAACGCGGTGGCCGCCGCGAGTGCGTTCGGGAACCTCAGCCGGTTGCGGAGGAACTGGGAGACGGGGCTCAGGAGTGCTGCGATGAGCATCGCGATGAGCGCCGGGAGCAGGACGGCCGTCACCTTCGAGAGCAACCAGTAGGCCGCGACGAGGGCTGCGAGGACCACGAGCCCGCGCCAGCTCCATGCGGCAGCGAGGCGCACCGACGGCTCGACGTACGGCTCGTACGCACCGCGTCCGAGTTCGTCGTCGGTCGGTGGCGCGTAGACGAGCGCCTCGGGTTCGTAGGTCACGAGTTTGCGGACCTGCACGGCCTGCCCCGGGGTGCGTCGTTCCCGCAGACCGGTGAGCGCATTCCGGATCCGACCGGCGAAGGAGGAGGGGTTCGTCGTCATACGTGAAAGACTATCCGCAGGTGAACGACCCGAACAGGGTCCGGGCCGCTTCCGGCCCGGACGGCGTCGGATGAACGACATCGGTTGTACGGACGCCGGGAACGGCGAGACGAAGGAGGCAGGCGACGGATGAAGAGCTCGGCCCGCGCCCTCGTCACTGTCGCCGCCCTCGCCACAGCCGGTGGCGGATCCCTCTTCGGACTCCTCCGCTGGCAGGCCGGACGTCTCCGTGCTGCCTACGACCTCGACGCCCGCCGCCGGGTCCCCGAGCTCGCACACCTCGTCGATCCGCACGCCGACCACAGCGTCCCGCTCGGTGACCCGAAGGACACGGAACACCTGCCGGCGCTCGCGGTCCTCGGCGATTCCTGGCTCGCCGGCCTCTCGGTCGGTCGCCGCCGCAAGACCCCGGCCGTCCTCATGGCCCGCGGCCTCTCGTCCCTCGTCCGCTCCCCCGTGCGCGTCCGTGCCCTCGCCCAACCGAGCGCCCGGGCCGAGGACATCGGCGCGCAGGTCGACGCGCTGCTCGCCGATCCCCGGATGCGCAAGGGCCGCTCCGGCACCTCCGCCGTCCGGTACGCGGTCCTGAGCATGGGCTCGGCGGACATCGTCCATCCGTTCACCGGTTCGATCGGGCTGCCGGTGCTCACCTCCGCGCTCAACCGCCTCGAACGCGAGGGGTACCGCGTCTTCGTGCTCACGTGCCCGAACCTCGGAGCACTGCCCGGTGTGCCCCGCCCGCTGCGCACCGCGCTCCGACGCTCCTCCCGGGTGCTCGCCGGTTCCCAATGGCTCACGACCGTGAGTTGCGGCCACGTGCCGCTGTCGACGAACGAGGCGATGAGCGGGACGAGCCGGGTGGGCCTCGTCTCCCGCGCGGGCCGCTACCCGAGTCCCCTCGGGTACCAGTTCCTCGCCGCGTTCCTCGTCCGTCGCTTCGCCGAGGACCTCGACCTCCCGCTGCTCACCTCGCGCAATGTCGATGCACCCCGGGACGACGTCGACCGGAACGCCGCCGAGGCGTCGGATGCCGCATCGACACCGGAGACCGGGCAGGTGCCGGACTCCGGGCCGGGCTCCGCAGCGCCCGCACCGTCCACCGCACAGCCACGCCCGCCGCACCAGGAGCACCCCACGCCATGACCCACGTCGTCCTCGCCTCGACCTCCCCCTCCCGGCTCGAGATCCTCCGTACCACCGGCATCACACCGCAGGTCGTCGGGTCCCACGTCGACGAGGACGCGATCGAGGCGGCTCATGGGAACACCCCGATCAGGGACCTCGCGCAGGTGCTCGCACGGGCCAAGGGCGAGGCCGTCGTCGCCCGTCTCCTCGACGGTTCCGTGCCCGTGGTCCCGACCGTGGACGGCCGCGGTGAGCCGACGACCCTCGTCCTCTTCGCCTCGGACTCCATCCTCGAGCTCGACGGGCGCGCGATCGGCAAACCCCACACCCCGGAGGCCACCCGCGAGGTGTGGACCGCGATGGGCGGACGGGCGGCCGACCTCCACACCGGGCACTTCGTGGCCCGGCTCGACCGGGAGTCCCCCACGACGCCCTGGTCGCTCACCTCCACCGCCGAGGCGCCCGCCACCTCGCGCATCCACACGGTCCGTCCCAGCCCGGCCGAGCTCGAGGCATACATCGCGACCGCCGAACCCTTCGAGGTCGCCGGCGCCCTCACGATCGACGGTTACGGCGGGGCCTTCGTCTCCCGGATCGAGGGCGACCACCACAACGTCATCGGGCTGAGCCTCCCGGTCCTCCGGGACCTCGTCACCTCCCTCGGCCTGTTCTGGCCCTCCCTGTGGGACGTGCATTCCCGCCAGTGATGCCCGCCTCCTTTGTCCGAACCGCACAAGCGTTTGGAGGTCGTCCCTAGATTCGTTCCGAGTCGGACGATCGGACGTCCGACCGTCAGCATGCTTGTGAGCGACAAGGAGTCGGGCTTGAAGGAATCGATGCAGGGCCGTACCGCCGAGGAGACCACCGGGTTCACCCGCGTGCTCATCGCCAATCGCGGCGAGATCGCACTGCGGATCGTGCGCGCGTGCAAGGACCTCGGACTCGAGTCCGTCGTCGCCTACACGCGGGCGGACGCGAACGCCGACTTCGTGCGGCTCGCCGACGACGCCTGGCTCCTCGAGGGAGAGGGCGCGGCAGCGACCTACCTCCACCACGACGCCCTGCTCTCCGTCGCCCGCCGGGCCGGTGCCGAGGCCGTGCACCCCGGTTACGGATACCTCGCCGAGAACCCCGACTTCGCCCAGGCCGTCATCGATGCCGGACTCGTGTGGGTGGGCCCGCCGCCCTCGGCGATCCGGACGCTCGGTGACAAGGCCGGCGCCCGCGCCTCGGCGCTCGCGGTGGACGCCCCGATCGCCCAGGGTTCGGACGGCCCCGTCGCGGACGTCGCCGAGGCCCTCGAGGTCGCCGACCGCATCGGTTACCCCGTCGCGGTGAAGGCCGTGCACGGCGGTGGCGGACGTGGGTTCCGCACCGCGGCGAACGCGGAGGAACTCCCCCGTGCGTTCGAGTCCGCCTCCCGTGAGGCCCTTGCCGCCTTCGGTGACGGTTCCTGCCTGCTCGAACAGCAGATCGTGAACCCGCGGCACATCGAGACCCAGTGCATGGTCGACCGGACCGGTCGTGTCCTCGTCGCCTCGACCCGTGACTGCACCCTCCAGCGCCGCAATCAGAAGATCATCGAGGAAGCACCCGCACCGTTCCTCACCGCGGAACAGGAACGTCTCGTCACGGAGACCTCGCAGCGTCTCCTCGCCCACGTCGGCTACGTCGGTGCTGCGACGTGCGAGTTCCTCCTCGGCACCGACGGGCGCATCTCCTTCATGGAGGCGAATGCGCGCATCCAGGTCGAACACACCGTCACCGAGGAGGTCACCGGCGTCGACCTCGTCGCGTGGCAGCTGCGGATCGCTGCCGGAGAGACCCTCCCCGAGGCCTTCCCCAGCCCGCGCGGCCACGCACTCGAGTTCCGGATCAACGCCGAGGACGCCGCCGCCGGGTTCTTCCCCGCGACCGGCACCGTCGAGACCTACGAGGTGCCCTCGGGCCCCGGCGTCCGCCTCGACTCCGGTGTGCGTGCCGGTTCGGTCGTCGGCGTCGATTTCGACCCGATGCTCGCGAAACTCGTCGTCACCGGCGAGAATCGTGCGCAGGCCCTCGCCCGGGCCCGCCGCGCTCTCGCCGAGTTCGAACTCACCGGCGTGCAGACGCTGCTCCCGCTGCACCGCGCGCTCGTGGACGAACCCGCGTTCACCGAGGACTTCACCGTCTCCACGCTGTGGTTGCAGTCGGACTTCATGCCCCGCTTCACCTCGGAGGGCTCCGTGACCGATGCACCCACCCCCGGCCGATCAGGCACCGCTCCGCACGACGACAGCAGCGGAGAGACCGTCGACGTCGTCGTCGAGGTCGACGGTCACCGCATGACCGTGAAGGTACCCGCCACCCTCGCCGCTCCCGGCGCAGCCCCCACCGGGGGAACCGCGGATTCCCCGGCCGCCGCACGCCGGGCCCGTCGAGCACGCCACCACCGGAGCGCAGCCCGCACCGACGACTCCCCGCAGCTCGTCTCCCCCATGCAGGCGACCGTCGTCTCCGTCGACGTCGCCCCCGGGGACACCGTGTCGACCGGCGACCGCCTCGCCGTCATCGAGGCGATGAAGATGGAGCAGCCGCTCACGGCCACCCACGACGCGACGGTGAAGGCCGTCCTCGTGAGTGCCGGCGACGGTGTGAAGTCCGGTCAGGTCCTGGTCGAGTTCGAGGGCTGACCGCCCTCCTCCTCGTCCCCGTCGTCATCCGCGTCGTCGTCCGCCGGGCGATTCCGCCGGACGACGACGGGAACCCACACCCACAGCACGAGGAGGAGCAGTCCGAGCAGACCTGCGACGATGCACGCGGGCGTGAACCCGGCGACGACGTGGAAGACGAATCCGACGACGCCGACGAGCAGCACGGAGACGATGCCGAGCGCACCGAGCAGCGCCGCGTGCCCGTACCCGACGATCACGTCCTTCACCCCGCGCCGGAACAACAGCCGGTGGAGGGCCACCGGCGCGAGTGCGATAACCGCGCTGAGGACCGACAGGACGACGAGGACGAGGTACAGCGCCCGCTGCCCCGGCGAGAGATCGGCGAACGCGGGCTGGAACGCGAGTGCGAGGAGGAATCCCGTGAGGATCTGCGTGCCCGTCTGGAGCACCCGCAGTTCCTGGAGGACCTCGTTCCAGTTCCGGTCGTACGTCTCGGCAGCCGTCTCGCTGCGGTCGTAGTCGGCCTGCCCGGTGAGGAACGAAGGGGCACGATGAGTGCTCATGCACTCATCGTGGCCCTTCAGCGCAGACGGGACAACCTCCCTGCGCCGCGGATCAGTTCGGCGTGTGGAGCTTCCGCGCCGCTTCCGTGATCGATCCGCTCAGCGACGGGTACACCGCGAAGCTCTGGGCGAGCTGATCGACCGTGAGCCGGTTCTCCACCGCGGTCGTGATCGGCAGGATGAGCTCGCTCGCCCGCGGACCGACGACGACCCCGCCGAGGATCGAACCGGAGGACTTCCGGGAGAACAGCTTGACGAAACCGTCGGTGACGTCCTGCATCTTCGCGCGCGCGTTCGTGCTGAGCGACACCGTCACGGAGACGACATCGCCGGTGGACTGCTTGTAGTCGGACTGCGTGTAACCCACGGTCGCGATCTCCGGGGCCGTGAAGACGTTCGAGGCGACATTGCGCAGCTTGAGCGGTGACACCGCGTCGCCGAGCGCGTGCCACATCGCGATGCGGCCCTGCATCGCCGCGACCGAGGCCAGCGGCAGCACGCTCGTGCAGTCACCGGCGGCGTAGATCCCGGGGGCCGTCGTGCGGGACACCCCGTCGACGACGATGTGACCGGAATCGAGCGTGCGCACACCCGCGGCCTCGAGGCCGAGGCCCTCGGTGTTCGGGATCGAGCCGACGGCCATGAGGCAGTGCGAGGCCGGGACCTTCCGACCGTCCGCGAGGGTCACGAGAACACCGTCCTCGGTCCGCTCCACGGTCTCCGCACGCGACCGCGACAGCACATTCATCCCGCGGGACCGGAACACCTTCTCGAGCACCTCCGCGGCGTCCTCGTCCTCACCGGGGAGCACGCGGTCCCGGGAGGACACGAGGGAGACCTTCGCCCCGAGCGCGTTGTACGCCGAGGCGAACTCGGCTCCCGTCACACCGGAACCGACGACGACGAGGTGCTCGGGCAGCTTGTCGAGTTCGTACAACTGGGTCCATGTGAGGATCCGCTCGCTGTCCGGGACGGCGGTCGGCAGCTCCCGCGGGTGCGCACCCACCGCGAGGAGGATGGTGTCGGCCTCGAGCGTGTACTCGGCACCGTCGGCCTCGACGACCTGCACCGTCCGGGGCCCGACGAGGGTCGCCGTGCCCTTGATCGCCTTGACGCCGGAGCGCACGAGACCGTCGTAGATGTCGCTCGCCTGGGCATTCGCGAGATCCCGGATGCGCCGGTTGATCGCGGCGAGATCCGCATGCACGAGCGGGCCCGCGGGATCCGGGTCCGCCTTGTCGGAATTCCCGAACCGGATCCCGAGCGCCGAGGACTCGGAGATGTCGACCATGAGTTCGGCGGTCGCGATGAGGGTCTTCGACGGAACGACGTCGGTGAGAACCGCGGATCCTCCGCAGCGTTCGCGTTCGATGAGCATGACGTCGGCACCGAGCTGGGCGGCGACGAGTGCGGACTCGTACCCGCCCGGGCCTCCGCCGATGATGACAACACGGTTCTGCGAGGGATCCAATACGTTCTTCACGCGCTCATTCTCCCAAAGGGTTCGGTACGCGCGAAATCATCACGCGCCGAAATCGGCCGCCGACACGACGCACGTGCGACGGTGCGGGGCGCTCACTCGAGGAGTGCCCCGGTGTCGCGGTGCAGTGCGGTGATGATCCCGTAGTTCCGCGCATTGCCGTGCACGCGCTCGAGGTCCGACTCCTCCAGTTCCCTCCGGACCTTCGCCGGGACTCCCGCGACGAGCGAACCGGGCGGCACCTCGGTGCCCTCGAGGACGACCGCGCCGGCCGCCACGAGGGAGTTGCTGCCGATCGAGCAGTTGTTGAGGAGGGTCGCACTCATCCCGACGAGCACGTCGTCGCCGACCGTGCACCCGTGGACGAGAGCCCGGTGGCCCACGGACACCCGCTCCCCCACCACCACCGGTTTGCCCGGGTCCGCGTGCATGACCGAGTTGTCCTGGACGTTCGAGCCCGCCCCGATCGTGATCGAGCCCCGGTCCGCCCGGAGCACACAGCCGTACCAGATGCTGCTGCCCGGCCCGAGGTGGACATCGCCGATGAGTGTGACGCCGGGCGCCACGAACGCCTCGGGATCGACCCGGGGCGCACGCCCCTCGATGCTGATGAGGCGGACGTCGGAGAGATTGCCGAGCCGGCGGCCGGGAAGCGGTGTGTCATATGTCATAGGCACAGCACACCACAGCAGTCCCGGAGGGACAAGACGTCGATCCCCGCGCACCCGGCCGGCCCCACCGTTTCCCGGAACAGGACCCACCCGTGGGTCGATTTGCACCGACTCGCCTTCTGAAGGACGATGAACGTTTGTCGGCAATTTCACACAACGGACCTCTTGTCCCACCGGAGGCCGCGTGTGACCCTTGTAGGGATCAGAATCGCCTGACCACTTGGCGCGCCTGCTCCCGGCCCCGTCCGGGAGGACCCAGAGCCTCCCGCCCGGGAGGACTCGGAGCGGAAACCACCACTCGCGAAGACCATTCGCGGATGACGCCCACGTCGCCCGCTGACGCTCGAGACGTGTGTTTCCGCCCGGCGCGACGAACCCATCCAGGAAAGGAAACCATGGACTGGCGCCATCGCGCGGCATGCCTCAACGAGGACCCCGAACTGTTCTTCCCCATCGGCAACACCGGCCCGGCCCTGCTCCAGATCGAGGAGGCGAAGAGCGTGTGCCGTCGCTGCGAGGTGGCGGAGACCTGTCTCCAGTGGGCACTCGAATCGGGACAGGACGCCGGCGTCTGGGGCGGTCTCAGCGAGGACGAGCGCCGCGCTCTCAAGCGCCGCGCAGCCCGCGCCCGCCGCGCAGGCTGACCCGCGCAACCACCGTACGACGGAAGGTCCGGAACCCGAGGGTTCCGGACC
>NZ_BAAANO010000007.1:0-11041 GCF_039529845.1 Brevibacterium samyangense | reverse complement strand
GTGTGTACAGCCCGGGTGTGTCACCGAGTCCGGCCGCCCCATCCTTTCCGGACGCCGCTGCCGTCCTCCCGACCGAATTCCGCATCGTTTCCCCATGTGCTCGCGGGCGGAGGGAATCAGCTGCGCACTTCGGCACGATTCCGGAATCAGCTGCGCACTTCGGCACGAATCCGGGCCGCTGGATCGTGCCAGATCGCTCAGTTGATAGGGGGATGCGGTCAGAGGCGGCCCGGCCCGGTGGGTCTTCGCATTCCTCGTGCGCGCGTGAGCCGGGCCGTGCATCGAGATCGCGATTCCCTGTGGTGGGCCCGTTGAGATCGCGATCGTCTGCATGTTTTCGCGGAAATTCCACCACCGATCGCGACCTCGACAGCGGCAACCGCACCCGATTGCGACCTGAGATGGTCGAAGCGGCTTCGCGCGATCGACACCGCTGCCGTGGGTGACGGTCGGGCCGGCGCGTACCTCGTCGGAACCACGGGGTTGAGGCGGTTCGAGGGGCAACTTCCGGCGTGCCAGTACGTACATCACGACGGGGTTGATTTCGAGGATCTCGCACTGAACATGCTCACAGGGCATGTTCGGAGGGGCTTTGCCCTACGGGTTACTGGGCAAGCGGGCCATCCTGTACACACATTCTGGCCTTTACCCCCGGCCGGTCGTCACAACGATGTCCTCACAACGATTCGGGCCGCAGCGGCACGTCGATGATCGCCTCGGTCCCGCCTCCGGCGCGGGGGCGCCACTGGATCGAACCGGCGAGGTCGCTCGTGATGAGCGTCGTGACGATCTGGGTGCCGAGGCCGTTCCCAGGTCCGTCCCCGTCGCCGAGGCCCACTCCGTCGTCCGCGACGACGACGCGCAGGCGGTCGCCCTCCCGCTGCGGGGTCACCCACACGGTCCCCACGAGGGTCTCCCCCGAAGCCGCCTGCTCGGGGGTGAGCGGGAATCCGTGCTCGATCGCATTGGTGACGAGTTCGGTGAGGGCGAGAGCGAGGGAGGTCGCGTCCGCCGAGGACACCTGTCCGAAACTCGCGGTCCGTTTGAGCGACACGTGCACCTGCGGCGACGAGAGCTCCGGGGTGAGCCTCAGACCCTTGTCGACGATCTCGTCGAAGTCGACCTCGCTCTCGACACCCTGGCTCAGCGTGTCGTGGACGATCGCGATGATCGACACCCGACGCATCGCCTCCTGCAGGGCCTCCTTCGCCTCCGGGCTCTCCATCCGCCGGGTCTGCAGGCGCAGGAGCGCCGAGACCGTCTGGAGGTTGTTCTTCACCCGGTGGTGCATCTCCCGGATCATCGCGTCGCGGCTCAGCAGTTCACGTTCGCGACGACGGATCTCCGAGACGTCACGGGCGAGGATGAGCGCCCCCGTCCGATTGCCCGCACGCACGAGCGGGATCGCCCGCAGGGACACCGCCACCCGACCGGACTCGACCTCGGCCCTCCACGGAGCGCGACCGGTGAGCACGAGCGGCAGCGATTCGTCGACCGGGCGCAACTGTTCGACGAGCGCGGACACGACCTCGGCGAGGTACCGTCCCTCGATCTCCCCGTCGTGCCCGAGCCGGTGGAGCACCGACACCCCGTTGGGCGAGGCGTAACGCACCCGTCCCTCCCGGTTGAGGACGATGAGCCCGTCCCCGACCCGGGGTTCGCCGCGTCGAGCGCCCGACGGCGCCTCGAGATCGGGGAACGCGCCCTCGGCGATCATGGACAGGAGCATCGAGGCACACGAGCGGTAATAGCGCTCGAGGCGCGAGGAACCGGAGCGGCGGCTCTCCTCGGTGTGCCGGGTGAGGAGCGCGACGACGCGGCCGCGCCGGATCACCGGAACCACCTCGGCGCCCGAGAGCGGCGTCGTCGTCTCCGGGACGATGACGATCGTGCGTTCCGTCCACGCCCTGACGAGGAACTCCCGTTCCTCCGTGTTCGCGACGGTGCCGACCTCGTCGTTCGGGTAGACCGTCGTCCCCGTGGTCGGTCGGCAGTGGGCGATGACCCGGAAGTCACGCTCCGGCGTGCCCTCCCCGTCACCGTCCGGTCCGCCGGCCCCGTCACCGGTGCCGGCGACCGGCACCCAGAGGACGAGGTCGGCGAAGGAAAGGTCTGCGATGAGCTGCCAGTCACCGACGAGGACGTGCAGCCATTCGACGTCGTCCTCGTCGACGATCCCCTCGGCCGCGAGGAGGTCCGAGAGCAGGCTCATGCGGTGCCACCGGACTGTGCGACGCCGCTGCGCCGAGCGGTCTGCCGGACGACGCCGCGGATCATCCGCAGGAGCACCGAGAGCGGCGCCTGGTCGACGACGTCGAGGCCGGTGACCTCGTCGAGCGTCGCGAGGACCGAGCGCAGCGCGATGTCGTGACGGGCCCGCCACTGGGCGATGCGTTCGTCCGCCCGTGCCTGGGCGGTGTCCTTCTCGCTCTCGGTCGAGGACGCGACCGCCCGCACCATCGAGTAGACGCCCTGGTAGAAGTCGTCGCGCAGGGCCCCCCGGGCGAGTGCGCTCCACCGTGTCCGGCGGTCGAGCGCTCCGATGAGGCCGAGCAGACGGTGTCCCGACAGCAGATCGGTCACGCCGAAGTAGATCTCCGCGACGTCCTCGGCGGGCTCGCCGGACTCCGTGGCCACCTGCGCGATGTCGAGCACCGCGAACTCGTCGAGCAGCCCGGCCGCGCGGAACGCGAGGTCCTGCGGCACGCCTGCCCGGACGTACTCGTGGGCGGTGTCCTCGAGGGCCGTCCGGTCCTCCCCCCGCGTGAGGCGACCGATGCTGCCGCGGAGCGCCTCGGCGGTGGGACGGTACTGCGCGACGACGTCCGGGACGTCCATTCCGGTCGGGATCTGACCGACGAGCCAGCGGGAGGCCCGGTCGAGGAGGCGCACCCAGTTGTGGCCGAGGCGCACCTGGACCTCGGTCGGCACCCGGTTGTCGAGTGCACAGATCTCCGCGAAGTGCTCGCCGAGGTCGAAGATCCGCGACACCGCGACGAAGGTGCGTGCGATGTCCGGGATCGCCGCGTTCGTCTCCTCCTGCATGCGGAACAGGTAGGTGAGCCCACCGCGGTCGACGATCCGGTTCACGAGGACGACCGAGGCGATCTCGCGCCGCAGCGGGTGCTTCGTGAAGTGCTCGGAGTACGGCGCGAGGCTGTCCGGGAAGTACTCGGTGAGCAATTCCTGGACCCACGGCTCGTCCGGGAGGTCCGAGGCGAGTATCCGGTCGACGGCGTCCATCTTCGTGTACGCGAGGAGCACCGCGAGCTCCGGCGAGGTGAATCCCTGGCCCGCCTCGGCCCGCCGGTCGAGTTCCTTGTCCGTCGGCAGGAACTCGACGACCCGGTCGAGGTCCGCGTTCCGTTCGAGGTACTTCATGAGACGGCGGTGGGTGTTCGTCATCGACCGTGCACGGTCGCGTGCCTCGCCGAGCGCGATGTTCTGCGTGTAGTTGTTCTGCAGGACGAGATCACCGACCTCGTCGGTCATCGACAGGAGGACCTTTTCCCTGTCCTCGAGTGCGAAGATGCCCTCCCGGATGAGCGTCCGCAGGAGCAGTTTGATGTTGACCTCGTGATCGGAGCAGTCGACGCCCGCGGAGTTGTCGACGGCGTCCGTGTTGAGCTTGACGCCCGCGAGGGCCGCCTCGATACGCCCGAGCTGGGTGGCACCGAGGTTGCCGCCCTCCCCGATGACCTTCGCCCGGACCTGGCCGCCGTTGATCCGGATCGCGTCGTTCGCCTTGTCACCGACGGCCGCATTGCTCTCCGACTCGGCCTTGAGGTACGTGCCGATACCGCCGTTGAACAGCAGGTCGACGGGGGCCTGGAGGATCGCCGTCATGAGTTCGCTCGGGGTCCGCGGGCCCGGCCGGATGCCGAGAACGGCGGCCGCCCGTTCGCTCACGTCGATCGATTTCTCGGACCGCGAGAACACCCCGCCGCCGGCGGAGATGAGGGAGGTGTCGTAGTCCTGCCAGCTCGACCGCGGCAGCTCGAAGAGCCGCCTGCGTTCGGCGAAGGAGACCGCCGGGTCGGGATCCGGATCGAGGAAGATGTCCCGGTGGTCGAACGCGGCGACGAGCCGGATGTGCTCGCTGCGGAGCATGCCGTTGCCGAACACGTCACCGCTCATGTCACCGATCGCCACGACAGTGAAGTCCTCGGAGGCCGTGTTCACGCCGAGTTCCCGGAAGTGCCGTTCGACGGATTTCCAGGCACCGCGAGAGGTGATGCCCATGGCCTTGTGGTCGTACCCGACCGAACCGCCGGAGGCGAAGGCGTCGTCGAGCCAGAATCCGCGCGTGCGCGCGATCGCGTTCGCGACGTCGGAGAAGCGTGCGGTGCCCTTGTCCGCGGCGACGACGAGGTACGGGTCGACGGCGTCGTGCACGACGGTGCGCGGGGGATGGACGACGGAGTCGTCGGCCGTCCGGTTGTCGGTGACGTCGAGGAGCGCGTTGATGAACAGCTCGTACGCGGCCTGACCGGCCGCTGCCCACGCCTCGCGGTCGACCGCGGGATCGGGCAACCGCTTCGGGTAGAAGCCGCCCTTCGCCCCCGTCGGCACGATGACGGCGTTCTTCACCATCTGGGCCTTCACGAGACCGAGCACCTCGGTGCGGAAGTCCTCGCGGCGATCCGACCAGCGCAGGCCGCCGCGGGCGACGGAACCGAAGCGGAGGTGGACGCCCTCGACCTCGGGCGAGTACACCCACATCTCGAAGGCCGGCCGGGGTTTCGGCAGGAAGTCGAGCTCGCCCGGCAGGATCTTGAACACCATGGCGTGCGGCAGGGAACCGTCCGTCGGCTGGAAGACATTCGTCCGGACGATCGCGTCGATGAGTGCGAGCACCGAGCGCAGGACCCGGTCGGCGTCGAGGCTCTCGACCTCCTGCAACTCCTCGAGGATGCGATCGCGCAGCGCGTCGACCGCGGCGGCACGATCGACGTCGGCCGGGAGGTCCGGGTCGAACTTCGTCCGGAAGAGCTCCACGAGTTCGGCAGAGATCGTCGGATGGAGGGTGAAGACCTGCCCCATGTACTGGTTCGACAGGGAGAAGTTCGCCTGGCTCAGATAATGGAGGAACGCGCGGAGGACCGCGATGTCCCTCCACGACAGGCCCTCGACGATGAGGCGGTCCATGCCACCGGCCTCCCGCTTTCCGGTCCAGGCGGCGATGAACGCGTCCTCGAGGCGGCGGAAGTCGGATTCGTCGACGGGTGCCGGGAAATCGAGTCCGAAGTCGTAGATGTAGCGGTGGGTGCCGTCGGCGAGGTCGAGCGCATAGGGGCGTTCGTCGAGGATCTTCGCCCCGAGGTAGGACAGGTACGGGAGGATGTCCGACAGCAGCGCCGGTTCCATCCGGTAGAAGGCCAGACGCAGATCGGTGTTGTCGGCCGCGTGCGGGCGGTAGACGCGGACGATCGGTTCCGCATCCGAGGAGAGGGACTCGAACCGCGCGATGTCCGCGACGGCCTCGGCCGCCGAGTGGTTCTCGACGTAGCCGGGCGGGAACGCACGCGACCAGCGGCGGACCCGGTCGAAGGCGTCGGCCGTGACCTTGTCGTCGGACGGTGCGAGGATCTCCGCGACGTCCTCCTGCCAGGAGCGAAGTGCGCCCTTGATCCGGGCGATCACCGCGTTCACGTCGGGGCTCGGGAGGAGCTCGTCGCGCGGGACCCGGGCCACGAAGTGGAGGCGGGCGAGGGCGGAATCGGTGAGCAGGACGTCGAAGTCGACGCTCTCGGCCCGGTAGACCTCCCGGAGGACGTTCTCCACGCGGACCCGGGAGTTCGTGTCGTAGAGGTCGCGGGGGACATAGACCTGGACGGACACGTACCGCTCGTAGGGGTCGCGGCGGACGAAGACGCTCGCCTCGCGCTTCTCCTGGAACTCGACGACCTGGAGCGCGACGTCGAGGATCTCCTCGGTGTCCGCGTGGAACAGGTCGTCACGCGGGTAGGTCTCGAGGATCGAGAGGAGTTCGTTGCCCGAGTGCGAATCACGGGCGAGGCCGGACCGGCGGAGGATCGTCTTCACCTTCGTCTTCACGACCGGGATGTCGAGCACCGAGGAGGTGTACATCCGGGAGGTGTAGAGGCCGACGAAGCGCCGTTCGCCGACGATGTTGCCCTCGGCGTCGAAGGTCTTCACCCCGACGTAGTCCATGAAGCCGCGGCGGATGAGGCTCGACCGGGAGTTCGCCTTCGTGAGGACGAGGACGTGCGGTTCGAGGGTCTTCGAGGCCACGGCCTGGGACAGCGGCGTCACCGTCGTCCCGCGCAGCCCGGAGATACCGAGTGCCGACTGTTCGACGGGCACGAGGGTCTGTCCCTCGGTCGTCCGTTCGAGGCGGTACTCGCGATATCCCATGAAGGCGAACCGGCCCTCGAGCCAGTCGAGCAGGTCGGCGGCCTCCCGGGCCTCGGCGGCGAGTTCGGTGCGGGGCGCCTTCGCCCGCAGTTCGGCGGCGATCGAGCGGGCACGATCGATCATCGCCTCACGGTCGTGTTCGGCGGCGGCGACGAACTCGAGCGTGTGGCGCAGACCGGCTTCGAGAGCGGGGAACTCGCTCGTGGGGACCCGATCGACCTCGAGGTGGATCCAGGACTCGAGGGAGACGTGCGCGTGCGGGTCGACCGCCGAGAGCTGCTGGGCGGAGATCACCGGGAGCGCGGCGGTCTCGGTGCCGCCGCGGGCGTCCTCGGTCGGCACGATGTGCATCCCGTCCCCGCTCCGGTCCACGACCATGATCGGGTGGCGGACGCTCCGGATCGCGAGCCCCGTCCGGCTGAGTTCGGACACGAGAGAACTGAGAAGGTACCGCATGTCGGTGACGACGATGTCGATGACGGTCCGGTTGCCGGCGTGGTCGTCGTCGTCCGCCGCAGGGTTGCGGATCTCGATGAGGGCGTCGCCGCCGGTGTACCGGGCGGCGAGTGCGGTGTGGCGGATCGTCTGGGCGGCGAGGACCTGCGGCCCGTGCACCGCGAGTTCCGATTCGTCCACGCGGGGGAAGTACGCGTCGAGCAGATTCTCCGGTGGGTTCTCCCCCGTTGCCTCCACCCATGCCTGTGCGAGCGCGGTCTTGTTGACCTCGGCCACGATTGTCACCTCTGGTAGTCGGTTCCGATGTGTGCGGTGCAGCAGCTCGTGCGGTGTGGTGCGGTACCCGAGTTGCCGGGGATCGCCGTCGATCCCCTCCGGTGACAAGCCTATGCCCCGGCTCCTGTTCGCGGCATTCCCCCGGAGGGTGTGAGTCCGCACACGTCATTCCTCTCCGGGGTCGACCGCACCGTGAAAGACTCGTCCCATGAAGACGATCGAACTGCGCCGTCGCTACGACGTGGGCCTGCACTCGCTCATGACCCGAATCGGGGACCCCGCACGCTGGACCGACGACACCACGGACACTGCGGCGGCTCCCGCCGAGGTCGAGGTCTCCCGGCCCGTCGCGGACGGACTCGGGCTCGTGGTGCGCGCTCCGCTCGCCGGGGACGCACTCCCGGACACCGTGAAGAGGTTCCTCCCGGCCGGGGCATCACTCGTGCAATCGGTGTCCGCCGCGCCCTTCTCCCCCACCGACGACACGGCCACCGTGCGGATCGAGGCGGAGGTGCCCGGCGCACCCGCACAGGTCTCGATCGTGCTCGAGCTCACGGCGCAGGGGACGGCCACGGCCGCCCGTGCGATCACCCGGATCTCCTCCGACGTCCCTCTTTTCGGATCGATGGTGGAATCCGCACTCGAGCCCACCATCGAGCGCATCCTCGTGGACCGCCTCGAGCGCTTCGCCGCGCCGGACGCCTGAGCACGACCGGGGGGGCAGTCCGTTCCCGGCATCGCGACGCTCCGGCGCGCACGCGGCCGAAGGACGAGGACGTCCGGGGCGACGCGCCGTCAGTTCTGCGCGTGCAGCTCGCGGACGGTCTCCAGCTCCGTGGCGTCGAACCACAGGAGGGCCTCGGCCGCGAGGACGTCGGCGGCGGTCGCCGGATCCTCCGGCAGGCCGTCCGTCACCGCGGGGTCGTCGACGTGGAAGCTCACGACCTCCGCTGCCGTGAGCGCGAACGGCCCGACGGCCTCGACGCCGTCGACGAGCGCGGTCGCCGCGAGGTCACCGGGTGCGTCGCAGGCGACGACGCAACGGGGACTGCGCGCCTGGGCCGCCGGTCCGGCGATGCTGCCGGCGGCGACGTCGAGCGCGAACCACTCGGCTTCCTCGAGCGCCTCACCCGTGAGAGCGCGGGCGTTCCGGTCGGGCCCGAAACCCGTGACCTCCCGGGTGCCCGTGAGGACCTCGTCGAGATCGCGGTGCAGGACGGGGACGTAAACGCGGAGGGACTTCGCTCGTGTCATGCGCCCATTGTCCCCCAGGGACGCGGGGACACTCGTGGCGGCACCCGCCCACCCGACGCTCATCCTCCCCGCACGGCGGCCCGCAGGCGGGAGCGAACCCGACCGGATTCCCGGCGACCACGCCTCCCGCGCCGGGGCGCCCCGTCGCTCCCCGCCTCCACCGGCACCTCGGGCAGTCCGAGGGCGAGGTCCCGGATCGCTCCGGCGACCGCGGAACGCGGCGCGTGTTCGACAACCGTCCGGCCGAGGAGAACGGCCTCGTCGACGAGCGCCCGGTCGTCGGGCACGCACACGAGGTGGGGCACGTGCACGAACCGGGCGAGCGTCGCCCGGATACGCCTTTCGGGTTCCGACCCGACGGCCGAGGCCCGCACCCGATTCATCACGACCGTGACACGGTCCCCGAGATCACGGACACGCTCGGTCTCGAGCAGCCGCACGAGTCTCTGCAACCCGAGGGGTGTCGCCTCGGCGACGAGGAGGACCCGGCCCGCCCGGTCGAGCACCGCCCGGGTCGCTCCGTGACGGTCGTAGTGCGGGTCCGCGAGCGGATCGTCCGGGTCGATCCGGTCCGCGACGTCGACGACGACGAACCGCGCCCAGTCCGCCATCCCGTCGAGCACCTCGCCGAGGACGGCCGGGCGCACCTCCGGCCACCGTTCCGCACGCCCGAGCCCCGTGACGACGTCGAGGTCGGGAGCGATCCGGAGCGCGGAGTTCACGAGCGCACCCGGCCCCAGGGTCCCTGCCGCCGCGGCCCGGCACAGGGACGCGATCCGCGGCGATTCGTCGAGGAGTCCGAGCAGCGACGCCTGGGAAGCGGCCACCGTGTCCGCGTCGACGAGGACCGTGTGTCCGGCTTCCCGTGACAGCACATGCGCGAGGGCTCCGGCCAGCACGCTCCGCCCGGGCGCCGAGCCCGTCCCCCACACCGCGATGACCGGGGCCGGCGCCCGATCGACCGTGCCGGGCGCCGCGTCGGCGCCCTCCCCCGCATGCGCGCCCCCGGCTGTGGTCGATCCGTCCCGCGTCTCCACGGAGGAGGACGGCCCGGAATCCGGCGCAGCGCCGGGAGGAGCGACGGTGGCCACCCGATGGACCGCCTCGGCGAGGGCGGTGTCACCGGCCCACGGCGACACGACCTCCTCGACGCCCCAGGTACGGAACCCGGACCGGTCGTCGCCGAACCCGAGAAGGCGGACCCCGGAGGTGTGCAGCCGCGCCACGACCTCGGCGTCGATCCCGGGGAACCACCGGCCGACGAGGACGACGTCTCCGATTCCCGCGGAGGCGAGGGCGAGCAGTTCGATCTCGTCGGCGGGCCGACGCACGACCTCGATCCCCGGAGCGGCGCCGAGCGATGCAGTGACTGCGGTCTCGAACTCGACGTCGACCGCGACGACGACGCCGATCATCGCAGGACCGCCGCGACCGTGATGTGGTGTTCGGCGGCGATCGCCTCCATCACCGGGCCGAGGCGGTCCTCCGGGACGAAGACCTCGACCCGGGATCCGCCGCCGGCGGTGAACCCGCCCGTGTCGCGCTCGGCGGCGAGGACGTCGACGCCGGAGAGGATCTCCCGTGGGTCGACGTCATCGGCGCGCGGGTCCGTCGCCCACACGTCGATCCGGGCTCCGGGCACGACCGACTCCGGCACTGCCCCACCGACCTCGAGGGCGACGAGGCGGCCGGCGAGGTGCTCGGCGGAGCCGAGGGCCGCGGCCGGCACGAGTTCCTCGGGCCCGACCGGCACGAGCACCGTGCTGCCCTCGGGAACGGGACTCGAGGCCGCGAGGTACGCGGACGAGTCCTCCGGCAGCCCGACCTCCGTCGAGACGAGGTCGCCGGGGCCGATGACGTCGCCCGGGACGAGCGGACGCGCCGCGACCCACACCGCAACCTCGGAGCGTGACCGGTCGACGATCACCCACGTCCCCACGACCGAGAGGACGACGAGGACGATTCCGATGAGCAGGCGTGGATCGCGCCACCGGGGCATGCGCAGACGGTCGGCGGGACGCGGTTCGGGGGCCTGGGATTTCTGCAGCACGGTTTCTCCTCGACGTGCACGGCGCCGCCGAGACGAACATCACAGGAGGATGCCAGCCGATCAAACGAACGCAAGTGGTAGCATTGAGCAGCAAAATACCCGACGAGTGCACCAATCGTCGAGATCACCACGCAGATCGTGGCGTCCCACGAGACTCACCCGGAAGGACTCCCATGGTCGTCGAACCCCGCTTCCTACCGCTCATCGACGTCGCCGAGATCCTCAACGTCTCGGTCGCACAGGCCCGCGCACTTGTCCGGTCCGGCGAGCTCCGCGCCATCAAGGTCGGCGGACGCGGCCAGTGGCGGGTCGAGAAGTCCGAACTCGAGGACTACATCCAGCGGATGTACTCACAGACCCGCTCCGAGGTCGAGGCGGGCAACGCGGACATCTGACCGCTCCTTCCTCCCGACACCCGCCCCGGCGGCCCGTCACGGGCGTCCGGGGCTTCCGCTTTCCCCACGCGCCTCCACCCGCGCTCCTCTCACGGGTGAATGCTCAAAATGTGTGTACAGCCCGGGCGTGTCACCGAGTCCGGCCACCCCGGCGTTACCGACTTACGTGGCGGTCCTCTCGACGGATGTGCGCGTCGTTCCCTCATGTGGTCGTCGGTGGAGGGAATCAGCT
>NZ_BAAANO010000006.1:0-12987 GCF_039529845.1 Brevibacterium samyangense | reverse complement strand
CGTGGCGGCGTCGTCCTCCGGCGCCGCCTCGTCGAGGGCGCGGCGGGCCTGGGCAAGGGCCACCGCGGCGCCCTCGTGGTACTTCGCCGCCGGCCGTGGGGTGCCGTCCCGCGAGAGCGCGCACAGAGAGGCGGGACCTGCGGCCGCGGTCAGGCGATCGAGCGCCGCACGTTCGAGCCGCCGCACGTGCGCGGCGACGGTAGGTCCGGTCGGGTGCATGAATCCTCCTCGACGAGCGGGGGCGTCCCGGATGCTTCCGCGGCGGTCCGCTCAGGCGAGCGAGAGGAACATCTTCTCCATGTCCTTCTTGTCCAGGGACCCGTCGGGATCGGTCAGGCACTGCTCGAGGCCGCTGGCGATGATCGCGAAGCCGGCCCGGTCCAGGGCCTTGGACACCGCGGCGAGCTGGGTGACGACGTCCTTGCAGTCGCGCCCCTCCTCGAGCATGCGCACGACGGCGGCCAGCTGCCCCTGGGCGCGCTTGAGGCGGTTGACGGTGGGGGCGAGTTCGGTGGTGTCCAGCTGCACGGGGGCCTCCTGAGGGTGCGGGTCGGGACCCCCATGCTATACCCCCCGGGGTGTCTTGCATACCCCCCGGGGTATATGTCAGACTCGGTGCACGCCCAGCCCGGGACCCCCAGACAGAAGGATGTTCATGACCTCCGCCTCCCTGAACCTGACCACCGTCGAGCCGCAGACCCTGCGCGAGTGGATCGACCGCCACGAGGACCTGGTGATCCTCGACGTCCGCTCCGCCGCCGAGTTCGCCGCCCTGCACATCCGCGGCTCCTACAACGTCCCGCTGCCGCTCCTCACCGAGCACACCGACGCGGTCGCCGACCGCCTCGGCGAGCGGGTCGTCCTGGTCTGCCAGTCCGGGGTGCGGGCCGAGCAGTCCCGCCAGCGCCTCGCGGCCGCCGGCGTGGACACCGCCTACGTGCTGACCGGCGGCGCCCCGGGATTCGCCGCCGCCGGGGGCGACGTCGTGCGCGGCGCCAACCGCTGGGACCTGGAGCGCCAGGTGCGGATGGTGGCTGGCTCCCTGGTCGTCCTCGGCCTGGTCGGCGGCCGATTCGTCTCGCCGCGCCTGCGCACCCTCGCCGGGGCCATCGGCACCGGCCTGACCTTCTCGGCCCTGTCCAACACCTGCGCCATGGGCAAGGCGCTGTCCGCCATGCCCTGGAACCGCGCGGCCGAGGAGCCGACCGCCGCCACGGCCATCGCCCAGATCCCCTCCGCCTAACCCCCGAAGGAGCAGCCATGACAGAGATCACCGTCGCCGACGCCCAGCAGCGCCGCACCCAGGACCAGGTCCTCGACGTCCGCGAGGACGCCGAGGTCGTGGAGGGCATGATCCCCGGGGCGCTCCACATCCCCCTGGGACAGCTCGGCACCCGCCTGGCCGAGATCGACCGCACCCGCCCCGTGATCGTGGTCTGCCGCAGCGGCAACCGCAGCGCGGCCGCCGCCGAGGCCCTGTCGGCAGCCGGCTACGACGCCGCCACCATGGCCGGCGGCATGCTCGCCTGGCAGCGCGCCGGCCTGCCCGTCCGCTGACCACCGCCCCCGGAAGACAAGGACCCGCCGCATGACCACCACCCTCGTTCTGACCCTGCTGCTGTCGGTGGCGATCGGACTCTCCCTCGGCCTGCTCGGCGGCGGCGGGTCCATCCTCACCGTGCCGATTCTGACCTACGTCGCGGGCCTCGACGCCAAGGAGGCCATCGCCTCCTCGCTGTTCGTGGTCGGCGCGACCTCGGCCGTCAGCGCCGTCAACCACGCCCGGGCCGGACGAGTGAAGTGGCGCACCGGGCTGCTCTTCGGAGCCGCCGGCATGGCCGGGGCCTTCGGCGGCGGCCTGCTCGGCGGCTTCATCCCCGGCACCGTCCTGATGATCGCCTTCGGGCTCATGATGGTCGCCACCTCCGTGGCCATGATCCGCGGCCGCCGCAGCCGCTCGGCGACGGACACCGACCACGAGCTGCCGGTGGTCAAGGTGATCGTCGAGGGCCTGGTCGTCGGGCTCGTCACCGGTCTGGTCGGGGCCGGCGGCGGTTTCCTCGTGGTCCCGGCCCTGGCGCTGCTGGGCGGACTGCCGATGCCCGTGGCCGTGGGGACCTCGCTGGTGGTCATCGCGCTGAAGTCCTTCGCCGGACTCGCCGGCTACCTGACCACCGTCCAGCTCGACTGGGGCCTGGTCGGGGCCGTGACCGTCGCCGCGATCCTCGGCTCCGTGCTGGGCGGACGCCTGACCGGGATCGTCCCCGAGACCGCGCTGCGCAAGGGCTTCGGCGTCTTCGTCCTCGCGATGGGCGTCTTCGTCCTCGTCCAGGAGCTGCCCGGGGCAGCCGGCCTCACGGTCGGACTCGTCGCCGCCGGCCTCGCCCTGGCAGCCACCGTCTGCTGGATCGCCGTGCCCCGATGCCCGCTGCGCACCTCCACGGCGACCTGAGCACCAGCACCGCCGGCACGGCCTCCTCCAACGGGGCATTGCCGCACTGCGAAAGACCACGCCCGTCCGCAGTATTCCGAGGTACCGCGCCCTAACCCTGGGCCCCACCACCGCGTCTCGAAAAAGAAAAGCTTTATGAGACGTCCTCCGCGGCGTCGACCCGGACCTGTGCGAGGGGTGCTCCCGCAGGGCGTGGCGTCTCGGAAACCCGTCTCGCCGGGAAGTGCCTCGCAATGCTCCTTCCCAGGAGTTTATGAGTCACACTGGCACGATGAGGCATCTCGGCTATACCCGCGTCAGCACCGCCACCCAGGACGCGCAGCTGCAGCTCGATGCGCTCCTGGCTGCCGGGGTGCAGAAGCGCGACGTGTTCTCCGACGTGACGTCCGGGAGCCGGACGGCGATCGAGCGGCCGGGGATGAAGCGACTGCTCGACTACGCCGAGCAGGGCGACACCGTCGTGGTCTGGCGCATCGATCGGCTGGGCCGGTCCCTGCTCGATGTCCTGAACACCGTGACCCTGCTGCGGGACCAGGGGGTGAAGATCCGGTCCCTCTCGGACGGGATCGACCCGGAAACCTCCTCGGGCCGACTCATGCTGGGGATGCTCGCGACGCTGGCCGAGTACGAGCGCGAACTCATCACCGAGCGGGTCAACGCCGGGATCGCCGCGGCCAAGCAGAGCGGGACCCGGTTCGGCCGGCCGCCGGTCGATCCCGCCCTGATCGGGCAGAAGCTTGAGGTCGCTCAGGACGCCCGCGCGAAGGGCCGCACCGCCGAGGAAGCCGCCCAGTTGGTCGGGTGGTCGCGGGCAACACTCTACCGCCACCAGCAGGCGGCCCGCGCCCGCGCAGCCGTCCCAGAGTAGATGGGAAGACGACCTGCGTCCGGCCGCCACTTAGCGATCACAGAAGACCGCCACTTATCTCTGCGATTCACGGCCAGTCCATCGCCTCGTCCGGGTTCGCGTACGGGAAGTGGAAGGCCATCTCCTGGCGGACCTCGAACGTCGGCAACGCCGCGAGGAACCCGGACGGCAGCGACAGCTCACCGAGCAGCCCGGGCAGGAACCCACCGGCGGCGACGATGACGTGCGAGGCGTTCACGACGGACACCGCGGCGGTCGAGTCGGCCGTTGCGGTGACCGTGAAACCCGCGCCGGAACGCGTCACGGACGCCACCGTGAACCCGGTGAAGAGGGCCGCTCCGAGTTCGACGGCCGCATCGACCATCGTCCGCACCGTCGTTTGCGCGTCGATGACCCCGGCCGAGGCGTGCCACATCGCCGGCCCGTTCGTCCGGATCCCCGGCCAGCGCTCGGCGGCTTCCTCGGCGGTGAGGAGCGCGTGCTCGATCCCGACCTCGGTCATGAGGCGGGAGAGGTTCTCCGGGTCACGGGTCTGCCCGAAATCGACGCAGCCGGTGCGCCGGATGAGCTCGGTGCCGCGACTCTCGAGCTCGGCCCATCCGGCACTCGCCCCTCTTCCTCGACCTCGTTGGCTTCGCGCAATCGGCGCAGAGTCTCCTCGGGGTGTTCCTCGTAGAACGTCGCATCGACCCTCGGCCGCCACCGCACCGCACCGAACTTCTCCCCGCGTGCGCGCATATAAAGCTCCGTCAGAGACTCGTCGTGCTCGTTGTTGCCCATCGTTCCCTCCCCCGGCGTTGAGCAGCCGGCACTTCCTCGTGGTCGTCACTCCAGCGGATCACAACCCCAGTCCTCCGGCGCCGCCAAACCCTCGCTCAGCATCTCCCCCTCAGCCCAGCCAACCGGCGACCCGAACCGAAGCAGATGCCGGCACGGTGCCCCCCAACCTGAGCACGACGGCGAGGTCATGGCCCCTCGACCACGGCCCTTCCAAGGCAATTAAGGTCGAGCGCAGCGGAGACTTTGGGCGGCAGCCCCATTCACCCCTCTGAGCCGCTGGAGCTGGACGCCTTCCCGTAAACACCCTTGCCGGCAAGTGCTGCGTAAAGAGTCTGCCGCGAGCACCCGTAGCGCCGCGCCACCTCGGTCTTCGGTACGCCCATCTCTACGAGCGCGCGAGCAGCATCAATGTCCTCGTCGCTGAGGCTGCGCTGCTTCTCGTAAGTTCCCTTGGCCTTGGCGAGGGCGATGCCCTCGGCTTGACGTTCTCGGATGCGGCTGCGCTCGAACTGCGCCATAGCGGACAGGAACGTGAGGAAGAGTTCTTGCATGGGCGAGCGATCGTCCTTGGATACGGTGATCTGCTCAGAGACGAAGGTGACGGTGCAGCCCTTCTCGATCAGCTCGTCCACAATCGCGTGCAGGTCGCGGATGTCCCGCCCGAGGCGGTCAAGGCTCGCGATACGGATTGTGTCGTGCTCCCGCACATATCGCATCAGCTCGGCAAGCCCCTTCCGTCTGGCGCGACCCTTGCCGCTCATGCGGTCCTCGAAGATTCGATCGCGCTGCCCGATTGTCCGGAACTGCCGTGCCGGGTTTTTGTCGTTTTCAGAAGCCGACTGCACGTCCATCCCCGTGTTCTCGGTGTTATTGAATGCTGGTCGTTCAGTACTCGTGTGCACGACGGTAAGGATTGTCAGAAGGCGCCTGCGCGAAACGGCACTCTCTCCTATGTAATGAGTGGACGGCAGTTGGAGATCGGCAGATCGGTTGTGGCCGCGTCGCTGAAGGTGGTTGACGGTCATGTATCCGATTGTCGTTGCTCAAACGTGCGTTAAGCCGGACAGAGGATGCAACGGGCAGGGCCCTTCGACGCTGGTACGAAACTGGGATGAGTCGAACCTCCGAGCACTTGCTGTGGGTGCCTCCGCGACGATCGCGGCGGCCGGCTGCGGCGGTGGCATACCCGGGAGAGTCGGCTAGCATGTCCCGTCTTACAATCATCGGCGCGTTCTTCCCGGTCTTCGTACGAACAGCCCTGATCAGTTCTCTAGGCAACAGCCGTCACATGGCTTCAGCGTTGGCAACTGCTAAAACGCGCCAGGCAGGTCGCGCGCGCTGACGAGTTCCTCGACATTCTGCAAAAGATCGATCGTGAGGGGCTGTGCTCGTCGCGGCGGATCCGTAACGTTAAATGCGGATCGGACTTTTCCGATACCGACGACTGGGAGAACGACGACTGGGAGAACAAGGAGTATTCCGATGACTCACATCAGCTCGATGATCGAAACCCATCCCAACGACACCACTGGTCTGGACGTGCAGAAACTTGCCGACTGCATCGCGGCCTGTTTCGAATGCGCTCAGACCTGCACCGCCTGCGCTGATGCCTGCCTGGCCGAAGATATGGTCGCAGACCTGCGCAATTGCATTCGACTCAACCTCGACTGTGCCGACCTCTGCGCAGCCACGGGCAGCATTCTCAGCCGTCGTACCGGGCAGAATCTCACCACGGTCAAGGCCGCCCTCGAAGCGTGCCGGACCGCCTGCGCCGAATGTGCTGCCGAATGCGAGAGACACGCGGACATGCACGAGCACTGCCGCGTCTGCGCTGAAGCCTGTCGCCGGTGCGAACAGGCCTGCGCTGACGTCCTGGCCGTCATCGCCTGATTGTGACCACCATTGTTCCGGCGCTGTGTAGCGACCGAACAGTGGTGGTGCTTTCAGCGGCCGGAGGCGAGGACGATCACCCCGCGGTAGTGAGAGCAGCGCATCGCGACACGATCCAACACCAATGAAAACCAATGAAAGGAGACTGCAATGTCGGCGTTTCACGGTGGTTCCAAAGGCGGCGATCATGCCGCCTCCGGCAACTCGATGATGTACCTGCGGTTCGCTGCGATGATCCTCACCGGGATGGTTGTCATGTACTGGGTGATGTTCATCGGGTCCTGGGACTGGAGCCACGTCCGCTTCAGCCAGAGTCGCGTCTTCATGGCCCTCACGATGGGCGGTGCGATGGGTCTGGTGATGCTGGCCTGGATGCTGAACATGTACAAGAACGTCAAGGCCGACGTCGCCGTGGTCATCATCAGCCTCCTGCTGCTCGTCGGTGGAGCCGTCCTGGACCGCAGCCAGGCCACGATCGGGGACACCGCTTTCATGCGCGGGATGATTCCCCACCATTCGCTGGCCATCACCCGCGCCGAACGGGCCGGGATCCAGGATGCGCGGGTATGCGAACTCGCCAAGGAGATCAGCGAGGCCCAGCGCCGAGAAATCTTCGAGATGGACTGGCTGATCAAGGACATCGAGCGCAACGGGGTGGCCCGCACCGCACAGGAAGCTGCATCTCGCCCCGTACCCGAGTACACCGAACCAGCAGAACGGCAGTGCCCGACCCGCTGACAAGCCCTCGGGCATCGATCCCGGCGTGAAAAGACCCGCGCCGAACACACTGCAACTGCACCCGTGCTCAACTACCCTGACCGCAACCACCCAGAAGCAACCTCCTTGACTCCTGGGGAGACCGGGCGGTCCGTCCACATACAGGTTCGGCGGGGAATTGAGGTGCTCTAGAGATTTCGGACAGTGGCCCCAATAGAATTGGGGTTGCGTAGAAAGTGAGATTTTGTCCGAATGTCTACCTCTCGTCGTCGCTACAGCCAGGAGTTCAAGGACCAGCTGTGCGAGGAAGTGATCTCCCAGCAGAAGACGATCCGCTCGGTCGCTGATGCCTACGGCATCGGCGCTGAAACCCTGCGGAACTGGGTCAAGAAGTACAAGGCCGCCCACGGCGAAGATGAAGCCCAGGCGCCGCTGTCCGGCTCCGAACGAGCACGGTTGGCGGAGCTGGAGCGGGAGAACCAGCAGCTGCGCGCCGAAGCGGCGTTCCTAAAAAAAGCGGCCGCGTACTTCGCGCGGGAGCCACGGTAGTGGCGAAGTACGAATTGATCGACTCCCAACGCACCCATGCTCCTGACTCGGGCTGGTCGGTGGCGAACATGTGCGCCTGGCTGGAGGTCTCACGCTCGGGCTACTACCACTGGCGGTCCCGCCCGCAGTCGGCGACCGCCGCCCGCCGGCAGGCGCTGACGGGTCGGGTGAAGCACTATTTCGAAGCATCGGATGGGACGTACGGGTACCGCCGCATCCACGCCGACCTGACCGACGAGGCGACGGAGGCGTCCCCGGAGCTGGTCCGTCAGATCATGCGCGATGAGGGCCTCTACCCCTGCCAGCCGAGACCGAAGCGGGTGACCACGATCCCCGATGAGCACACCGCTGATGTTCCGGACCTGGTGCAGCGGGATTTCACCGCCGACCGGCCAGGGGTGAAGCTCGTCGGCGACATCACCTACATCCATACGTGGGAGGGGTTCGTGTACCTGGCCACGGTCATCGACTGCTACTCGAAGAAGGTCATCGGCTGGTCGATCGCCGATCACATGCGCACCGAGCTCGTCGAGCAGGCCCTGCTCAACGCGGCTGCGACCACGAGAATCGAGCCGGACGCCATCTGGCACTCAGATCGCGGTGCTCAATATATGTCGGCGTCATTCCAGGCCCTCCTGCGCAGGTTGAGGATGCGCCCGTCGGTGGGCCGGACCGGGGTGTGCTGGGACAACAGCCTGGCCGAATCGTTCTTCGCAGCGCTGAAGACCGAGCGCGTCCACCGCACCGTCTACCCGACCAAGGCACACGCCAGACGTGATGTCATCAGCTATATCGAGGGGTTCTACAACCGCCGCCGGCGTCACTCCGCGCTCGGCTACCGGTGCCCCGACGACGTCCACTACAGTGACCAGCAGCTCCCTCAGGCAGCATAGGAAAACCAATCATCCGCTGTCCGAAATCTCCGCAGCAGCCCATTCGCCTGCGGGTTCTGCCCGTCGGACACCTCCTGTTCGGCCATCTCGACAGCACCCTGATGATGTCGGGTCATCTGCTCCAGGTACACGCGCGCAGCGTCAGTGCCGGCAGCGTCCTCCAGCCGTTGTATGTCCTCCTCGCTCATCCCGCCCATACCGCCGTGGCCTTGACCTTGGCCCTGACTTTGACCCGGCCGCTCTGTAGCGCTCACGGGCTCCTTCCCCCATGCTTCGAGCATTGCGTTCATCCGGTCGATCTCCGGCTGCTGAGCGTCGATGACGCCCTGAGCGAAGTCAGCGATGTTCTGCGGGATGTCGTCCTTGGTCAGCAGCGTCTCGCTCATCTCGACTGCCTGCTGATGGTGCGGGATCATCCTCTGCGCGAAGTTCACATCAGCATCATTGTGCTCGGAGGAGACCTCCTCGCCGGTTTCGCCGGGGGTGGCGTCGGCCGGGGTGCTGGGAGCGGGGTCCGACCCGGGGTTCTCTTCCTGTCCGTCATTGCCGGTGCATCCGGCAAGAGCAAGAGCGGCGGCCACCGCCGCGGCTGCGACTGCGGTTGTGCTGCGTTTCATGATCGGTCCTTCGTCAGGGAGATGTATCGTTACCGCTCTCATGCAGTTCGATGGTGCACGCCGCGCCATGGCTGTGCCACGGACACTCTGCTGGCAGCGTCCCGTCCTGGGCGCGGAACAAGCGCGTCGAAGTCGACGATGTCACCAGTCTGACCTCCCTGCTCGCAGAAGACAGCCCCGCAAGCCGTGCGGGCTTGAATTCTGCAGAATCTTCGAGCCCTGCCCGGTGCCTTGTCACGTGAACTGGGGAGACAATGGAGACGCGACCGCGAGAAGCAGGGAGCAGGGAGCAGGGAGCAGGACGATGATGAACTGCGTCGGAGCTGGAGGCATGTGGTGGACCTGGATTTCCGGGGCACTGCTGCTGATCGGCGTGATCGTGCTGGTGGTTGTGCTGGCGCAGGTGCTTTCCGGTAAGTCGGGCACGAGCGGGCGCGGCGCGGTCGTACCGGGAGGCTCCGCAGGCCCAATCGGCCCGAGCAGCACCCCAGAGGGCAGAGGGCCCCGCGGAAACGCCGGAGCCCAGCGGGCCAAGGAGATCCTCGCTGAGCGCTACGCCCGGGGCGAGCTGAGCACCGAGGAGTACCACGAACGGCTGCGGACACTGGACGGTTACGGCCCATGATCAGCCCGAGCCGCCGTCAGCTGCTCGCGCTGGGCCTCGGAGGAGCCGCCACGGCCATCGGCGGAGTCGGGCTCTGGCAGGGCACGAGGATCCGGCCGGGCCCGGGCACCGCCGGGACCGAAATGGTCGAGCCCGAGGTGCTGGCCAGCCGCGACGGTCTGCTGGAACTGGACCTGGAGGCCGCGCCGGCACAGCTTCCCATCGGCAACCGGGACGTGTCCGTACTGACATTCAACGGCTCGCTCCCGGGACCGACGCTGCGGGTGGCACCCGGAGACACGATCCGGGTGCGGATGCACAACTCGCTGGACGCACCCACCAATCTGCACGTCCACGGGCTGCACGTGTCGCCCGAGGACAACGGCGACAACCCGTTCATCAGCATCGATCCCGGCCAGTCCTTCGACTACGAATTCGCGCTGCCGGACGACCATCCGCAGGGCACGTACTGGTATCACCCGCACCGGCACGGCTACGTCGCCGATCAGCTCACCGCCGGCCTCTACGGGGCCATCCTCGTCGAGGACCGCGAGGCGCTCCCGATGACCCGCGAGCGACTCATGATCGTCTCAGATCTGAGCGTCGACGCCTCCGGAAACCTGGTCGAACCCGACCGGATGCAGCAGATGATGGGACGCGAAGGCGACCTCGTCCTGATCAATGGACAGCTGCGGCCGAGCCTGACCGCCGCCCCCGGGGATCGCGAACGCTGGCGCATCATCAACGCCTGCACCTCACGGTTCCTCCGACTGCAGCTGGACGGGCAGCGTTTGCAGCTGCTGAGCCGGGACCTGGGGCGCCTGCCTGCCCCTCAGAATGTCTCGGAAGTGGTCGTCCTGCCGGGGAACCGCGTCGAGCTGCTGGTCGAAGCCGAGGAGGGCACTGCTTCTCTCGTCGCGGCCCCGGTCGACCGGGGCCGCGCTGCAGGGATGATGGGCGGCGGGCCGAGGGGCCGCAGCGGACCAGGAGAAGTCGACCCGTTCGAGCTTGCGACCTTCTCAGTGACAGGAAATCCGGTCGAGAAGCTGCCGCCGGTGCCGCCCGCCTCCGCACTTCGAGACCTGCGGGAAGAGCCAGTCACAGAGCGACGGGAGTTCGACTTCGCCATGGGAATGGGTCCCGGAGGAATGGACGGAGGTCGCATGGGGACGCCTGGGGGCGGCGGAATGATGACTTTCACGATCAACGGACAGGAATTCGCCCACGACCGGACTGACGCCGAGGTGCGATCAGGCACCGTCGAGGAATGGACACTGAGCAACTCCTCCCCCATGGATCACCCGGTGCATCTGCACGTGTGGCCGATGCAGGTCATCGAGCAGGACGGCCGGGCTGTGGGCGAGGCCTGGTGGCAGGACGTGGTGAACGTTCCGGCGTTCGGCGAGGTCAAAGTGCTGATCGCCTTCGATGACTTCACCGGCCGCAGTGTCTTCCACTGCCACATCCTCGACCACGAGGACCTCGGAATGATGGGCACGGTGGAGGCTAGCTGACACCGGATCGGCGCCAGCGTCGGCGGCGCAAAGGATACCCCGTGGGGTGTCAGCGTTGAAGGGGCATGCCGGGTCCGGCTCTGGTTCACCCTCCCCTTCGGAGGCGGCAGCGGCCGATGGCGGTCAAGCTTCGTCGCCGACGCCCTCAACGGCGAAGCCAACTTTCCATCGCGAGGACGGGATGACCATTCAGTGCCGCGACGCTGATGGAAACACAAAACCTGCGCACTCCAGCCTTGATGACATCTGGGAGTTCGAAGCATCAGGCCGCGTCGAATGCGACGTCTCCTTCAAGAGCTTCTCTCGCAGCTATACAACTACCGAAACGGAGAGGGATGCGATTGAGGAAGCTGACTACGACGACGTTGATTCCCTCGACACCCTCTACTCACTCTGCGCCGAGGCTTACCTAGGCGACTACGAAGAGACGTTGCCATGGTCGCCGGCTCAAATCCAGGAAGCCCGGGGAGCCTTCGTGCTGTGCCCGGACCATCCTGAGCGTGACGAAGTAGAAGAACGAATGCAGCAGGGAGAAGAGGAAGAAAAGGCACGGGAACGCGGCGAGATCTTCGGCAGCGGAACCTACCGCGTAGGCGAGGACATTTCTCCTGGCACCTATGTCACGGAATCGGATAGCGGCTTCGACGGCTGCTATTGGGAACGTCTGGACAGTGCCGGAAACATCATCGACAACAACTTCATCCGAAGCGGATTCAGGGCCGAGGTGACCATCCGCGAAAGCGATTACTCCTTCTCCACCGAGCGCTGCGGAGAATGGCGCAAACAGAACTAGCGCTGCTCCCCGACCTCGCCTGCAACGGCTTAGTCGTTGCGGGTGTCATCCCAGCCGGGCATGTCGAGGTCGGCCACGATGCCGTTGAACTCTTCCTCGATCTCGTCGGCCTCGCGCAGCCGGCGCAGCGTTTCCTCGGGGTGTTCCTCGTAGAACGCCGCATCGACCCTCGGCCGACCCCGCACCGCGCCGAACTTCCCCCCGAGTGCGCGCATGTAAAGCTCCGGCAGAGACTCATCGTGTTCGTTGTTGCTCATCGTTCCCTCTCCCCGGCGTTGGGCTGCCGGTACTTCCTCATTGTCATCGTTCCAGCGGATCGCAGCTCAGCCAACCGGCAACCCGAACCGACGCAGATGCCGGCACGGTGCCCCCCCAACCTGAGCACGACGGCGAGGTCATGGCCCCTCGACCACGGCTCTTCCAAGGCAACCAAAGTCGAGCGCAGCGGAGACTTTGGGCGGCAGCCACAGTCACACCCCTGCGCCGCTGGAGCTGGACGGCTTCCCGTAAATACCCTTGCCGACCAGTGCGGCGTACAGCGTCTGGCGCGAGCATCCGTAGCGCCGCGCAACTTCGGTCTTCGGTACGCCCATCTCTACGAGCGCGCGAGCAGCGTCGATGTCCTCGTCGCTGAGGCTGCGCTGCTTCTCGTAGACGCCCTTGGCCTTGGCCAGGGCGATACCTTCCTCCTGAAGTTCTCGGACGCAGCTGTGCTCCGGCCTTGTCGCCGCGATGGGCCCTCCGGCGACGTCGGGTTCTCCGGATAGATGGCGGAAGGTTTCACTCCCGCTGACCCAACCTTTCCGGCATTCTGGCCGTACCGTAGATGTTGATGTCAAGAACGGGCTCAGGCCAGGCTCAAACCAGCGGTTCGGCGCCGTCTGCCACGGTGTCCGTGGGAACGGTCGTGGTGGGTGCTGGTCAAGCTGGTCTCGCGGTGGGCTATTACCGACTCATCGCATTTGAGTGTGTAGGACGGGGCGGAAGCCACCGGCCTCCAGCAGCGACCGTGCGATGTAATTCGTAAGATTCCGGAACCCCAATGCGGACCCACGTAAGTGCTCCAACCGCCCATTGATCGCCTCGATCGGACCGTTACTACTGCCGGGATGATCGAAGAACGCGACGACGTCCTCACGCCGACGTTTCAACGTCCGCCCCAAAGTGATCACCTCACGCAGGTCGCTCGGAACCCCGGACGCCACGTCCGTGATCACCGCGCTCATCTTCACCTTCCCCGCCTTCGGATCCGTATCCCGGTATGCGTCCACGATCCGCTGGTACACACCCCAGGTCGCCTCCACGAGCAC
>NZ_BAAANO010000005.1:285585-322432 GCF_039529845.1 Brevibacterium samyangense | reverse complement strand
ACGAGCTGGCCCCCGGCCCCTCGATCAGCGGGCCCCAGCGACGCGAATATTCACACCGGGGACACCGTCAGCCGCTTGGCCTTCACAGCGTCGTTCATCATTGCCCGGAGGGTCATGTACACGGGCCGGGAAACCCCGTTTCCGCGTGCTCGGTCGAGTGCTGTGTACCAGTCGGTGACGTCGTCCTCGGTGATGGACCTCAGCGGGGCATCCGCGAACGTCGGGAGAATATGCGCGTTGATCCGGGACTGGTAGGTCTGCACCGTCTTCGGTGTCCGGCCTGCTCGTTCCAACCGTGCGATGAACTCCTCGGCCCACTGTCCGAGGGTGCAGGCGTTCGCCTCGGCCTCTCGTTCGGCTTCGAGTTGGGCGGCAGACTTCCACTCGCCCCGGTCGATCTTCACTCGTTCAGCCGCGAGCCATGCGTCCGCGAGTTGCTTGCTGCCGAACGTGGCGGACTTCCGGGAACCGTCCGGGGCGCTGTACTGGGCGTTCCACCGGGTGCCGCGTTTCCTGAGTGAGCCGAACCGTCCGGTGCGGCCTTTCGTGCGCTTGATCGTGCCGTCGGCCTTGTAGCCGTAGGGGGCGAGCGCTCGCCCGTTCTTGTCGTATCCGAACGGGGCTTCGGGGGTGCTGGTGCTCATGTCGTGTTCTCTCTGGTGCTGGTGTGCGGGTGCCGGTTTCGAGCGTGGCGCAATAACAACCGCACTTTTTGCCATTCCTGAGCACTTCCGAGCACCCCGCCAGCACGCGGGAAGAGAGCGTTTCCCCTGGTCAGGGAACGAAAAAGCCCGGTATCTCGGGGGACCGAGGTACCGGGCTGTTTGACGGGGTGGAGATGGCGGGAATCGAACCCGCGTCCGCGAGCAAATAATCGGGTCTTCTCCGGGTGCAGTTCGTGAGGAGTTTCTTAGGTCCTGGACATCGCACGAACACGTAGCCCAACGGACGGAGTTGAGTAAGAGTCCCTCCGGTACCCCCAACATGTACCGGAAGCAGTGGCTCCCTAGCTGACGCCAGGATCTAGAGCGGAAGCAACTCTAGGCTGACGGATTCGCAGCTCGCGCTCTATCAGGCAGCGAGGGCGAAATCGGTGCGGTTGTTGGATTTAGCACCTATTTTTTTGCAAAGGACGTTAACGAGATGACTTTGCATTCTCGACCCGCTTCTCCCGACGCATTGTCCCACGTCGAAACCGATCATCCCCGTATTCGATTACCAATCGATGTCCGCACTGCGTCGAGTCCGACGTTGAGTCGAACTCTGAGTCGAACTCTGGGACGGATCCCGTTGGGACGAATCCCGAAGACGCGCCGTGCGGATACTCCAGTCTACGCGCCTCGCATCCCCCAACGCCACCCGGCCGACGGATTATTCCGCCAGGTCAGGTGCGATGTGGATCACATCCGCGCGCGGAGGGACATCGCCCGCTGCGCCTCGCGGTTGTCCTGCTGTTCGCGGAGGGTCTGGCGCTTGTCCCAGTCCTTCTTACCGCGGGCGATCGCGATCTCGACCTTCGCCTTCGAGCCGTCGAAATAGAGCTCGAGCGGCACGAGAGTGCGGCCGGACTCCTTGAGCTTGTGCGAGATCTTGAGGATCTCGCTCCGGTGCAGGAGCATCTTGCGCCGCCTGCGCGCCGCGTGGTTCGTCCACGTGCCCTGCAGGTACTCGGGGATGTAGACACCCTCGAGCCACGCCTCTCCCTGGAACAACAGGCCGAATCCGTCGACGAGCGACGCCCGCCCCTCCCGGAGCGACTTGACCTCCGTACCGGTGAGCACGAGGCCGGCTTCGTAGGTGTCCTCGATGTGGTAGTCGTAGCGGGCCTTGCGGTTCTTCGCGATGACCTTCTTCTCCCGGACGGGGCCCGAGTTCGCCGGGGACTTCTTCGATCCGGCCTTCTTCGCCGCGTTCTTCTTCGCCGCGTTCTTCTTCGCCGCGTTCTTCTTCGCCATCGTGCCTCCTTCCGGCAAACGTCGATCACGCACCGCTTCCGCGGCACGGACCTTCCATTATAGGCAGCCCCTGCAGCACTGGAAGCACTGGAAGCCCCGCCAGCACTGGAAGCCCTGGCAGCCCCGGCCGCTCGGACAACCCCGGGAGACGGTCGTCGGATGATCTATGGCATCAGCTGATCCACGGCATCGGGTCGACGTACTCGCCGTCCTGGATCACCTCGAAGTGGAGGTGGCAGCCGGTCGAGGAGCCGGTGGTGCCGGAGTGCGCGACGACGTCGCCCTGCCTGACCGTCTGCCCCGCACTCACGTCGAGGCTCGTGTTGTGGTTGTACGTCGTCTGGATGCTCGAACCGTTGATCGTCCCGTGTGCGATGACGACCCGATACCCGTAGCCACCGCTCCACCCGGCGGAGACGACCGTGCCGTCACCGGCCGCGTGCATCGGGGTCCCGCAGGGCACACCGAAGTCGGTGCCGGTGTGGAGCTTGCGGTTCCCGGAGATCGGGTGGATCCGGTACCCGAAGTCCGAGGTGATCGGGTAGCCGGACGCCGGATTCGACAACTGCCCGTCCCCGTCGGAACCGGCGCCCTGGCCGACGTCGGGCAGATCCTGCCCGTGCTCCTCCTCCCAAGCCGCGATCTCGTCGAGGAGGCGCTGCTGCTCCTGCTGCTGCTCCTCGAGTTCGAGTTGCGCCTGGGTCTTGTGCTCCTCGATCGTCCGCGACGCCTCGTCCTTCTGCGCGACGAGTTCGTCGAGGGCGTCCTTCTTCTCCTGTGCCGCCTCTTGAGCGGCCTCCTTCGTGAGGACGACCTGCGCGGCCTCCGCCCGCAGGTCCTCGACCTCACCGGCGACCGCGGCGAGACGGTCCTCGTTGTTCTCGTTGATCGCCTTCTGCTCGGAGAGCTGGGTGAGGGAACGTTGCTGGGACCTCACGGCGGAGTCGACACGGCCCAGCCCCATCGCACCGTCCTCCGCGTTCGCCATCTGGAGGAGCAGCGCCACGTCCGAGGTGACGCCCGAGTTCTTGTACGCCTGCCGGGCGATCGACGTGACGGCGCCCTGGCCCTCCTCGATCGCCTTCTCACCGTCCTCGATCTGTGCCCCGAGGGTCTCCTGGGCGGTCTCCGCCGAGGTGAGACGCGCCTCGAGTTCCTCCTCCTCCTTCTCGGCGTCGGCGAGTTCCTGTTCGGCCTTCTCGAGTTCGTCCTCGGCGCTCGGCATCGCGGCGTTCGCCTCCTCGAGCTCCGCGACGACGCGGGCGAGTTCCTCGTCGAGATCCTCGAACTCGGCCATGAGCTCGTCGACCCGCTGGTCGACCTCGCTCTTCTCCTCCTCGAGGCTGGCCGTCGCCCATGTCCCGTGGGCCGGCATGACCGTGAGCACCGCGGCGAGTACCGCTGCCGAGAACGCCGCCCCGACGAGCCTGCGCCGCCGGGCCGATCGGGGCTTCCGGGAGAACGAATGCATGTCAGACCTTCATGTACCGACGGAGAGTGACGAGGGAGGCGACCCCGGCGAGGACGATCCCGAGCACGACGAGCGCGGGCGCGACGAGTGCGACGTCGCCGAGTCCGACGAGGTCGAAGCTCGGTGCGCGATCCTGCAGCCATCCGTCGACCCCGAAGTAGACGACGGCCCCGAGCGCCACGGAGGCGAGAACCGCCCCGACCCCGGAAGCGATCACCCCTTCGAGCACGAACGGCATCTGGATGAACGCGTTCGAGGCTCCCACGAGGCGCATGATCCCGGTCTCCCGCCGGCGCGAGAACGCCGACAGGCGGATGGTCGTGGAGATGAGGAGCACCGCACACACGAGCATGAGCACCGCGACCGCGATCGCCACCATCGTGAGGACGTTGAGCACCGCGAAGATCTGGTCGAGGAGTTCATGCTGGTCGACGACGTCCTCGACCCCCTCGGTGGCGGAGAAGTACTCGTCGAGGATCTCGTACTGTTCGGCGTCGACGAGCCGGACACGGAAGGACTCCTGCATCTGGTCCTCGGCGACGGCGCCCTCGAGCGAGGTGCCCTCGAACTGTTCGTTGTAGAGCCGGAACGCGGTCGCCTTGTCCTCGAAGATCACCTCCTCGACGTACGGCGCGAGGTCGTCGCCCTGCAGCGCCTCCTCGATCGCGGCCTTCTGCTCCTCGGTCGCCTCTCCCCCGGCGCACGTCTGGACTGGTGAGCCCTCGGGGCAGAGGAACACCGCGACCTGCACGCGGTCGTACCAGTAGTCCTTCATCCCGTTCACCTGCATCTGCAGGAGTGCGGCCGAGCCGACGAACACGAGCGAGACGAAGGTGACGAGGACGACGGACACGACCATCGAGACGTTGCGGCGAAGAGCCGAGAGGACCTCACCGACGATGAATCCGAGTTTCACGCCTTCACCTCGTACGTGCCGTGCTCGATGTCGCTCACGATCCTTCCGGAGTCCAGGCGGATGACGCGTTTGTTCAACCGGTTGACGATGTCGCCGTCGTGGGTGGCCATGAGCACGGTCGTACCCGCGCGGTTGATGTCGACGAGCACGTCCATGATGTCGGTGCTCGTGGCCGGGTCGAGGTTTCCGGTGGGCTCGTCGGCGAGGAGGATGCCGGGCTTGTTCACAACCGCACGGGCGATCGCGACGCGCTGCTGCTCACCGCCGGAGAGTTCGTGCGGGTACCGCTTCTCCTTGCCCTCGAGACCGACGGTCCCGAGCACATCGGGGACGAGGGTCGAGATCGCCGCTCGCGACTTCCCGATCACCTGGAGCGCGAACGCGACGTTCTCGAAGACCGTCTTGTTCGGCAGCAGGCGGAAGTCCTGGAACACCGTGCCGATGTTCCGCCGCAGGTAGGGCACCTTCCACGAGGACATGCGCACGATCGACCGTCCCGCCACGCGGATCCGTCCGCGGGTCGGCACTTCCTCGCGCAGCACGAGGCGGATCACGGTGGACTTGCCGGACCCCGAGGGGCCCACGAGGAACACGAACTCCCCGGCCTCCGCGCTGAAGGAGACGTCTTCGAGTGCCGGGGAAGATCCGGTGTCGTAGGTCTTGGAGACTGACTCGAATGTGATCACTGGCCGCTCATTCGGGTGCCCGGTGGCACGTAGGAGGATTCGGACACGTCCCACTGTAAGACGCGGCCTCCCTCCCCGGGGGTTCACGGTCGCTGCGTGGAGTGTCGTCGCACCACCTCATGGACGCGCCGCCCCGCCCCGGCGGACGGGGAGCGCGCGGCCACCGCCGAGGCGCCCCGGCCTCTCAACGGGCGTACACCTCCCGGCCCGCGAGCCACACCGATTCCGGGGAAAGTCCCAGCCAGGCCTCCGGTTCGAGTTCGAAGGGGTTCTCCGCGTACACCTGGAGGTCCGCGAACTTCCCGACCTCGATCGAGCCGGCGACGTCCTCCTCGAAATTCGCCCAGGCGCCGTCGAGAGTGTAGGCGCGGATCGCCTCGGCGAGGGTGATGTTCTGCACCGTGTCGAGGACCTGACCGGTCCGCGTCGTCCGGGTGACCGCGCCGTAGATGCCCTCCCACGGGTTGCCGTTCGTCACCGGTACGTCGGAGTTGCCGGGGGCGACGATCCCGCGGTCGATGAAGCTCCGGTGCGGGTAGCAGCGGGCTGCTCGTTCGGCGTCGAGGACGTTGAGGTAGGAGTCGCCGAGGTGGTACACGAACCCGACGGAGGAGGAGGCGACCATGTTCCACTCCGCCATCCGGTCGAGCTGCGCGTCCGTCGGCATGCCGCAGTGCTCGATCCGCAGGCGGCTGCCCGCGATCCACTCGGCCCGGTCGATCATGTCGAGGGCATCGAACATCTGCCCGATCGCCGCGTCGCCGATCGCATGGATCGCCATGCGGATGTCGTGGTCCGCGGCGAGCCGGCAGTGCGCGGCGAGGTCCTCGGTGCGCGGCAGCAGGAGGATTCCGGTCTCCTCGGTTCCCTCGAAGGGGGTGCACACGGCTGCGGTGCGCCCGCCCATCGACCCGTCCAGCTGCAGCTTCACTCCCTGGATGCGGATCATGTCGTCACCGAAACCGGAGGAGATGCCGGCGGCGGCCATCGGCGCGAGGTGCCCAGGGAAGTGGTTCTTCTCGAGCGCACCCATCCACGGACGCATCCGCACCGTGAGCCGGCCGTCGGCGTCGAGCTTCCGGTACATCCCGAGGAACGCGGTGTTCGAGAAGAGGTCGTTCACCGTCGTGACACCCCAGGCGTTGAACCGTTCCTGCGCGAGAACGAGTCCTTCCTCGAGTTGCTCCTCGGTGAACGTCGGGTTCCGGATGAGTTCCTTCGCGCTCTGCTCCTGGACGATCCCGGTGAGTCGGCCCGAGGCGTCGCGGACGAAGGCCCCACCCTCCGGGTCCGCGACGTCCTCGGGGACTCCGGAGACCCGGAGCGCCGCGGAGTTCACGAGGATGACGTGCCCGCACGTACGGGTGAGGACCACGGGGTTGTCCGGAGCGACCTCGTCGAGGTCGTCACGGGTGGGTGCGCGCCCGTCGAGGACGTACGTCTCGTCCCAACCGTGGCCCTGGATCCACTCCCCCGGCTGCGCGTCGATCACCGCGATCTGCACGGCCTTCTTGATCTCCTCGATGCTCTGCACCGCTGCCGGTTTCACGTCGACCTGCCGGAGCGTGAGTCCGAACATCGCGGGGTGCCCGTGGGACTCGACGAACCCGGGCATGAGGTGCTTTCCGCCGAGATCGACGGTGCGTGCGCCGGCATCGGGAGAACCGACATCGAGGGAGGCGGCATCGAGGAGGCCCGGCACCGCGGCGGCGGTCCCGACCGCGAGGATCCGGCCGTTCCGGACGGCGACGGACTGCGGTGCGGAGAACTCCTCCCCGGTGAAGACACGGGCGTTCGTGAAGAGGACGTCGCTCATCACGCCACCTGCTTCCCGGCGAGGAACACCGATTCCGGAGCGAGTTCCAGTAGCGCGTCCGGGTCCGTGTCCCCGAGGGCGATCGGGTTCTCCTCGTAGACCTGGAGATCGGCGAACATCCCGGGGGCGAGCGCGCCGGCCCGGTCCTCCTCGCAGTTCGCGAAGGCGGCCTGCCGGGTGTAGAGGTCGATCGCCTCGGCGGTGGTGATCGCCTCGGCGGCGCCGAGGACCTGCCCGGTGCGGGTGCGCCGGGTGACGGCGCCGTGGATGCCCTCCCACGGGTTGCCGTTCGTCACGGGGATGTCGGAGTTGCCGACGGACACGACACCGGCGTCGAGGTAGCTGCGGTGCGGGAACACCCGAGCGACTCGATCGGGGCCGAGTGCCTGGGCGTAGGAGTCGCCGAGGTGGTGGATGAAGGAGATCGACGAGGAAGCGATGACGTTCCACTCGGCCATCCGTGCGATGTGGTCCGCGGTCGGGAACGACGCGTGTTCGATCCGGATGCGGTTCTCCTTCACCCAGTCGAGTTCTCCGCTCGCCGCGAGGGCGTCGAAGGCCTGCTCGATCGCGGCGTCACCGATCGCGTGGATCGCCATGCGCAGTCCCGCCTGCGCGGAGGTCCGGAAGGAGTCCACGAGCTTCGCGGTGTCGTGGGTGAGGATGCCGTGGTCGTCCTCGGAGCCGTGGAAGGGGCAGGAGACCGGGGCGGTCCGCCCGCCCATCGCCCCGTCGAGCTGGTACTTCATGCCCTGGAGGCGCACCATGTCGTCACCGACACCGGAACTCATGCCGGCGCCGATCGCCGCCTCGAGCATTGCGGGGTACCCGGCGAGCGCGACTGCGTACAGCCAGGGCCGCAGTCGGACGCGGAGGTCGCCGGAGGCGTTCATCCGGGTGTACATGCGCATCGCGGCGGGGGTGGCGATGAGGTCGTTCACGGTGGTGACGCCCCACGCGGTGAAGCGGTCCTGGGCGAGGGCGAACCCGCGTTCGAGGTCCGCGGTCGAGGGATCCGGCTTCGCGATGAACGTCTTCGCGTCCTCCTGGACGAGGCCCGTGAGGCGCCCGGCGGCGTCGCGGACGAACCGGCCACCGGCGGGGTCCTCGACGTCCTCCGTGATCCCGGAGACGGCGAATGCGGCGGAGTTGCACGCGTACATGTGCCCGCACGTGCGGGTGAGGACGACGGGGTTGTCCGGGGCGACGGCGTCGAGGTCGGCCTTCGTCGGGTAGAGCCCCTCGGGCAGCGCGGTCTCGTCCCAGCCCCGGCCGAGGACCCACTCCCCCGGTTCCACACTCGCCACGCGTTCGGCGACGGCCTTGCAGATCGCGTCGACGCTCGGGGCGACACCCGGACGCACGTCGACGTCGAGGAGCGAGGACCCGAAGGAGGTCGGGTGCCCGTGGGACTCGACGAACCCCGGGAGCACGAATGCTCCTCCCAGATCGGTCGCCGAGGCGCCGGCCGGCACCCGGCCGCGGTGGGCCTCGGCGGCCTCACCGGTGGCGAGGATCCGTCCGTCCCGGGCGGCGAGGGTCGTGGGCTCGGTGAACCCGGAGGGGCCGGGTGCGGCGAGGGGATGGCCGCCGGGGGTGCGCGGGGCCTCGAGGAGCCGGGCACGGGTGAAGAACTGCGTGGTCATGGGGATGGCTCTCTTCCGTGTTTCCGGGGAGGGGGTCTCGAGGGGTGGGAGGGGTGAGGACGGGGTCGGGGTGGGTGGGGGACGTGAACGGTCCGGTGGCCGTGGGGAGCGGCCACCGGACCGGTGGATCAGGCCCCGCGTATCAGGCGGAGTGCACGAGCGTGCCTCCGAGGTACACCCGCGTGGGTGCGAGGTCGAGCCACTGCGCGGGCTCGAGGTCGAAGGGGTTCTCCTCGTACACCTGGAGGTCGGCGAACTTCCCGACCTCGATCGTGCCGGCGGCGTCCTCCTCGCAGTTCGCGTAGGCGGCGTCCCAGGTATAGGCCTTGATCGCCTCGGCGAGGGTGATGTTCTGGACGGTGTCGAGCACCTGCCCGGTGCGGGTCGTGCGGGTGACGGCACCGTAGATGCCCTCCCACGGGTTGCCGTTCGTCACGGGGATGTCCGAGTTGCCCGGGGCGACGATCCCGCGGTCGATGTACGAACGGTGCGGCAGCAGACGTTTCATACGTTCGGGGCCGAGGACCGGCGGGAAGGAATCGCCGAGGTGGTAGACGAAACCGATCGAGGAGGAGGCGATGAGGTTCCACTCGACCATCCGCTGGAGGTGCTCCTCGGTCGGCAGCGAGGAGTGTTCGATGCGGGTGCGGGCTGCCGTGATCGTCTCGAGCTCGCCCGTCGCCTCGAGCGCGGAGAAGGCCTGCTCGATCGCGGCGTCGCCGATCGCGTGGATCGCCATCCGGAGGCCACCGCGCGCGGCGGTGCGGAACGCCTCAACGAGCGTCTCCGTCTCGTGGACGAGGAGTCCGTGCTCCTCGGTGCCCTCGAAGGGGCAGCACATCGCGGCGGTCTTCGGACCCATGGCACCGTCGAGCTGGAACTTCACGCCCTGGACACGGAGCATGTCGTTGCCGAACCCGGAGGAGATGCCGGCCCCGACCGCGGCGTCGAGGAGTCCCTGGTACTCCGCGAGCGGCACAGCGTAGAGCCACGGCCGCATGCGGACGGAGAAGTCGCCCTTCGCGTCGAAACGTTCGTAGAACCGCATGATCTGCGGGGTGACGATGCAGTCGTTCACCGTCGTCACGCCCCAGGAGTTGAAGTGCTGCTGGGCGAGCCGGAAGCCCTCCTCGAGTTTCGCGTCCGAGGTGGTCGGCTTCGCGATGAGGCCCTTCGCGTCCTCCTGGATGAGCCCCGTGAGGCGCCCCTGCGCGTCCTTCGGCATTCCGCCACCGGCGGGTACCGGAGTGTTCTCATCGACCCCGGAGAGCTCGAGCGCCTTCGAGTTCACGACGTACATGTGCGTGCACGTGCGTTCGAGGAGCACCGGGACGTCGGGGGCGACGGCGTCGAGGTCCTCACGGGTGGGCATGCGGCCCTCGAGGATGTACGTCTCGTCGAACCCGGCACCGAGCACCCACTCCCCCGGCGCGGTGTTCTCCGCTGCGATCTGCACGGCCTTCTGGATCTCCGTGATGCTCTGCACGGCGGCCGGTCGGACGTCGACGTTGAGGAGGTTGACACCGTAGAACGTCGGGTGGCCGTGCGATTCGACGAACCCGGGCATGAGGTACCGGCCCGCGAGGTCGACGATCTCGCAGTCGACACCGGTGCCGGTCGGCACCGCAGCCTCTCCGGCCGGGGTGAGCGCGGCGATCCGGCCGGCGGAGACGAGGACGTCCTGCGGGGCGGAGAAGGCGTCACCGGTGAACACACGGGCATTGCGGAACAGGACGGTGGGCGCGGGAGGTGTCATGGGGAGGAACTCCTGGGGATAGAGAGTCGGTCGGTCGACAGGTTGCGGCGGCGCGTCACAGGTCCTGACGCGGGCCGCCCCTTCATGTGTAGTACGGCGCACTCCCCGTGGGCGACGCCACACCACGGGGAGAGAGGTATGTCACATGGCTGTTCAGGGAGAGAGTGTCACGGTGCGGACCACACCTGCGAGCCCCCGAGGAACACCCGCTGCGGGGCGAGCTCGAGCCACTGTTCGGGAGCGAGGTCGAAGGGATTCTCGGTGTACACCTGCATGTCGGCGAACTTCCCGACCTCGAGCGTGCCGAAGTCGTTCTCCTCGAATGTGCCGTAGGCGCCGTCCCGCGTGTACGCGGCGATCGCCTCGGCGAGGGTGACATTCTGTTCGGTGTCCATGACCCGACCGGTGCGGGTGGTGCGGGTGACGAGCCCGTAGATGCCCTCCCAGGGGTTGCCGTTCGTCACCGGGATGTCCGAGTTGCCGGGTGCGACGATGCCGCGGTCGATGAACGTGCGGTGCGGGAACACCCGCTTCACCCGCTCCTCGCCGAGCACGTTGATGTAGGAATCACCGAGGTGGTAGACGAACCCGACCGACGAGGACGCCACGAGGTTCCACTCGACCATCCGGTCGAGCTGCGAATCCGTCGGCAGCGAGCAGTGCTCGATCCGGATCCGGTTCTCCTTGATCCAGTCCTCCCGATCGATCCGCTCGAGTGCCTCGAGGGCCTGCTCGATCGCGGCGTCGCCGATGCCGTGGATCGCGAGGCGCAGACCGCCGTCGGCCGCGACGCGGAAGTGTGCGGCGAGCGCCTCGGTGTCGGCTTGGAGGAGGATGCCGTGGTTGTCGGTGCCCTCGAACGGGCAGGTCACGGCGGCGGTCCGCCCGCCCATCGCCCCGTCGAGCACGAACTTCACGCCCTGGATGCGCACGAGGTCGTTGCCGTACCCGGAGGTGATGCCGGCCCCGACCGCGGAGTACAGCAGGCCGGTCATCCCGCTCATGTCGATCGCGCCGAGCCACGGACGCACCCGCAGCCGCAGCGCGCCCTCCTGTGCGAGGCGCGTGTAGAGGCGGACCGACTGCGCACTCGTCCACAGGTCGTTCACGCAGGTGACGCCCCACGCCGCGAAGTCCTCCTGGGCGAGGGCGAAGCCGCGGGCGAGTTCCTCGTCCGTGTGCTTCGGGACCGCGATCGACTTCATCGCGTCCTCCTGGACGAGGCCGGTGAGGCGACCGTTCCCGTCCCGGGCGAACCTGCCGCCGGCCGGGTCCTCGACCGATTCGTCCACGCCCGAGGCGGTGAGGGCGGCCGAGTTCACGACCCGCATGTGTCCGCACGTGCGTTCGAGGACGACGGGATTGTCGGGGGCGACCTCGTCGAGGTCGTCGCGGGTGGGCACCCGGCCCTCGAGGATGTACGTCTCGTCCCAGCCGCGGGCGCGGATCCACTGCCCCGGTTCGGCGTCCTCGAGCGCGATCGACACCTGCTTCTGGATCTCGGTGATGCTCTGCACCGCCGAGGGGCGCACGTCGACGTCGATGAGCGAACCGCCGTACATCGTCGGGTGGCCGTGGGACTCGACGAAGCCCGGCATGAGATAACCGCCGGCGAGGTCCACGGTCTCCGGGGCGAGAGACGTGATGCCGGAGCCGGCGTGGGCCGCGGCGGCGGCCTCCGCCTCGGGCCCGAGCGCGACGATGCGCCCGCCGGCGACGAAGAGACTCGTGGGGTCGGAGAACCCCTCACCGGTGAAGACGCGGGCATGCGTGAAGAGCTGGGAGGACGCGGGGCGAGAGGACACGGGGACTCCGGGGATCGAGGGGATCGGACCGACCACCGATGCTCGCGAATGCGAGGGGGATCACATCGGGGCCGCATCCATCGTGCCACGGAAGGCACCGGAGTACGCGCCGCTTTACACAGCATTCACGCCGGGCGGGTGCGTGAGAGCACCCGGCGGATCAGGGGTTGGAGGCCTCCGCCTCGGCCTGCTTCTGCTGTTCCTTGCGCCAGCGGATCCCGGCCTCGAGGAAACCGTCGATGTCGCCGTCGAAGACGGCCGAGGGGTTGTTGACCTCGTAGCCGGTACGCAGGTCCTTCACCATCTGGTAGGGGTGCGTGACGTAGGAGCGCATCTGATCGCCCCAGCTCGCCTTGATGTCACCGGCGAGGTCCTTGCGCTGGGCGTCCTCCTCCTGCTTCTTGAGCTGGAGCAGGCGGGACTGGAGGACGCGCATCGCAGCGGCCTTGTTCTGCAGCTGCGACTTCTCGTTCTGCATGGAGACCACGACGCCCGTGGGGATGTGGGTGATGCGCACCGCGGAGTCCGTCGTGTTGACCGACTGTCCACCGGGGCCGGAGGAGCGGTACACGTCGATGCGGAGGTCGTTCTCGTCGATGTCGATGTGATCGGTCTGCTCGATGAGCGGAACGACCTCGACCGCGGCGAAGGACGTCTGCCGGCGCCCCTGGTTGTCGAAGGGGCTGATGCGCACGAGGCGGTGCGTGCCGGCCTCGACCGACAGGGTGCCGTAGGCGTAGGGCGCGTTCACCTGGAGGGTCGCGGACTTGATGCCGGCGCCCTCCGCATAGGAGGTGTCGAGCTCCTGGATGTTGTAGCCCTTCGCCTCCGCCCAGCGCACGTACATGCGGGCGAGGGTCTGGGCGAAGTCCGTGGCGTCGTCGCCACCGGCGCCGGAGCGCACGGTGACGACGGCGGCACGTTCGTCGAACTCACCCGAGAGCAGCGTCGAGATCTCGAGGGCGCCGAGTTCGCCGCGCAGCTTCTCGATCTCCGCGGTCGCCTCCTCGAGGAGGTCCGCGTCGTCCTCGTCCTCGGCCATCTGGACGATGAGTTCGACGTCGCCGATGCGCTCGTCGAACTTCTCGAGCTTCTCGAGGGTGCTCTGCTTGTTCGAGAGCTTCGAGGTGACCTGCTGCGCCGCTTCCGGGTCGTCCCAGAGGTCCGGCGCGGACGCGGCCTCCGTGAGCTCGGCGACCTCCGAACGCAGCTGCTCGATGTCGGACACCTCGCGGATGGAGTGGAAGGTCTGCTGCAGAGCAGCGATCTCGGAAGCAAAGTCAATGGCCATAATGCCTCCATGGTAGTCCCTCGCCGCCCGCGACACCGGCGAGGGACGGGCACGGGATCGGCGAGGGACGGGTGCTCACTCCGCGGGTGTGGCGAGGTACCACAGACCCATGGATCCCGCTCCCTCCTGGATCTCGATCGGCGCGATCTCCGAGGTGAAGGCGACGGTGCCGGTCTTCTTGCCGAACATCACGTGGGGCACGAAGTCGTAGTAGTCCGTCTGGGCCTTCTCGAGTGCGGCCTGGGCGGCTTCGAGGGAATCCGTGTAGTGCACCGCCTTGACGGTCTCGTAGAAGGGATCACCCTTGAGCGCACCCGAGGCGTTCTCTCCCATGAAGGTGTAGCGGGTGGGCATGGACTGCGGCGACCACGAGGAGAAGGAGATCTCCCAGTCGCCGGGCTTGTTCGCCCCGGTCTCGAGGACGGACGGCCAGTCCATGACGACCATCTTCGCGTTGATCCCGGCGGCCTTCAGCTGCTGCTCGACGACGACCGCGGTGTCGTAGTGGTCCTGGTAGTCGCGGGTGACGATCATCCGCACTTCCTCACCGTTGTACCCGGCGGCCGCAAGGTACTCGTCGACCTTCGCCTGGTCGTGGAGGTCGTAGCTCTCCGCACCGGCCTCGGTGTACCAGTTCGTTTGGAGTTCGGTGGCGATCGCCGGTTCGATCGTGAAGAACTCGTCGGTGCCGTACGCACCCTCCATGATCGAGGTCATGTCGAGGGCGGCCTGGACGGCCTTGCGCATGTTCTGATCCGCCATGACCCCCTCGACGAGGTTCATGCTCATGCCGGAGAGCCCCTTGCCGAAGGTGATCTGCTGGGCGCCGGCGCTCTCCACCTGCGGGATCTGGTCGGAGAGGATGTGCGTCGCCACGTCGTACTCACCGGTCTGGAGGCCGGACAGGCGGGTCGACGCGTCCGTGACGATCTCGAGTTTCACGGAGTCCCACACGACCTCGGAGGGCTGCGACCCGCCCGTGGTGTCGACCTCGTACGGCACGTAGTCCTCGTTCTTCGTGAGCGACACGTACTGGGCGTCGACCCATTCCTCGAACTTGTACGGGCCGGTACCGACGATGTCCGCGAGACCCTCGGTGTTCGCTCCGGCGATCGCCTCGGAGGTCGTGACGCCGGGGAACTGGTTCTGGTGGTTCGCCATGAGGGTGAGCGCGGCGTAGAACGGCACCGGCGAGGTCATTTTCACGGTCTGCTCGTCGACGGCCTCCCAGCTCACGTCCGCGAAGGAACCACCCGCGGGGGCGAGTTCGGTCCAGCGGACCATCGAGTCGATGACGTCCTGCGCGTCGAGCGCCGAGCCGTCGTGGAAGGTGACGCCCTCGCGCAGGTGGAAGACGTACTCGGAGTAGTCGTCGTTCACGTCGATCGATTCCGCGAGCTGCGGCTGCGGGACACCCTCGGCGTCGAGCGCGACGAGTCCTTCGTAGGTGCCGCGCATGAAGTCGAAGGTGGCCTCCGCGGTGGAGATGTGCGGATCGAGGGTGCCCGGCTGCGCGGAGTACGCGATCGTGAGTTCGCTCGTGTCGGCGCCCGCGGAGGCGGAGGCGCCGGAGCCGCAGGCGGCGAGCAGACCGAGAGCGGTGAGGGACGACAGCGCGAGTGCGCCGCGGGTGACGGAGTGCTTGTGCATGGGGATGAGCCTCTGTGGGGTAGGGGTCCGGAAGGGAACACCCTCAATGTGGCTCAGTTCACATTTCCGGCGGGTATCCTCCGGGAACGAACAGGAAAACACCGCCGAGGCGCCGCGTAGGTGTTGGTGCGGGGCGCCTCGGCGGTGGGGTCGGGAGCCCCGGCGTGCGCGCCGGGGCGTTGCTCACCCCTCGGCCGGTTGCACGTTGTAGTACAGGCCGGTCGCACCGGCGCCGGACTGCATGTCGATGTCGCCGATCTCCTCGCTCCAGGCGATCGTGCCGCTGTACGTGCCGGCCTTCACCATGGGGACGGTGCGGTAGAACTCCTCCTGGAGGTCCGCGAGTTTCTCGGTCGCCTCTTCGGCCGAGGAGGAGTGGTTGACGGCGTCGATCGCGGCGTAGAACTCCGGGTTGTCACCGGCACCGGCGACCTGCGAGGACATGTAGGTGTAGCGGGTCGGGATGGACTGCGGTGCCCAGCTCGAGAACGCCATGTCCCAGCCGTCGGGTTCGTTGTTCTGGATATCGAGCATCGTCGCCCAGTCGTAGACCTCGAGCTTCGTCGCGAAGCCGAGTTCCTTCAGCTGCTGCTCGACGACGACCGCGGTGTCGTAGATCGACTGGTAGTCGCGGGTCGCGAGGATGACGACGGGTTCGTCCGCGTACCCGGCCTTCTGCATGAGTGACGCGGCCTGTGCCGGGTCGTGGAGGTTGTACTGATCGAGGGCTGCGTCCGTGTACCAGGCCTTCTGCGCCGGCAGGCCGAGCGCTCCGTCGAGCTGGTAGTACTCGGGGTAGCCGTAGGCGCCGGCGAGGATCGGCTCCATGTCGAGGCCCACGGAGACCGCCTTGCGGAGGTCCTGGTCCACGAAGATCGACTCGGCCTGCCGGTTGAAGGTGAAGCCGGTGGTGCCGCGGATCGTCGTCTCCGTGTTGACGCCCGGGATCGCCTCGATCTGTTCGATCTGGTCGACGACGGGTGCGGTGAGGACGTCGTAGTCCCCGGTCTGGAATCCGGCGAGGCGGGTCGAGGGGTCGGTGACGACGTCGAAGTAGATGTTCTCGTACACGGGGGTCGCAGCGGCCGCCCCGCCGGTGTACTCGACCTCGGGTGCGACGTAGTCGGCGTACTTCGTGAGGTGGACGTACTGGTTGTCGACCCATTCGGTGAACGTGTACGGGCCGGTGCCGACGAACTCCTGGAGCCCCTCGGTGCCCGCCGAGGCGATCGATTCCGACGACATGATCGCCGGGTACTGGTTCTGGTGGTTCGCGAGCATCGTGAGTGCCGGGTAGAAGGGCTTCGGCGAGGTCATGACGACGGTGTGCTCGTCCGTCGCCTCGAAGGTGCAGTCCTGGAACGACATGCCTGCCGGGGCGCTGTCGATCCACCGGTTCAGGGAGTCGATGACGTCCTGGGAGTCGAGCGTCGAGCCGTCGTGGAAGGTGACCTCGCGCAGGTGGAACGTGAACTGTGAGTAGTCCTCGTTCACGTCGATCGACTCCGCGAGCTGCGGCTGCGGGTTCCCGTCCGCATCGAGCGCGACGAGCCCCTCGTAGACGCCGCGCATCATGTCGAAAGTCGCCTCCGCGGTGGAGTTGTGGGGGTCGAGCGTCGCCGGCTGGGCGCTGTAGGCGATGCGCAGTTCCTCGGTGTCGGCACCGGCCGCCGCGGCCTCACCGGAACCGCACGCGGCCAGGAGGCCGAGGGATGCGACTGCGAGCACCGCCGCACTCGAACGCAGGTATGTCGTCATGGGTGTTCCTCTTTCGTCCGTGTCCGGCGGGGATTCGACCGGGCCACAGGTGAACTGCATCACACCTGTGTTTCCGGTGTTCGTGAGAATGTCACGGGTCAACGGGAGCGGTGCTGACGCGCGAGTTGCCACCTCCGTCCCCAATCGCCTGCACCGTCCTCCGGACAATGCAGGTAATTCGAGATTCTGCTGCCGACCCGCCGAGGCGCCGCGCAGGGGATGCTGCGCAGCGCCTCGGGCGTGGGGCTGGTGGGGCGCCGGCCCCGGCCACCGGGCCGGACCCGGCCGTCAGAACTCGACGGGGAGCGGCTCGCCGCGACCGGTGCGTTCGGTGAGGAGGCCGTAGGTCTCCGGACGGCGGTGGATCTCGTACCGGAACGTGCCGTTCTTGTAGAAGTCGCCGAGCGTGAGGTCGATGTCGCTGAGGATCACCGAGTCCTTCTCGTCGAAGACGCGGGAGACGATTTCCCCGGTGGGGGCGATGATCGCGGTACCGCCGATCATGTGGTGGCCGTCCTCGTACCCGCACTTCGCGACGGTGCCGACCCAGGCCGAGCTCTGGTAGGCACCGGCCTGGCAGGAGAGCAGGTGGTGGAACATCGCGAGGTGCGGCTGCTCATCACCGCCGGGCGACTGGTCGGGGGTGTTGAAGCCGATGACGATGACGTCGACGTCCTGGAGGGCGAGGGTACGGTACGCCTCGGGCCAGCGACGGTCGTTGCAGATGAGCATGCCGACCTCGACCCCGTGGAAGTCGAAGACACCGAACCCGAGGTCCCCGACCTCGAAGTACGACTTCTCGAGGTGCTGATAGGGCGCGTCCGGGATGTGCTCGAGGTGACCGGGGAGGTGGATCTTCCGGTACTTGCCGACGATCTCGCCGGTCTTGTCGACGAGGATCTGCGTGTTGAAGCGGTGGCCGTCCTCCGTGAGTTCGGCGTACCCGAAGCTGAAACCGACCTCGTGCTCCTTCGCGAAGTCGAAGAGCGGCTGGACTGCCGGGTTCGGCATCGCGGTCTCGTAGTACTCGTCGGCGGTGGAGACGTCCTCGCGGTACGTGCGCGGGAAGAAGGTCGTGAGAGTGAGCTCGGGGAACACGACGAGGTCGGCACCTCCTGCGGCAGCCTTCTCGAACATCGCGAGCATGCGGCCGACGACCGCCTCACGGGTGTCCTCGGTGTTGATGCCGGCCATCTGGGCGAGTGCAAGGGTGAACATGCGCATCATTCCGCAGGGGCCGTGTTGTAGACGACGATTCCGGCGGTCGGGTCGAACGAGTACCCGGTGAGGTCACCGGAGTACGTCGTGAGGGTGTCGTTGTCACCGAACTTCGCGATCGGCAGGTACTCGTAGAAGGCGGTCTGGAGCTCCTCACCGGCAGCGGTGGCTGCGGCCTCGTCGGCGGCGTAGGTGATGTCGTCGAGCGCCTGGGTGATCGCCGGGTCGTTCGTCCAGCCCGGCCATTCGGGACCGAAGAACACGTAGTTCGTCGGCACCGTGACGGTCGAGAACCCGGTGATGAAGATCTCGTACGCGGTGGAGTCGGTTCGGGTGCTGAGCACGGTGGGCCAGTCGTACACCTCGAGAGACGCGTTGATGCCGTTCGCCTTGAGGTTCTGTTCGACGACGACCGCCGCGTTGTAGTGGTCCGCGTACTCGCGGGTCGTGAGGATGCGGACGGGTTCGTTGTTGTAGCCGGCCTCCGCGAGGAGCTGCTTCACCCGCTCGGGGTCCGGGTTGTTCCAGTTCTCGAGTCCGGCGTCCGTGTAGTACGGCTGGCCCTCGGCCATGAGCGCGCCGTTCTCGGTGAAGAACTCCGGGTCCGCGAAGGACGCCTGGAGGATCGAGGTCATGTCGAGGGAGGAGAGCACCGCCTGACGCATGTTCACGTCCGACATCACTCCTTCCTTCTTGTTGAAGATGACGCCGTTGAAGCCGACGACGTCCGCCTCCGTCACGAGGTTCGGGTCGCCGTCGAGCTGCGCCTTCATGTCGAAGTTCATCTCGTTCGCGATGTCGTACTCACCCGACTGCATTCCGGACAGGCGCGTCGAGGGATCGGTGACGAAGTGGAACATGATGTTCTCGAAGACCGGGGTCTTCGCGCCCGCCGTGAAGCTCGGGTCACCCTCCGGCGAGGTGTACTCGGCGAACTTCTCGAGGTGCACGTGCTGGTCCGTCGCCCATTCGACGACCGAGTACGGGCCGGTGCCCACGTACTCGGAGACGCCCTCGGTGGGAGCGGCATCGATGACGGACTTCGGCATGACGGCCATGATCTGACTCGGATCACCGATGAGATCGAGAGCGGTGTACATCGCCTCCGGCAGCACGATGTTCACCGTGGTCTCGTCGACCTTCTCGACCGTGGCATCGGCGAAGTACTGGCTTCCGGACCCGGTCTTCTCGATCCACCGCTGGACCGAGGCGACGACGTCGTCGGCGGTCATCGGGTCGCCGTTGTGGAAGGTGACTCCCTCCCGGAGGACGAACGAGACGGTCTTCCCGTCCTCGGACACCGTGTACGACTCCGCGAGCACCGGCTGCATCTCACCGTTCTCGTCCGGGGCCACGAGCGGCTCCCACACATTGCGGGCGATGTCGCGCGTCGAGGTCGCGGTCGTCATGAGGGGGTCGAGCGTGGGCGGCTGGGCGTTCCACGCGATGTCGAGGGTCTCGGTGTCGACGGAACCGGAGCCACCGGAACCGCCGCCGCACGCGGCGAGGGAGAGAACGAGTGCCACGGCACCCGTCGCGAACAGTTTCTTCATGATGTTTTCCAGTCGGGAGAAGGGACGGGGAGCGAAAGGGACAGGATCGGGAGGGTCAGCCGCCGTACACGGCGGTGCCGGGGAAGCTCGAGGTGACGAGTTCTCCGGACGCCACGACCGCCTCGCCGGCCACGTACACGTGGTCGAATCCGACGGTCGGGGTGATGTGGAAGTAGTCGGTGCTCGGGGTGAGCGCGGCGAGGTCGAAGACCGCGAGGTCCGCGTCCGCACCGATCGCCATGCGCCCCTTGCGGGCCATCGCGGGCACACCGGCCTCGAGGATCCGGGCCGGCACGAGCGTGCACCGGCGCACGGTCTCGACGAGGTCGAGGGCCCCGAGATCCCGGTGGACCCACGCGAGTGCGCGGGCGAAGCACGAGGTGGAACGCGGGTGGCAGATGAAGTCGTCGCCGACGGGCCATTCGTGCGCGGCCAGGCGGGCGGCCGCCTCCGCAGCCCCGGCGGCGTCACCGCGGTAGGTCACCGGCATGGCGTCCGAGGCGAATGCAGCTCCCGGCAGCGTGAGCGCCTTCACGAGCTCGTTGCGGGAGCCCTCCTCGGACTCGACGTAGTAGTCGATGAGCGCGAGGCCTCCCGGTTCGGTCGCCCGGATCTCGGCGAGGCGGGCGTCGTCGGCGATGCGTTCTCCGGTGGGAAGGAACACGAGCGACTGCGCGGTGATGCCCTGACCGGCGAGCCGGTCCGGGGCGAGGAACTCGGCACCGATGACGGTGGACGAGGTGCCGAAGGGGTACGCCTCGGTCGTGAAGGTGAGGCCCTCGGCGACGGCGGCCGCGATCACCCCGGCGGCCTCCTCGATCGTCGAGTGTCCGGTCGAATTGAAGTGGCAGAGGTGGACGGCGCACCCGGTCTCGCGGGCGACGGCGGCGAGTTCCTCGACGGTCTCGACGCAGGTGGAACCCTCGATGTTCGAGGAGAACCTGCCGTGGCAGAACATCGGGCGACCGAACTCCGCGCACAGCCGTCCGACCCCGAGGATCTCCTCCCGGCTCGCGGCCGAGGCGTACCCGAGAAGCACACCGACGCCGATCGCTCCTTCCTCGAGCTGCTGCCGCAGGAGCGCGAGGATCTGCTCGACCTGCTCGGGCGTCGCCTCCTGCTTGTGCTCCTCCATGCCGGCATAGGCGGAGAAGTAGTCGAGCGGCTTCCGGAAGTCCGGGGAGTCCAGGGGATCGACGAGGTCGACCCCGCCGAGCACGTGCATGCGGGTGAAGAGCCACCCGGCGGAGTACCCGAAGTGAGCGGGCCGTCCCTCGTGCGCGGCCCAGGCGTACATGGGCCCGAGCGGTGCGGACCCGGATTCGAGTTCGAGGCTCGTCGTCACCCCGTCGAGCACCTGGAGCCGGTGCCCGGTGACGTTCTGGGCGTGCGAGTGCAGGTCGATGAACCCCGGGGTCACGTACTTCCCGGAGACGTCGACCACGGTGTCGGCCTCCGGTGTGTCGGTTCCGAGGTAGGCGATCGTGCCGTCGGCGATCCCGACGTTGAGGACCGCGGTGTCACCGGCCTCGGGGTCGACGACGGTGCCACCGGTGAGGAGGGTCTGCAATCTGGTCATGGGGATCGGGGAGTCCTGACTGTCTCGGGGAATGGGGCTGTCTCGGGGGTGTGGGGCGGGAGCGTCGTGCGAGCAAAGGAGGCGCGCGTTCACCGGATGTCGGGGAACCGGTCGACGGGCGCGTCGGTGGGGATCTCGGGAGCGATGCGTCCGCTGCCGACGGCGCGTTCGATCCGCCGACCGTATTCGAGAACGAGGTCCTCGCGGCGGTACGGTCCGACGACCTGGAGACCGACCGGCAGGCCCGCCTCCGTGAAACCCACGGGCACCGTGAGTGCCGGGTGCCCGGTGACGGTGAAGGTGTACGGCATGCTCATCCACTCGAGGTAGTCGCCCATCTCCTGTCCGTCCACGGTGCGCGGGTACCGCTCGTGGACGTCGAAGGGGGCGACCTGGCACGTCGGGGTGAGGAGCACGTCGTGGGTGTCGAAGAAGTCGACGGTGCGGGAGAAGATCCGGGCGTGACCGCGTTCGGCCTCGGCGATCTGTTCCGCGGTGAGTGCGGCCCCGATCGCCACGTTCTCCCGGGCGTCCGGTTTCACGAGTTCGGGGCGTTCGGCCACGAGCGGACCGAGGGTGGTGAGGAGCTGAAGGGCACGCAGGACCCGGCCGACACCGACGGCCTCGGTGTAGTCCGGGTGCGCCTCGACGAGGTCGAAGGTGCCGCTGCTCTCGAGTCCGGCGAGGGCCCGGGTGACGACCGCGCGGACGTCCGCGTCCACCGGGACCGTCCCGGAGAGGTCCATGGTCCACGCGGCCAGCGGCCGCTCCCCCGAACGTCCACCCGCCGAGGCGCCCCGCCGTGCGGCGATCTCCTCACCGAACAGGTCCTCGTCCTCCGCGGCCCGGGCGACCGCGAGGTACGCGGCGGTGTCCGGTTCGACCGAATAGGGCAGGCGCGGTTCGAAGTACGCGAGCACTGCGAGGAGGAGTGCAGTGTCCTGCACGTCCCGTCCCATCGGACCTTTGACGGAGCTCTGTCCGAAGGGCACCTGGTCGGGGAGGTTCGGGACCCGACCGATCGAGGGGCGGAAGCCGACGACATTGCAGAACGACGCGGGGTTCCGCAGGGAACCGCCGGTGTCGGAACCGTCCGCGACGGGGAGCATGCGCGAGGCGAGGGCCGCCGCCGCTCCCCCGCTGCTGCCACCGGCGGCGCGGGAGAGGTCGTAAGGATTGCGGGTGACGCCGTACACGGGGTTGAAGGAGTGCGAACCGAGGCCGAACTCCGGCACGTTCGTCTTGCCGATGACGAGCGCTCCGGCCTCCTTCATCCGCCGGACGACCGAGTGGTCGGTCGTCGCGACGCGGTCCGCGTACGCCGGAGACCCCTGGGTGTGGCGGAAACCGGCGGCGGGGATGAGGTCCTTCACCGCAACGGGCAGCCCCGACAGAAGGAGCCCGTCCTTCCGGCGGCCGGCCGTGTCGAAATCGCGGGCCGCCGCGAGAGCGGCCTCCGGGTCCAGGCCGACGATCGCGTTCACCTGCGGGTTCACCTCGGCGATCCGGTCGAGGTGGATGCGCATGACCTCCTCGGCGCTCGCCCGGCCGGAAGCGACGAGGCCGGCGAGGGTGCGGGCCGAGAGGTCGGTGGTGAGGGTGGTCGGTGAATCGGCGTGCGAGGCAGAAGGCGGGGCAGGCAGAACGTTCATCGGGGATCGGACCTTCGCAGAAAGAGGGAGGAGTTGCGGACGGTGCGGCGACGTGCGGGTGGAAGCACGTCGCCCGGAACCCGCGGGGAGGATTCCGGGCGACGTGGACGCCTCAGGAGCGGGGCGCCTCGGACGCGTAGGCCGGGGACCCAGCGCCGGAGCCGCTGTGGATCGCCTTGTGCGTGGCCTCCTCGGTGAAGAGGTGGCAGGCGACCTGGTGATTGCCCTCGAGGGTGACGGTGGTCGGTTCCTTCTGTGCGCATACCTCCATCGCCATCGGGCAGCGTGTGCGGAACACACAGCCGCTCGGCGGGTTGAGCGGCGAGGGGACGTCGCCCTGGAGGATCTCACGGTCCTTCTTGTCCCGCGGGTGGTGCACGGGCACCGCCGAGAGCAGAGCCTTCGTGTACGGGTGCTTCGGGGACGCGTACAGCTCCTTCGTCGGTGCGAGCTCGACGATCTTCCCGAGGTACATGACGGCGACGCGGTCCGCGATGTATTTCACGACGGAGAGGTCGTGGGAGATGAACATGTACGTGAGGTTCTTCTCCCGCTGCAGTTTGCGCAGCAGGTTGAGGACCTGCGACTGGATGGAGACGTCGAGTGCGGACACGGGCTCGTCGCACACGATGACCTTGGGGTTCACCATGAGCGCGCGGGCGATGCCGATGCGCTGACGCTGACCGCCGGAGAACTCGTGCGGGAACCGGTAGTAGTGCTCCTCGGAGAACCCGACGGTCTCGAGGACCTCGATGACGCGGGCCTTGAGGACCTTCCGGTCACGCACACCGTGGATCCGCAGCGCCTCCTCGAGGATCGATCCGATGCGCTTGCGCGGATTGAGGGAGGAGTACGGGTCCTGGAAGATCATCTGCACCGCGGCCTGGTACTCGCGGCGTTCGGCCTTCGAGGCGGTGTCGAGGTCCTTGCCCATGAAGGTGACGCTGCCGGAGGTCGGCGTGATGAGACTCTGGACGAGCCGGCCCGTCGTCGACTTGCCGCAACCGGACTCGCCGACGACGCCGAGGGTCTCCCCCTCGCGCAGCGCGAAGCTCACTCCGGCGACGGCCTTGACGGATCCGGTGCGCAGACCGAGTGGACTGCGGACGGTGAATTCCTTCTTGAGGTTCGCGACCTCGATGACATTGCGCGCCCGGCCGGTGGCCGGGGTGGTGGCGGGAGCCTGAGTCACTTCATCTCCTCGATGTCGGCGGCGCGGAAGCACCGCACCTTGTGCCCGGGTGCGAATTCCTCGAGTTCCGGGGCGTTCTCGCGGCAGTGGTCCGTCGCGAGCGCACACCGGGCGGCGAAGCGGCAACCGGAGGGCACGTTGTGCAGGGTCGGGACACGGCCCGGGATGATGTGCAGGTCCTCGTCCTGTTCGGCCTCCATCGACGGGGTCGAACGAATGAGCCCGAGCGTGTACGGATGACGCGGATTGTCGAAGAGGTCCTCGACGTTCGTCTCCTCGATGACCTGGCCGAGGTACATGACGACGACCCGGTGGCAGATCTCCGCGACGACACCGAGGTCGTGCGTGATGAAGATCGTGCCGGTGTCGAACTCCTTGCACAGGTTGTCGATGAGGTCGAGGATCTGTGCCTGGGTGGTGACGTCGAGCGCGGTCGTCGGTTCGTCGGCGATGAGGAGCTTCGGCTGGCAGGCGAGGGCCATCGCGATGACGACACGCTGGCGCATACCGCCCGAGAGCTGATGCGGGTACTCCGAGAACCGTTTCTCCGGCGAGGGGATGCCGGTGAGCTTGAGCATCTCGATGGCCCGGGCCTTCGCATCTGCCTTCGAGAGATCCATATGGGCCCGGATGCCCTCGACGATCTGCTCGCCCACCGTGTACACGGGGTTGAGCGAGCTCATCGGGTCCTGGAAGATCATGCCGACCTTCGAACCGCGGTACTGCTGCATCTCCTTCTCGGAGAGGTCGAGCAGGTTCTTGCCGTCGAAGTTCACCTCTCCGGTGTACGACGTGTACTTCTCGTCGAGCAGACGCATGATCGACTCCACGGTGACGGACTTGCCGCACCCGGATTCGCCGACGACGCCGAGCACCTCGCCCGGGGCGACGGAGAAGGAGACCCCGTCGACCGCGGTGACGTCGCCCGTTTCGGTCCAGAAGCCCGTCCGCAGGTTGTCCACGGAGAGCACTGTCTGAGTGGCCGTAGCAGTCATGAGGGCCTCACTTCTTGTACTTGGGGTCGAAGAGGTCGCGCAGACCGTCACCGAGCAGGTTGATACCGAGCACCGTCGCCATGATCGCGACACCCGGGAAGACGGTCATCCACCAGCCGTTGTAGATCATGGTCTTGCCGTCGAGGAGGATGTTGCCCCACGAGGGTGCCGGTGGCGGCACACCGGCGCCGAGGAAGCTCAACGCGGCCTCGGTGATGATCGAGTCGGCGAAGACGAAGGTCGCCTGGATGATGAGCGGCGAGACGATGTTCGGTGCGATGTTGATGAACAGGATCCGCCAGAGGCTCGCGCCCTGGGCCCGGAGCGCCTCGACGAAGGTCTGTTCCTTCACGGAGATCGCCGAGGACCGCACGATGCGGGCGACGTACGGGGTGAAGACGATGACGAGGGCGATGACGACGTTGGTCGTCTGCGGGCCGAGGGCCGCCATGATCGCGATCGCCAGAAGGATCCCGGGGAAGGCCATGAGGCCGTCCATGATCCGCATGAGGATCGCGTCCGCAACCTTGTTGTAGGCCGCGATCAGACCGATCGCCATGCCGGCCGCCGAGGTGAGGATCGACGCGGCGAAGCCGACGCTCAGGGAGACGCGGGCGCCCTCCATGACGCGGGCGAGGATATCGCGACCGTAGTTGTCGGTGCCGAGCGGGTGTGCGCCGCTCGGGGCCGCCAGTCGGTTCGCGGTGTCGACCGCGAGGGGGTCCTGCGGGTAGATGAGCGGGCCGAGGGCCGCGAGGAGGGTGAAGAAGAGGAGGATCCCACCGCCGGTCATCACCATGGTGTTGCCGCTGATGCGTTTCCACATGAGGCGGGCGTTGGACGTCTTCCTGAAGGTGGGGAGAACCGCGGAACCGGGTTCGAGGGTAGCTGTGGTCATCGGAAGTCCTTTCGTAGACCGGCGCTCAGTCGAACCGGACGCGCGGGTCGAGGACGCTGTAGAGGAGATCGACGATGAGGTTGATGAGGACGTACGCCACCGCGATCATGAGGACGACGCCCTGGATGACGACGAAGTCACGTCGTTCCACGGAGTTCACGATGAGCTGACCGATGCCCGGGATGTTGAACACGGTCTCCACGACGGCTGCGCCGGCGATGAGCGTGCCGAAGGACTGGCCGACAGTCGTGAGGATCGGCAGCGAGGCGTTGCGCAGTGCGTGCTTGAGCACCTGGAGACGCTCGGTGAGTCCCTTCGCCTTCGCGGTCTTCATGTAGTTCTGCGCGAACACGTCGAGCATCGAGGAGCGGGTCATGCGGGCGATGAGTGCCGCCTGCATCGTGCCGAGCGCGACCGCCGGGAGGATGAGGTACCGCAGGTGCTGTCCGAGCCCGTCGGACAGTGGGGCGTACCCGGCCACCGGCAGGACCTTGAGCCACACCGCGAACACGAGCATGAGGAGCAGACCGAGGAGGAAGCTCGGGACGGAGATGCCGAGGAGGGCACCGCCCATCATTCCCTGGTCGAGCGCGGTGCCGCGGCGGCGGGCGGCGATGATGCCGGCCGGGACCGCGATGAGGAGCGCGAGGATCTCCGCGAAGATCGCGAGCGCGATCGTCGGTCCGAGCGCGTTGAAGAGCATGACGGTGACGGCGTCACCGGTGAAGATCGAGGTGCCGAGGTCACCGGTGAACACGTCACCGAGCCAGGAGAAGAACTGCACGGGCAGCGGCGCGTTGAGACCGAGGGCCTCACGCAGTTCCTCGATCTCCTCGACGGTGGCCTCGGGGCCGAGGATCACGGCGGCGGGGTCACCGGGCATCATGTGGATGAGCAGGAAGGTGGCCACTGCGACGACCGCGAGAACGGGTATCAGGGCGAGAATTCGCTTGATGACGTAACTCGTCATGGGGAGCCTCTCGAGGGGGATGGGGATTGTTCAGGGCGGGGTGTGACCTCTGACACTGTCACGCTAGGAGGGGGACGTTACGGATGAGTTTCCACCCGACCACCGTGGATTTTCCGGTGGTCACGGTCCGGTGACGGACCGGTGGGGCTCACAGGTCGGGTTGTCGGAATCGCGACATCGGGACCACTGTCGGCGATCCCTCGCGCCGGCGGGCCGAGGCGTCGGAACGCCCGGCCCACCGGCACCGGAGGGATCACCGTCCGTCGGACCGGAGGAGCGTCACTCCGCCGGTTTCGCGTTGTAGTAGATGCCCATGGAACCGGCACCGGGCTGGATGTCGTACTCCGCGATCTCGCTGCTGATGCCGACGGCTCCGGACTTGTTGCCGAACTTCACCATCGGGAGGAAGCGGTAGAACTCCTCCTGCATGACGGCCATGGCCGCCTGCGCGTCCTCCTCGGAGGAGGAGAAGTTCACGGCGTGCACCGCGTCGAAGAACGCCCGGTCCTCGATCGCACCCGCGGACTGCTGGCTCATGAAGGTGTAGCGCGTGGGGATCGACTGGGGCGACCACGAGGAGAAGCCGAGCTCCCAGTCCATCGTGTTGTTCTGGGTGTCGAGCACCGTCGGCCAGTCGGTGACGACCATCTCCACGTTGAAGCCGGCGGCCTTGAGCTGCTGCTCGACGACGATCGCGGTGTTGTAGTGGTCCGGGTAGTCACGGGTGACGGTGATACGAATGGGCTCGTTGTCGTAGCCGGCCGCGTCCATGAGCTGCTGCGCCCGCGCCGGATCCGGCTTGTTGTAGTTCTCGCCGCCGGCATCCGTGTGCCACGCGGGTTGTTCGGGAGTGGCGAGGCCGGCGTCGACACCGAACCACTCCTCGGAACCGAAGGCGCCCATCATGATGGCTTCCATATCGAGGGAGGCGAGCACCGCCTGGCGCAGGTCCTCGCTCGCCATCGGGGAGCCCTCCTTCTTGTTGAAGGTCATGCCCGACAGGCCCTTCTGGAAGACCTCGACACGGGCATTGCCACCGCCCTCCGCCTGTTCGACCTGGTCGAAGTCGACGTGGGAGACGATGTCGTACTCGCCCGTCTGCAGGCCGGAGATCCGGGTGCTCGCGTCCGGCACGATGTTGATGTAGATGTCGTCGTACACGGGAGCCGCAGGAGCGGCGCCGCCGGTGAAGTCGTTCTCCGGTGCGACGTAGTCCTCGAACTTCTCGACGTGGAAGAACTGGTCCTGCTTCCACTCGACGTACTTGTAGGGGCCCGTACCGATGAATTCGGTGAGACCCTCGGTGCCCGCGGACGCCACGGCTTCCGAGGTCGTGATCGCCGGGAACTGGTTCTGGTTGTTCGCCAGCAGGGTGAGTGCCGCGTAGAACGGTTCCGGCGAGGTCATGACGACGGTCTTCTCGTCCGGCGCGGTGAGTTCGACGTTCTCGAAGAACTTGCCCGCGGGAGCGAGCCCGAACCACCGTTCGAGCGAGTCGATGACGTCCTGCGAGTCGAGCGCGGAGCCGTCGTGGAACGTGACGTCACGGAGGTGGAAGGTGTACTCCGAGTAGTCCTCGTTGTGATCGATCGACTCCGCGAGCTGCGGCTGGGGCATCTGGTCCATGTCGAGCGACACGAGGCCCTGGTAGACACCACGCATGAAGTCGAAGGTCGCCTCGGCGGTCGAGCTGTGCGCGTCGAGGGTCGCCGGTTGCGAGGTGTACGCCATCTGCAGTTCCGTGGTGTCCGCGCTGCCGGACGTGGAGCCGCCTCCGCCGCAGGCTGCGAGGAGTCCGAGGACGGACACGGCGCCGGCGGCAGCGGTGATGCGGGTGAGCTTGTTCATGGGGACTCTCTTGTCGAGGGGAATCTACCGGGTATCGAGCCGCAGTGCCGAGGGGTTCTCGACGGGTTTCCCGGTCGGACTCCCGGTACCGCGGCGCCCGCGACGGTGCGGCCGCCGCGGGAGAACACCGCGACACTACGAACGACATGTTTCTTATGAGTTACCTCACAATGACGTGGAACACATCCTGACGTAACGGGCGCGTGTCGGCAAGCCGGCACGCGCCCGTCCGCCCCGGTCACCCGGCGATGCTGTATTTCACCTCCCCGCCGACCACCGTGGTGGTGACGTCGATGGCGGAGATGCCGCTCGGGTCGATCGCGAAGGGGTCCTCGCTCAGCACGGCGAAGTCCGCGAACTTCCCGACCTCGAGGGTGCCGAACTCGTCCTCGATCCCGGCGGCGTAGGCGGACCCGTAGGAGTAGGCGCGGAACGCCTCGTACGGGGTGAGGGCTTCCTCGGGGGCACAGGGCACGCCGGTGCTCGTGAGACGGTTCACCATGTCGTGGATGCCCAGCAGCGGCCTGCCGTCGGCGACGGGACAGTCCGAGGAGCCCGGAAGCACGTTCCCGGCGTTCAGGTGGGCCTTCATCCGGTAGCAGCCGGCGGAGCGTTCGGGGCCGAGGGCGTCCATCATGTTGTCGCCGAGGATCGACACGAAACTGCCCTGCGGCACGGGGGTGATCCCGAGGTCCGCGGCACGCTGCACCTGCTCGAGGGTGGAGACGCCGTAGTGTTCGATCCGGTTGCGGTGCGCGGTGCGGTCCGACCCGTTCTGCACCTTCTCGAGGATGTCCATCGCGTGGTCGACCGCCCGGTCCCCGATCGCGTGGAGGGACAGGGCGTATCCGGCGGCGTAGACCTCGGTGAGCATCGCCTCGAGCTCGGCGACGTCCCACAGCATGAAGCCGGCCTGGTCGTGCCCGTGGAAGCAGTCGTTCATCGCGGAGGACCGGCCGAGGAGCGATCCGTCGGTGAGGACCTTCACCGGCCCCATCCGGAGGAACTCGTTGCCGAACCCGGTGCGGATCCCGAGGTCGAGGCCGCGGCGCCCCTCCCCCGTCTCGGTGTACGGGTGGAGGGTCGTGAGGTAGGGCATGAGCACCGCACGCAGGCCGAGGCGACCGTGTTCGAGGGCGTTCTGGTACGCCGCGAAGTCGACCTCGGAACTCCCGATGCCGTTGATCGCGCCGAGCCCCGGCTCGGTGATCATCGTCGTTCCCTGGCTGAGTGCGAGGGCCGCGGCGGCCGCGATGTTGTCCTCGATCTCCGTGACGTCCTGGAACTTCGCGACCTTCCGCACGAGGTCCTTCGCCTTCTCCTGCAGCAGCCCGGTCACCGCCCCGTGCTCGTCGCGGTCGACGTACCCGCCGTCGACGTCCGGGACCGCCGTCATGTCCGTGTACCCGCAGGCCTCGAAGGCAGCGGTGTTCACGACGCCCATGTGCCCGGACACGTGTTCGAGGTACACGGGCTTGCCGGCGGCGATTTTGTCGAGACTCTCGCGGTCGGGGTGGACCTCGCCGAACCGGAACTGGTCGTAGCCACGGCCGATGATCACGGTCTTCTCGGGGTGGTCGAGGACGAACTGCTCAACGGCGTCGTAGAGCTTCTGCAGCGAGTCGATCCCCGGGTCCACGAGGTCGAGCGAGTTGAGGGCCTTCCCGCGCCCGGTGAGGTGCTGGTGGGCGTCGTGGAAGCCCGGAACGGCGACGGCGCCGCCGAGGTCGTGACGTTGTTTCGCCTCGAGCGCGGTCGCGTCCGCGTCCACCGCGATGATGCGACCGTGGAGGACGGCGATCGCGGAGACCCTCGCTCCCTCGGAGGCGAGGGTGTGGAAGGTGCCGTTCTCGAAGACGGCGTCGGCCTGGAATGCCATGGGGATCGTCCTTCTCTCGGGGATCGGGGGGTTCGGGAGGGGAGAGTGTGGTGACGGGCAGGTGCTGCCGGAACGGCACCGGCGGGGCCGGGCACGGCGAGACCCGCCGAGGCGCCGCGCGGGGTACGCAGCGCCTCGGCGGCTTCACCTCGGGTGGGTCATTCGACCGGCTTCGCGTTGTACGCGAGGGGGCCGACTCCCGGCGGGACCTCGACGTCGATGTCCGCGCTCCACGCGCTCGTCGACTTCGTGTCGCCCATCTTGATCATCGGGAGGTACCGGGCGGTCTCCCGCTGCACGGCGGCGGCACCGGCGGCGGCCTCCTCGGCGGACGCCGAGTAGTGCATCGCGTCGATCGCCTCGAAGAGCTTCGCGTCGTTCGTCTTGCCGTTGCCCTGGGTGCTCATGAACGTGTACTTCGTCGGGATCGCGGCGGTCGCCCACGCGGACATGTAGAGGTCCGTGGAGTCCGGTTCGCTCGCCTTCTGGAGAACGGTCGGCCAGTCGTACACCTCGAGGGTGATGTTGAATCCGGCTTCCTTGAGCTGCTGCTCGACGACGACCGCGGTGTCGTAGTGCGCCTGGTAGTCGCGGGTGGCGATGAAGGTGATCGGTTCACCGTCGTACCCGGCCGCATCGAGATACTCCTTCGCCTTCGCGGCATCCGCGGAGTTGTACTCCTCGAGTCCCTCGTCCGAGTAGAACGGGGATCCCTCGGCGGCGAGCGCACCGTTGAGGACGAAGTTGTCCGGGGAGGCGAAGGCGCCGAGTTCGATCTCCTCCATGTCGAGGGCGACGTAGGCGGCATGGCGGAGGTCCTCGTTCGCGAACGGCAGACCCTCACCCTTGTTGAACACCGGACCGTTGATACCGGTGAGTTCGGTGACGACGGTGAAGTTCGGATCGTTCTCGATCTGCGCCTTCTGGTCCGGCTGGATCTGCGTGGCGATGTCGTACTCACCGGTCTGCAGGCCGGACAGACGCGTGTTCGCGTCCGGCACGATGTGGTAGTAGATGTTGTCGTACACGGCCTCGCGGGCACCCGCGACGTTGCCGAAGTCGTTCTCGTGCGGCACGTACTCGGGGTACTTCTCGAGGTGCACGTACTGGTTGTCGGCCCATTCGACGAACTGGTAGGGGCCGGTACCGACGAATTCCGCGAGACCGGACTCGGGTGCCGAGGCGATCGCCTCGGAGGTCGTGATCGCCGGGAACTGATAGGGGTCCGCGAGGAGCGTCATCGCGGCATAGAACGGCTGCGGGCTCCTGAAGACCAGAGTCCGTTCGTCCGGGGTCTCCCAGGTGACGTCCTTGAAGTAGGCACCCGCAGGGCTGCGATCCTGCCACCGTTCGATCGAGTCCTTCACGTCCGTGGAGTCGAGGGCGGAACCGTCGTGGAAGGTCTTCTCGAGGATCGTGAAGGTGATCTCCGACCAGTCCTCGTTCGGCACCATCTCCGAGGCGAGGACGGGCTGGACCTGTTCGTTCTCGTCGAAGGCGACGAGGGGTTCGTACACGCCGCGGAGGAAGTCCGCGGTCGCATTCGCGGTGGAGATGTGCGGATCGAGCGAGGGCGGCTGCGCACCCTCGGCGATATTGAGTTCGGTCGTGTCCACTTCGCCGGCCGATCCCCCACCGCACGCGGCGAGGAGGACGAGGCCGGAGAGTGACAGTCCTGCGAGGAGGCTGCGTGTCTTCTTCATGAGGGACTCTTTCGGGGAGGAGGGACGGGGCGGGTGGAGGGGAGTCACGGGCGAACCTTTCGGTTCGGGGATCCTGGGTGTCGGTCACCGCACGGGCCGGGTACAGCGGGAGGTTCCTGGGGATGGGCCGGTGCGGTCGATCTGTCAGCGGGGAACGGGTTGACGACAGGTGCTACGGCGAGGGGTGATCGCCATCACAGACACCGTACAAGGTATTCGGCACCGGTTACGGACGAGTTTCGGTTTTCTCCGACCCGCCGCACTGCTCACACACGAGGAAATCCGGTAGGGACGGTTCTCAAGAGCCGCTTCTACCGGATTTCCTCGTGTTTACGGCCGAGGACGCCCTCAACCCCGCGTGCGGCCGATCTCCTCGGACTTCCCGTCCCGGATCCGGAACGTGAGGTATGGCTGACCGATCGTCGGGTCGTCGGTGTCGAAGGGATAGCAGAGCGCCCGCCGGCGCCCGCCGTCGAAGTGGAAGGATCCGGTGACGCCCTGGTACTGGACGGTCTGCAGGCCGGCGGTGAGGTCCTCGGGCACGGCGGACCCGCCGACCTGCTGCCACGCGCGTTCGAGGAGTTTCACCATGTCGTAGTGGACGGCGGCACTGCCGATCCCGGGGTCCTCCCCGAACCGCTCCTCGAACAACCGCCGGAACCGGGTCCCCAGCCAGTTCTCGGTGTTGCCCACGAGGGTCGTCCACACGAGCCCCTCACTGAGTGCGGCGTTGCGCCGGGTGAACCCGGGGATGCCGGGCACCCACACGCAGTAGTAGTGACTCGTGACGTCCGCTCCGCGCAGGTACTGCAGGAGGGACACGAGCGCGGTCTCCGTGTAGACACCCATGTAGACGGCATCCGGCGCGAGCTGTTGGAGTTCGAGGGCGACGCCGGCCCAGTTGACCCCGTCGTCGTACTCGATGACGTGGACCCGGTGGCCGTCCGCGAGGTCGAGCAACCCGGTGAGAACCTGCTTCGCCTCCGCGGACTCGTCGCGACGCACGAGGAGAGCGATGGACGCGGGCCGTGCACCGTTCTCCGCGACGACCTCCCGGACGAAGGTCGCGAATGCACGGACGTACACGGTCTCGTCCGAGCACATCTGGAAGATGTGGTCGTAGCCGCGGGTGGGTCCGACGAACTCCGCGAGGCGCCGATCGACCATCGAGTGAAGCACGGGGATCCCGAGGTCCTTCGTCCCCCGCAGGAGGTCGACGGCGACCGGTGGTGGGAAGTTCCCGAGGACGACGGCATGGCACCCGGAGGCGGCGAGTTCGGCGAGAGCGCGGGGCGCATCGGCGGCGGTCGCGCGTACGCGGGTGATCTCCACCCGGGTCTCCCCCGGTCGTTCGCGCAGATCCGTGGCTGCCGCGAGGTCCTCCCCACGGGCCATCGCGACGGCGTCGAGCTTGCGCTCCTCCCCCGCCGGGACGAGGGATCCGATCCGGAGGACAGGCGCCGTCGGGCCGGCCACCGGAGCCGAGGCGCCCCAGGGTCCCGGCACCGCCTCGGCCCCGGTGTCCTGCCCGGTGAGCGCCGCGAGGACGGGGAGCATCCCGGACAGGTGCGGGATCCACGGCAGGGGTGCGACCCACCCCTCGCCGAGGGCGACGAGCGTGGAGATCTGGGACCGGCTCTGCAGGCCGAGGCGGGCGAGCGCATTGCTCACGTGCCGATCGACGGTACGCCGGGAGCACGCGAGCGCCTCGCCGATCTCCGGGTTGCTGAGGCCGCACGCGACGAGGCTCGCGACCCGGTGCTCCTGGACGGACAGTCCGTGGAACTCCTGACGGGCGGTGACCTCCACCGTGCACGTGTCGCGGGAACCGGATGCGCGGGAGACCCGGACGCGGGAACGTGCCCGCCCGCGCACGAGGTAGAAGCCGAGGTGCGGCAGTCCGGAGGCGAGGAAGGAACGGAGCACCGCATCGAGATCGGCACCGAGGGGCGTGTCGAACCGCCCGGGCACGACGAGTGCGCCCGCCCGCAGCGTGGCGGTGAACCGCACGCTCGTGCCCCGACGGGCGGTGTCGATCGGGCGCGGTGGGGTGGGCCTGTGCATGACCGTCACGCTACTCGCCTCCGTCATCGGATCCCTCTCACTGTCCTCGCCGAACCGGCCGCGCCGATCCCGATCGTCCTTCAGCGGTGCCCGTCGTCCACCCAGGCACTGTCGTCGGTCCGGCCGATGTGGAGGCCGCCGTCGATCGCGAGGCACTCGCCGTTCACGAGTGCCGAGGCGTCCGAGAGCAGCCAGCGGTAGATTCCGACGAGGTCCGCGGGGACGACGAGCCCGCCGCTGCGGCGGGCGATCATCTCCTCGTAGTCCGCCGGGATCGGGTTGATCTCCGAGCGGCTCGAGACGTACCCGGGTTGGACGCAGTTGATGCGGATCCCGGTGCCGAGGTGCTCGAGTGCGGTCGTCGTCATGAGCCTCTCGAGCGCGGTCTTCGAGGCCGAATACGCACCCGAACCGATCCGCGCCTTCCGGGCCGCGAGCGAGGAGGTCACGACGATCGACTGCGGCCGCGGCGCAGCCGAGGCGGTTCCGAGGATCCCCGCGACGTACGCCTCGACGAGGACCGCCGGGGCGACGGTGTTCACGAGGAGGAGGTCGGCGAGGGTCTGCGGGGTCTCGTCCGCCATGTGCCGGGCGGGGTACAGGCCCGAGGCGATGACGAGCCCCGAGAGCGTGTCCCGATGGTCCTCGACGACGGCGCGGAACGCCGCGGTGCCGGCGTCGAGATCCGCGAAGTCGAGAGCGTGGTGGACGATGCGGGAATCCCGCGGGGTGTCGCCCCGGTCGAAACCGAGGACCTGCACGCCGTTCGCGAGGAGGTCCTCGACGACGGCGGCGCCGATCGCCCCGTTCGAACCGATGACGGCGATGGTGGTTCCACTCACAGCCACAGCGGGAAACCTCCGTCCACGTTCACGGTCGTCCCGGTGACGTAGGAGGCCTCGTCGGTCGTGAGGAAGTACACGACATTGGCGAGTTCGTTCACGTCGCCGTCGCGGCGCATCGCGATCGGGCGCAGGCGGGAGGCGTACGCCTCGGGGTCGAGGGTGCCGGTGAGGTGGGTGCGGAACAGCCCGGGGGCGACGGCGTTCACGCGGATCCCGTCGGCGGCCCATTCGCTCGCGGCGGTCTTCGACAGCGCCATGATCCCGGCCTTCGAGGCCTGGTAGGCGGGGCTGCTCGGGGTGTTGCCCTCGACAGGCGGCGGGAGCTGTCCGTAGATCGACCCGAAGTTCACGATCGAGGCGCCCGGAGCCCCGTCACGCGCGGCGCCACCACCGACGGCGGCGAGGTACGGGTGGCAGGTCTTCATCCCGAGCCACGTCCCGGTGAGGTTGACCCCGAGGACGGCGTCCCACTGTTCGAGTGTCGTGTCGAGGAGGTTCTGGCGGCCACCGATCCCCGCGCAGTTCACGAGGGTCGTGAGTCCGGCGCCGTGGGCCTCGATCGCGGCGGTGACCGTCTCCCAGCCGGCGGGGGTGCTCACATCGGCCTGCACATAGGTGCCGGGCTGCTGCTCGGCCGGGAGCGCGGCGACGTCCTCGGGGGCGGCGACATCGACGCCGATGACGTACCGGCCCTCGCGCACGAACCGGGCAACGAGCGCGGTGCCGATCCCTCCTGCGCACCCGGTGATGACGGCGACCGGGTCACTCATGCCGGGGTCACCCCACCAGTCTGCGCAGTGGCCTGCTCTGCAGCACTCTGCTCCGCCACGAAGTCACGCGCGATCTGCTCGCAGGTGACGAACTCGGCGCCGTCTGCGATGAGCCGGTCGAGGTAGTCCTCGAAGTGGAGCATGCGCTGCCCGCGACCGGTGACCTGCGGGTGCATCGTCACCATGTGGATGCCCTCGGGGTCGATCCGCTGCATGTATACGAAGTCGTCGTGGAAGCTGTCGAACATCTCCTTCGCGGTCTTCGGTCCGGGCATGACGGAGGTGGCGGTCTTGAGGTACTCGACCTGCGGGTAGTCGTCGAGGGTCCACGTCACCGGGATCTCGACGATGCCGGTGCGTTCCCCGAACTCGGTCGCGCGGTCGGGGTGGACGACGTCCCCCTTGCGCACCCAGTACGGGCGGTAGTCCTGGCCCATGAGGCTCGAGTCGTAGAGCAGGCCGCGGTCCTCGATGATGCCGATCGTCGCATCCGTGTAGTCCCAGGCGGGGGTGCGCAGGCCGATCGCCTGCACGCCGAGGACCCGGTCGAAGACCTCGATCGCCCGGTCGACGCTCGCGGCCTCCTCCTCCGGGGTCTGGTTCGACACGAGTTCGTGCGCATACCCGTGGAGGGCGATCTCGTGCCCGGCGTCACGGATCATCCGCGATTCCTCCGGGTAGGTCTCCACCGTGTGGCCGGGGATGAAGAAGGTCCCGGTGATGTCCCGGTCGCCGAGGGCTTTCAGGATGCGCGGGATCGCATACGCGCCGAACTCACCGCGGGACACCGGACCGGGGGTCGTCATTCCGCGGACGATCCACAGGGAGATCGCGTCGAAGTCGAAGGTGATGCAGGCGCGTGACATGGTGGGGAACCTTTCGAGCGGGTACCTGGGTGGCAGCCGACGGGCTGCGGAGGTGGGAACCGCCG
>NZ_BAAANO010000005.1:231955-285554 GCF_039529845.1 Brevibacterium samyangense | reverse complement strand
CTCGGCGGCGGGAGGGGGAAGGAGGAGTGCGCGTCAGCGCAGCTCGTCCTTGTACGTCTCCTTCATGAAGAGGATGACGAGGAAGGTGACGATGCCGGCGACCGTCGGCAGGAGCGCGGTGAGGACCGGGACGCCGGTGGCGTTCACGATCGCGGTGCCGACCATGGGGGCGGTGCCGCCGAAGGCCATGACGGCGAAGTTGTAGCCGATGCCGAGGGCCGAGTAGCGGACGTTCGTCGGGAACTGCTCGGACAGGGCCGCGATACCGGCGCCGGAGAACGCCGCGAGGATGAGGGCGATGATCACCTGGCCGAGGACGATGAGGACCGCGTTGTTCGTCGTGAGCATGAAGAGGACGGGGAAGCTGAGGAACACGAACCCGCCGGACCCGATGAGGAGGAGAGGTTTACGGCCGATCCGGTCGGAGAGCCAGCCCATCGGCGCGATGAGGATCGTGAAGAACACGAGGACAGCGAGGTTCGAGCTGCGGGTGAAGCGTTCGTCGGCACCGACGACCTCGACGAGGAAGGTCGGCAGGTAGGTGAGGAAGAAGAAGTAGGCGACGGTCCACACGACGGTGAAGCCGAATCCGCGGAGCATCGCGCGCCACTGCTGGGTGAAGGCGACGACGAGCGGGGCCTTGACGGTGTGGCCGGCCTCCTCCTCCGCGCGGTAGGCGGGGGTGTCCTCCATGCCCCAGCGGAGCACGATCGCGGCGAGGCCGGTGAGGGCACCGATGAGGAACGGGATGCGCCATCCGAAGGCGGCCATCTGATCGGCGTCGAAGACGAAGGTGACGGTGGTGACGACGCCGGAGGCGAGGACGTAGCCGCCGGCGGTGGACACCTGGTTCCACGAGCCGAAGAAGCCGCGCTTGCTCTTGGGTGCGTACTCGACGAGGAGGGAGGCGGAGCCCGCCCATTCGCCGGCCATCGCCGCACCCTGGCACAGCCGCAGGAAGACGAGGAGGACGGCGGCGAGCATGCCGATCGAGTGGTACGTCGGGAGCAGACCGATCAACGTGGTGACGATCGCCATGCCGACGACGGAGATGAGGAGCGCGGCCTTGCGTCCGTACCGGTCGCCGATGTGGCCGAAGATCATCGTGCCGATCGGGCGGGCGATGAAGCCGACCGCGAAGGTCGCGAAGGAGGCGAGGAGGGACGTCGCCGGGTCGTCCGAGGGGTAGAAGTTCAGACCGATGTAGACGGCGAGGTAACCGTAGGCGAGGTTGTCGTACGCCTCCATGAGGTTGCCGAAGGCGCTCGCGAAGACGGCCTTGACGGCGCCCTTGGGCATTTCCTCGGTGTCGATGATGCGGGTGCCCGGGCTGCTGCCGTCCGGCACGTGGCCGGCCGAGGGTGCGGTCTGGGTCATGGTGGGGATCTCCTTGGACGGCGTGGGGTGCGCCGGGTACTCGGGCGGTTCGTCGAGGGGAGTCCTGGTGATTCTGGCGACATCGTGTGACCTGAAATTGCGTGCTCTCACCCAATGTTTGCGCCGGTCGTATAACGAAATGGTGACGTACGGACGTGAGCCTGGGTCTTCTGCCGAATCCCGGATGGTTTCCACGCGACAGCAACGCACCGAAGTGGGTGAAAACCCGCAGGCTCGCGCACCCTCGGCGCCCGTTCGACGATCAGTCACACAAATCGAACCGGTCCGCACACTCGGTCACGAAACGGACACGGTTGCCCGCAGTTGTCCACAATTTTCTAATTCCATCTGTGTCACACATCACGTGAAGGCTACTTTGGGACCACGTTTCACCCGAGGTTTTCGCAGGTTTTCACAGGATCGACAGGAGTTCTCCGTGGACGCAGCCACGATCGTCACCACCGAGGTCAAGGACGCTATTCGTACACGGGGCATCGATCCGCGCACCGAACCCGCCGTCACCCGCGATCTCATCGCCGAGGTGATCGCGGCCTACGACGAGCGCACCCTCTCCGGGTCCCTCCCCCTCCTCGCCGATCCCGATGGTCTTCTTCATCGGATCCTCGACGAGGTCTCCGGATTCGGTGCGCTGCAGCGGTACCTCGACGATCCCGATGTCGAGGAGATCTGGCTCAACGGTCCGCACGAGGTGTTCATCAGCCGCCGGGGCGTCAGTGAACTCACGACGACGGCGTTCACCGAGGCCGAGGTGGCCGATCTCATCGAGCGGATGCTCCGGTCGTCCGGCAGGAGGGTCGATCTGTCGTCCCCCTTCGTCGACGCGATGCTGCCGGACGGATCCCGGCTCCACGTCGTCCTGCCCGACATCACGCGCCGGCATCCGTCCGTGAACATCCGGAAGTTCATCACCCGCACCCGCGGCCTGCGGGACCTCGTCGCGAACGGAACGCTGCCGCCGACGGCCGCGCACTTCCTCCACGCCGCCGTGATCGCCGGCGCCAACGTCCTCGTGAGCGGTGCGACGCAGGCGGGAAAGACGACGATGCTCGGAGCGCTCACCGGTGAACTGCCGGCCCGGGAACGGGTCATCACGTGCGAGGAGGTGTTCGAGCTCTCCGTGAGCAGCCGCGACTGGGTGGCGATGCAGTGCCGTCAGCCCTCCCTCGAGGGCACCGGGCAGGTGACGCTGCGCCAGCTCGTGAAGGAGGCGCTCCGGATGCGCCCGGACCGCCTCATCATCGGCGAGGTCCGGGAAGCCGAGTGCTTCGATCTCCTCGTCGCGATGAATTCCGGCCTGCCCTCGATGGGCAGCATCCATGCGAACTCCGCCCGCGCCGCCGTGACGAAACTCTGTACCCTCCCCCTCCTCGCCGGCCCGAACATCGGTTCGGCGTTCGTCACCCCGACCGTCGCCGGTTGCGTCGACCTCGTCGTCCACATGCGCCGCGACTCCGGGGGCGCCCGGCGGGTGGAGGAGATCGTCGCCGTGCCCGGCGGCATCGAGGCCGGAGTGGTGGAACTCGAGACCGTCTTCCACTCGAACGCCGAGGGGCGCCTCGTGCGCGGGACCGGTTTCAGTCACCTCGCCGACCGGTTCGCCGCGGCCGGGCACGACATCCACGCGATCCTCGAGGCCGCATGAGCACCTCGCTCGCCGGTGCCCTGTGCGGGCTCGGCATCGGACTCGGCCTGTTCCTCGTATGGTGGTCGGCGTGGAACGACCCACCCCGCCGCAGGCAACCGGCGCGCTGGGTCGTCGACACGGCGGACATGCTCACGACCGCGGGCCTGCCGCGGATGCGCCCGCACCACCTCGTCCTCGTGTCCCTCGGAGTCGGGGCGCTCGTCCTCCTCCTCGGGTACTTCTTCACCTCGAGTCCCGTCATCAGCGCGTGTTTCGCACTCATCGCCGCCACTGCACCTCCGGTGTACGTCCGGCACCGGGCCCTGTCCCGGCAGGTCGAACGGCGGGCGCTGTGGCCGGAGGCGATCGACCACCTCGGTTCGGGGGTGCGTGCCGGTATGTCCCTGCCCGAGGCGATCGGCGGTCTCGCCGTCCGCGGCCCGGAGACCCTGCGACCGCTGTTCGCCGTCTTCGCCGCCGAGTACCGCGCCACCGGCAGCTTCCGGATGTCCCTCGAACGGTTCAAGGCCGCCTGTGCCGACCCCGTCGCCGACCGGATCGTCGCCGCGCTCGTCGTCACCCGGGAGGTCGGCGGCACGGACCTCGGGACGATGCTCGGCACCCTCAGCACGTTCCTGCGGGAGGACGCACGGACCCGGTCGGAGCTCCGGGCGCGGCAGAGCTGGACGGTGACGGGAGCGCGACTCGCGGTCGCGGCACCGTGGATCGTGCTCGCACTGCTGTCGACCCGTCCGGAGACCGCGGCCGCGTACAACACCGCGCAGGGAGCCTCGCTCCTCCTCGTGGGTCTTGTCGTCTCCGTCGTCGCGTATGCGGTGATGAAACGCATCGGCCGGCTTCCCGCCGAACCACGGGTGCTGCGATGAATCCGGCGCTCGTCGTGCTCCTCGGTCTGTCCATCGGGCTCTCGCTCGCCTTCACCGTCTCCCGCCTGCCCGTGTTCCGGCGGCCGACGCTCGCCGACCGGATCGCTCCGTACCTGCGCGACCAACCGCAGATCGCCGCGCGGTTCGTTCCGGCGGAACCGACCGACGGCGGTGTGCGGGGAATCCTCGCTTCCACGCTCGGCACCTGGGGATCGTGGCTGGCTGCCCGCCTCACGACGGATGCCGGGCTCGTCGGTCGGATCGCCCGCTCGGGCGGGGCGGAGACCGTCGAACGGTTCCGCGCCGGTCAGATCCTGTGGATCTCGTGCGGCGTCGTCGCGGGGGCGCTGTTCGGGACCGCGTCCGGGATCTCCCGGGGATTCAACCCGGTCCTGCTGGTCCTCCTCATCGTTCTCGGTGGCGTGAGCGGGCACCTGTACAACGACTGGGCGTTGTCGGCCCGGATCCGCCGCCGGGAGGAACGGATCCTCGCGGAGTTCCCGACCGTCGCCGAACTGCTCGCGCTCTCCATCACCGCGGGTGAGGGCACCGTCGACGCGCTCGAACGGGTCTGCCGCACGACGTCGGGAGCGCTCAGCGACGAACTCGGGATCGCGCTCGCCGAGGCGCGGACCGGGGTCCCTCTCGTCGAGGCACTCGACAACGTCGGCCGCCGGACCGGGATCCGCAGCATCGTGCAGTTCGTCGACGGGGTCGCGGTCGCGATCTCCCGTGGCACGCCGCTCGCCGAGGTCCTCCGTGCCCAGGCCTCCGACGTCCGGGACGACAGCAAACGGCGGCTCATGGAGATGAGCGGTCGCAAGGAGGTCGGGATGCTCGTCCCCGTCGTCGCCTTCGTCCTCCCCATCACGGTGCTCTTCGCGGTGTACCCGTCCCTCACCGTCCTCGAGATCTCGCCCTGACCGTTCCTGTTGCCGACGTCCACCCGTCCGACTCTTCAGCATCCGACTGCACATCACCGAGAGGAATCCCGTCATGTTCACCCGTTTCGCCTCGAAGTTCCGCCTCGCTCTCGCCCTCGTCCCGCTCCTCCTCGTGTCCCCGTTCTCCCGCGCCGCATCGTTCGCGAAGCCCCGCCGAGGCGCCCGGACCCTGCGTTCGGACCGCGGCGATGTGCCCGGGTGGGTGCTCATCACGATGATGTCCGCCGGCCTCGTCGTGGTCCTCTGGACCCTCGCCGGGGACGCGCTCACGGATATGTTCTCGGACTCGATGAACAGCGTCCGCGCGAAGCAATGAGTGCGCAGGTGCGCCGGCGGGGATTCCGCACCCGGCTCCCGGACCGGCACAGGCGGCGTGACCGTGGTTCGACGGTCGCGGAGTTCGCGCTCATCGCCGGCCTGCTCTCGCTCGTGTTCGCGGGCGTGCTGCAGTTCGGACTCGCCCTCCACGTGCGGAACACCGTCATCGATGCGGCGATCGCCGGCGCGCGCCTGGGCGGAACTCTCGACCGCTCCCCCGCCGACGGAGTCGACCACACGCGCGAGGTCATCACCGCGGCGATCGGCGAGTCCTACGCCCGTGACGTGAGCGCAGTGGAGTCACGGATGGACGGTGTCCGGGTCGTCACCGTGTCCGTCGACGCACCGATCCCCGTGCTCGGCCTGCTCGGCTCCGTGGGCACATGGGAACTCCGGGGGCGGGTCGTCGCCGAGGACGTGTCGGGATGAGCGTGCTCGCGTCGTACCGACGGGCCCTCGCACGGTTCCTGTCCGCGCCCGACCGCGGATCCGGCACGGTCGAGTTCGTGTTCGTCACGGTCGTCCTCCTCGTGCCCGTCGTGTACCTCGTCGTCGCACTCGCCCAGATCCAGGGCGGGTCCTTCGCCACACACGCGGCGGCGGTGAACGCCGCCCGCGCCGCGGCCCGCTACCCGGATTCCGCCGAGGTGCGGGCGGATCTCATGACCCGCATGCACTTCGAGGACTTCGGGCTCGAGGAGGTCCACTGGTCGATCGACCTCGACTGTTCTGCGGACTGTCGCGCCGCCGGCACCTACGTGACGGCGACCGTCGAGGCCCGGATCCCCGTTCCGGGCACACCCCTGTTGTTCGGTGCGGACTCGGCACCCCATGTCACGGTGCGCGGCTCCCACAGCGATGTCGTGTCCCCGCACGTCGGGAGGGCACAGAGATGAGGAGGGCGATCATTGCAGCGCGGCGCCCGTCCCGCAGCGACGAGGGATCCGTCCTGCCCCTCGGGATCGGCTTCACGACGATCGCGCTCATGCTCGTGTTCCTCGCGGTGACGATCACGGACATCGCTCTCGCACAGAACCGCCTGAGATCACTCGCCGACTCCGCGGCACTCGCGGCGACGAACTCCTTCGTCCCCGCGGACAGCCCGATCCCCGGCATCCTCCTCACCGATGAGATCGTCGAGGACGGCGCCGGGGCCTACCTCGACGCGGTGGACGCCGCGGAGTCCTTCACCGATCTCGACCTCCGCACGAGGACCGACGACGGTATGAGCGTCTCCGTCGAGCTGCGTGCACGCCACTCCCCGGTGTTGTTGTCCCCGTTCGTGCCCTACGAGATGGAGATCGCCGCGACGGGTGAGGCCCGTGGTGCGCTCCGGTACGGGTGAAGGCGGCTCGTCACACCTCACAGGAACCACGAGAGCACGAACACGAGCCCCAGGCCGATGAGGCTGCCGACGCTCGTCGTGATGCTCACGGACTTCACGGCGCCCTTCGTCGTCTGTCCGAGCATCGTCTTCGTCATCCAGAAGAAGTTGCTGTGCACCGTCATGAAGAAGAGCGATCCGGCAGCGGCGGAGAGCGCGATGAGCACGGGGTCCACGCCCGTGGACGCGGCGACCGGGGCGAGGAAGCCGGCGGCGGTGATCGAGGCGACGGACACGGAGCCGATCGCGATGTGGAGGACGACCGCGAGCACCCACGCGAGAAGGATGGGTGAGGCCGCGTCCTCGGAGAACATCCCGCCGAGGATGTCCCCGAGGCCGATCGACTTCACCATCTCCGCGAGCGATCCGCCGAGGCCGGTGAGCGCGAGGATCTCCCCGCTCGCGGTGAACCCGCTCTTCATCGACTGTTTCACGCAGTCCTGGTCCCGGGAGATCCGCAGGAGCACGAAGGCGAGGAACGTGGCGAGGAACATCGCCACCGTCGGACTGCCGAGGAACGACATGACGGGGATGTCGACCCCGATGTTCGTGAGCACCGACTCCCCCGCGATGAGGACGAGCGCGAGGAACACGGGCGTGATCGTGAGCCACAACGGCAGCCGGCGCACCCCCTCGTCGTCCGGTGCCGGCTCGTCGAGCGCATCCGCGGTGTGGTCCTCGTCCGTCGCGGTGTCCCACATCCCGAACCGCAGGAAGAGGAGTTTCATCACGAGGATCGTGAGGACGATCCCGACGACGGCGACCGCAGTGCCGAAGAGGAGGAACCGTGGGATCGGTACCCCGACGAGCGAGCTGAGGGCGAGCGATCCGACACTCGGGATCATCATCGTGAGCCCGAAGAGGATGCCGGCGCTCAGCGACGCCGACACGATGCCGATCCCCGCTTTCCCGAGGCGCCGCGCCACCGACCGGCCGACCGGCGCCGTGATGACGAAGATGACGTCGGAGAAGATCGACTGGAGAACGGTCCCGGTCGTCGCGCCGAGGGCGTAGGGGGCGAAGCATCTCCCGGAGACCTTCATGAGCACCTCGACGAGTCCGTCGATCGCCCCGAGCCGGAAGAGGATCGCCCCGAGGAGTACCCCGAGCACGATGAGCAGGCCGATCTCCGCCATGATCGACCCGAACCCGGTCGTGATGATCTCGACCGTCCCCTCGGCCCCCTGACCGGTGGCGAGGCCGAGGTAGACGGTGCCGATGACGAGCGCGAAGAGCGGGTCGAGTTTCACCCCGACGATGAGCACGATGACACCCACCACCGTGATGAGGGTGTGCAGAACGGTGAGCCAATCGGCCATGGGGAACTCCTGATTCGTCGTTGAATCCGGTTCGTCGTCGAACCGCGGGTACCCACGTGCGGGCGGTCAGTCCTCCCGGGGTGTGAGGGACTCCAACCACCGCGTCGCCGCCGGCGTACTGCCGGGCAGCGCGTGGATGAGGGGGAAAGCGAAGCTGTCGTGTCCGTGCGCATCGAACGCGGCGTGCGCCCGGGCCACGTCGCCCGAGAGCACCTCGTCGCGCAGCAGTCGATGCCGTGCGACGTTGTCCGCGGGGGTCTCGATCGACTCCCGCTGCCGGAGGTTCATCGTCATGCACACCTTCACCTGGGTCGTGAGACCCGCATAACTGCCGATGAGGCGACTGTTGCCGCAGAGCGCGACGAGTGCGGTGTGGAACCGGTGACTGGCCTCGAGACGTTCGAAGTCGTCCTCCGTCCCGAACGCCTCGCCGAGTCCGGCGAGCGCCGCATCGAGTTCGGTCGTGTCCGCGTTCCCGACACCGACCCAGCGGTACAGGTGGTCGACCGCCATGTGCTCGAGGCTCGCGCGGAACGTGAGGATCTCGAACACGTCGTTCTGGTCGAGCAGCGCCACCGTGACCCCGGCGCGCGGACGGCGCACGACGAGGCCGTTCGCCTCGAGCAGGCGCAGTGCCTCCCGGACGGGTGCCCGGGAAACGCCGAGGCGCCTGCACAGGTCCTCCTCGACGAGCCGGGAGCCCGGGGCGAGATCGCCCCGGTACACGAGTGCGGAGATCCGGTCGGCTGCGAGTTCGGCGAGACTCCTGCTCTCGATGAGCATCGGGTCCTTCTCCCCTGCTGCCTCCCCTGCCACCACGTTCACTCCTCACTCGGTCGGTGTGCGTGGAATTTCTGCGTGCACACGCACCGCACATCGCATACTGTAGACAATCGACAGTGAAGTGCAACACAACGACCTGCAACACAACGAGGTGAAGCGTGTCCCCGGAGTCCTCTCAGTCCCCACAGAAAACCCGTCCACCCCTCCACGGCGTCACCGTCCTCGAGATCGGCGTCTTCATCGCCGGTCCCTTCGCGACGACGCAACTGGCCGACCTCGGCGCCCGCGTCATCAAGATCGAGACCCCCGGCGTCGGCGACACCGTCCGCTCCTCCGCACCGTTCATCGCCGGCGAGTCGAGCACGTTCATGCGGATGAACCGCAACAAGGAATCGATCGAGCTCGATCTCAAGTCCCCCGCGGGCCGCGCCGCGTTCCTCACCCTCCTGAAGTCCGCCGACGTCCTCGTCGAGAACCTCCGCCCGGGTTCCCTGCGGAAGATGGGCCTCGGGTACGAGGACCTCCGGGAGGAATTTCCAGCACTCGTGTACGCCTCGGTCTCCGGTTGGGGCCAGGACGGTCCCCTGGCCCCGCAGCCCGGGCTCGACATCATGGCACAGGCCCGCTCGGGCCTCATGAGCATCACCGGGTTCCCGGACGCGCCCCCGGCGAAGGTCGGCGTCCCCATCTGCGACCTCACGACCGCGCTCTACACCGCGATGGCGATCCTCGCCGCGCTCTACGAACGTCGCGACTCCGGCCTCGGCCAGTACCTCGACGTCTCCCTCTTCGAATCCGCGGTGTCGCTCGGCGTGTGGGAGGTCGGCAGCTGGTTCGCCACCGGCGCCGTCGGCAGGCCGAACGGGTCCGCCCACCAGGCCCTCGCGCCCTACCAGGCGGTCCGCGCCGCAGACGGGTACGTCACCATCGGCGCGAACACCGACTCCACGTGGAAACGCTTCTGCAGCGCGTTCGACCTCGCCGACCTCGCGGGCGACCCCCGGTTCGCGACCTCGCCTCTCCGCATGGAGAACCGGCCGGAACTCATCGCCCTCATCGAGGAGCGCTTCGCCGCACACACGATCGCGGACGTCGTCGCCGAACTCGAACGCGTCGGTGTGCCCGTCGCCCCCATCAACGACTACTCCCAGGTCTTCACCGACGAGCACCTCCACGCCCGCGGGTTCTTCTGGAACTCCGAGCACCCGACGGCCGGCACCGTCGAACAGGTCGGCAACCCCATGCGCTTCTCCCGGTCCGAGGTCGTCCGCAGCCACCCGGCTCCCCCGCTGGGCGCGGACACGGAGCGAGTGCTCGCGGAGGTATCAGGCGCCCGGGTGGACGGCGACACACAGGAAGGACAGCAGTCATGACGGATCCTCACGCCACCGAGGCGCCCCTCCTCGTCGAGCGCCACGGGCCGGCGCTCCATGTCACCTTCAACCGGCCCGAGGCCCGGAACGCAATGACCTTCGAGATGTACGCGGGCCTCGCCGAGGCGGTCCGGACTCTCGATGCCGACCCGGCTCTCCGGGTCCTCGTCCTCCGCGGAGCCGGCGGCCGGGCGTTCATCGCCGGGACCGACATCGCGCAGTTCCGGGGGTTCACCGGGGAGGACGGGGTCGCCTACGAGGCCCGGATCGACGAGGTCCTCGGGGTCGTCGAGAACGCGCAGAAGCCCGTCCTCGCCATCATCGACGGTCACTGCGTGGGCGGCGGACTCGGGATCGCTGCGTGTGCGGACGTGCGGATCGCCGCACCGAACGCCTCCTTCTCCGTGCCGATCGCCCGGACGCTCGGGAACACGCTGTCCGCGAGCACTCTCGCGCGCCTCGTCGGCGTCCTCGGCCGGGCCCGGGTCGCCTCGATGCTCCTCACCGCCCGTGCGGTGAAGGCCGAGGAGGCGCTCACGAGCGGATTCCTCACCGAGGTCGCGGAATCCGCCGAGGCCCTCGACGAGCGGGCCGCGTACTGGACCGACCGCCTCGCCTCGGGGGCGCCGCTCACGCAGTGGTCGATCAAGGAGAACCTGCGCCGGATCGCCGCCCGTGCCGCGGGCGACCCGGTCGACGACTCCGATGTCGTGTCCCGGGTCTACGGCAGCGCGGACTTCGCGGGTGCCGTCGAGGCGTTCCTCGGCAAGACGGACATGACCTGGACGGGGAAGTAGGCAGGACTCGCGGCTACTCCCCGCCGTCACACCCCGTCGGTGCTCACGAGGACGACCGTCGCGTCCGCGTCGAGGCCGAGGACCTCGCGGCCGCCGGGCACCTCGAGCGCGGCCGTCACCGCCGCCGCGGTCGCCGACCCGCACGGTCCCGCTGGCACTCCTGCGTCCTGCAGGATCTGCTGGGCGGCAGCGGATTCCGCGTCGGTGACCGCGATCGCGGCGTCGAGCCCGGCCCGGATCACCGGCCAGGCGGCGGCGGAGATCGTGCCGCAGTTGAGCCCTGCCATCGTCGTCGCCTCCGTCGCCGAGGCGCTCACCGGCTCCCCCGCCGCGACCGAGGCGACGACACACGCCGCACCGACAGGCTCGGCGGACAGGAGGACCGGCAGATCGGACCGCTGCGCGGACCGGAAGTGCTGCACCCCGGCCTGGAGGAGCGAGCCGACACCGGCGGGCACGACGACGAGCGAGCGCCCTCGTTCTGCAGTCGCATCATCACCCTTCGCGTCCTGTCCGTCCTCCCCGCGTTGCTCGTCGATCTCCGCGAAGAGCGTCGAGTACCCCTCGACGATCGCCCGCGGCACGTCCTCGTACCCGTCCCACGACATGTCCTGGACGAGGAGATCGTCGGGACCGGTGCAACTCGCCGCGGCCTGCGCGACGGCGTCGTCGTAGGTGGACTCCGAATCGGTGACGGTCGCACCCTCGCCGGCGATCGCCTCGGCGACGGAGGCCGGCAGGCCCCCGGCGAGCACGATGCGCGCCCGCACCCCGAGGAGCTTCGCCATCCGGGCGAGCGCCCGGCCGTGGTTGCCGTCCGTCGCGGTGACGAGGGTGATCTCCCGGCCCGAGGCGCCCAGCCCCTCCGCGAGGGCCCGCAACTCCGCGAGCGAGGACACCGGCGGCACCCCGGCGGCGGCACTGAGCGCACACGCGGCACCCCAGGACGCTCCGAGGATCTTGAACGCCGGGAGCCCCATGCGGTTCGACTCGTCCTTGACGAGCACCTGCCGCACACCCCAGGCGTCCACGAGGGCGGGCACCGGAGTGAGAGCGCTGCGGGCGTAGCCGGGCATCGTGCGGTGGAAGGCGAGCGCGGGCGGGGCGTCGGTCGGTTCTCCGGAGGGGCCGGGCTCCGCGGTTCCCGCAGGCGCGGCCGAGCGCCAGGTCCGGTCCCGGTCGTTGACGGCCCACGGGCGAGCTGTGCCGGGAGAGATTCCTGCGCCGCTCATGGTGTTCATGCCACTCATGCTGTTCATGCCGCTCATTCTGCAAGTCCCAGGATCGTCTCGGCGAGGACGCGGACGCCGGCGGCGCAGTCCTCGGGCGTCGAGTACTCGCGCGGATTGTGGCTGATCCCGTCGTACTGTCCGCGCACGAAGACCATGGCGGACGGCGCGATCGCCGCCATCTCCTGCGCGTCGTGTCCGGCACCCGACATGAGCCGCATCGTCGTGAACCCGAGTTCGTACGCGGACTTCTCGATGTGGTTCTGCACGTCCTCGTCGAAGGGGACGACGGGGGTCTTCGCGGTCTGTTCGGTCTCGATGCGCAGCCCCGGGGTCTCCGTCTGCAGTTGTGCGAGGAACGCGGCGAGGTCCGCCTCGGCCCGGGCCATGAGCCCGTCGTCGGGATTTCGGAGGTCGACGGTGATCTCGGCGAGCTCGGGGACGACGTTCGGCAGGCTCGGTTCGGTGCGGAAGTGCCCGACGGTCGCCCGCAACTGCCCGTACTCCCCCGAGTCGACCATCTGCCGCACGTGGACGACGATGCGGGCTGCGGCGAGGCCGGCATCGACCCGCAGTTCCGTCGGGGTGGTCCCGGCGTGGGCGGCGCGGCCGTGGACGGTGATGCGCTGCCAGGAGATCGCCTGGACGCCGGTGACGACGCCGACGGGGTGCCCTTCGGCGGCGAGGATCGGGCCCTGTTCGATGTGGCACTCGACGTAGGCGTGCGGCGCCTCGATGTGCGCGGAGGCGTCCCCGCGGAAGCCGATGCGTGCGAGTTCGTCGCCGAACCGCAGCCCGGCCCCGTCGCGCAGGTCGTACGCCTGCTCGAGCGGGATGCGCCCGGTCGCGACGGCGGACCCGAGCATGTCGGTGCCGAACCGGACACCTTCCTCCTCGGTCCACGAGGCGACGATCACCGGGCGGCGTGTCGTCACGCCGGCGTCATTCATCGCCCGGACGACCTCGAGCGCGCCGAGGACTCCGAGGCATCCGTCGAACGCTCCGGCCGTCCCCACCGAGTCGATGTGCGAGCCGGCGACGACCGGCAGTGCGTCCGGGTCGGTGCCCTCGCGTCGGCCGAACACGTTGCCCATCGCGTCGATCGTCACCGTGAGCCCGGCGTCCTCCATCCAGCCGATGAGGAGCCGGCGCCCGGCCGCGTCCTCGTCGGTGAGTGCCTGCCGGTTCACGCCCATGAGCCCGGTGGCCGCGTCCGGGTACTCCCCGATCCGGGCGAGCGCCATGAGCGAGGACCACAGACGATCGGAGTCGACGGGGAGGGTGGCAGGTGGCGCAGAAACGGTCATGGAGGCTCCTGGGTTTCGGGCGGGTGGGGGGCAGGGGAACGGAGGACGGGAACGGCCCGGACCGGGTGGATCGGGGATCGGCCCGGGCCGTGGGCGGAGCCGGGGATGCTCCGTCGGTGACACCGAGGGGTGCTCCTGCCACGGTATGCGCACGGATTCACGGCATCCATAGCATCATTGCCATGTGTACTCATGAACTTCGGACATGAGAAGGAGTTTCCACCGTGTACGACCTCACCCGTCTGCGCATCCTCCGCGAGGTCCACCTGCGCGGCACCCTCGCCGCCGCAGCCGAGGCGCTCGCCCTCGACCCCTCGACCGTCTCCCACCAGCTGCGCCGCCTCGAACGGGAGACCGGCGTCCGGCTCACGGAACCCGTCGGCCGCGGGGTCCGCCTCACGCCGGAGTCCCTCGTCCTCGTCCGGCACACCGAGTCGATCCTCGAGCACCTCGCCCGCGCCGAGGCGGAGATCGCCGCCGGCCGCGACACCGTCCGCGGGCACGTGAGGCTTGCGACCTTCCAGACCGCCGCCCACACGATCGTCCCCGAAGCGCTCGCCGCGCTCCGGACCGCACACCCGGACCTCACGGTGTCGTTCCGCCACCTCGAGGTCGAGGAGGCCCTTCCGGCCCTCCTCGCCCACGACTTCGACCTCGTCCTCCAGGAGGAGTACCCCGACCGCCCGAGGCGCCGCGCCACGGGCGCCGTCATCTCACCGATCGGCGCGGACCGTCTGTGGCTGGTGGGACCGGTGACGGACGAGGAGGACGGCAGGACCCGGCCGGCCGATCTCGCCGCACTCGACGACCACGACTGGGTCATGGAACCCCTCGGCACCCACGCCCGCGCCTGGGCGCGCGCCGAGTGCCACCGCGCAGGATTCGAACCCCGCGTCACCTTCGAGACCTCGGACATGCTGCTCCACCTCCGCCTCGCGAGCAGTGCCGCACGGACGGTCGCCTTCGTCCCGGCGCTCGCGCTCGAGGCCGGGGAGAACGCAACCGGGAACAACGTCGCAGGCGGCGGAGCGTCCGGCGGCGACACTGCCGGAAGCCCGTGGCGCCTCGGGCGTCTTCCCGGTGATCCGCACCGGACGGTGTCCGTCGCGTTCCGGCGCGGCAGCGACGACTCCCCCGCACTGACCGCGGTCCGGGAGGCGCTCACCGCGGCGATGGTGCGCCGAGGGCTCGGGTGAACACTGCGTCTGGTGAGGACCACCTCGGGACAGCACTGAAAACTTCCCGAACGATCGTTCACATTCGAGACTGTCCCATGCGAGACTGCCGAGTGTGGCCACCACGACGAGGTGGAGGCCGGAACGATCACGAGGAGCGCACGTGAACTACGACGATGTGGTGGTGGGACGCCGGAGCATCCGCGGATACCAGGACCGCCCGGTCCCCCGCGAGGTCATCGAGGAGGTCGTATCGCTCGCGATGCGCGCGCCCTCGTCGATGAACACCCAGCCCTGGCACCTGTACGTCATCACCGGTGAGGTACTCGATCGGATCCGCGCCGGGAACACCGAACGCAACCTCGCGGGCGTCCCGCACTCCCGCGAATTCCGCACGCACGACGCCTACGAGGGCGAGCACCGCATGCGTCAGGTCGGGATCGCGAAACAGCTCTTCGGGGCGATGGGCATCGCACGCGAGGACAAGGAGGGGCGCCTCGACTGGGTGCTGCGCGGATTCCGGCAGTTCGACGCGCCGGTGTCGGTGATCATCACGTACGACAAGGAGCTCGCCGGCAACGACATCGCGCCGTTCGACTGCGGGGCGATCGCGAACGCCCTCGTGAATGCCGCGTGGTCACGCGGTCTCGGGTGCGTCATCAACTCGCAGGGCATCATGCAGTCACCGGTCGTCCGGGAACACGCGGGCATCGCCGACGACGAGGTCATCCAGATGGCGGTCGCCATGGGATACCCCGACGAGACCTTCCCCGCGAACGCCGTCGTCTCCGAGCGCAAACCGCTCGAGGAGGCTGTCGTGTGGGTGGGGTTCGAGGACTGAACGGTTCGGGGACTGACCGGTTCGACGGGTGCGGGTTCAGTCGAGTGCGAGCGTCACGTACTCGTACAGCACCGAGGCCTGACCGGACTCGAGCAGACCGTCGACGAGTTCGGTGACGACCGGCATCTCGCTCGTGACCTCGACGACGACGGGCGTCTCGAGGGACAGCGAGGCGAGGAGAACGGCGGCGTCACCGAGGGCCTTCTGGAACTCCGGGGACTCACGGTCGATCGCGCCGGCCCCGGCGGCGCCTGGGCGGCGGGCGTCGAAGAGCGAGGCGAGGGTGAGTTCGGTGGCCGGGTACTCGTCCTCCTCGGACGGAGCGCTCTCCTCGTCCACCGTGTACGGCTCGGCGTAGGAGACCGCGAAGCCGGCGGGTACCCCGTCGCGGCGCAGGATCGCCGCTCCGTGCGCGCCGGTCTGTTCGGAGAGGAAGCGGCGGTTCACGGCACCGACGGACATCTCCGCCGCCGGGTCGACCCGGTTCACGCCCGCGTACCACTCGCCGAAGAGCTGGGTGAGGACGACCGAGCCGGTCGCGGTGACGGTGAAATCGGCCTCGCGACCGGCGCCGAGGCCGGCGAGTGTGCCGGGCTCCACCCGGACCACACGGGTGCGGAAGAGGTCGTGGAATCCGGCCGCACGGGCAGCCGCTTGGCCGTCCGAGCCGGGGCTCACCCGGGCCCGCAGCGGAAGCCCCTCGAGCGAGGTGCCGGCCACGCGCTCACGGACGGCGTCGAGGAGGGCCCGGCCCACGCCTCGGCGGCGGTCCTCCGTGGCGACCTCGACATGGACCCAGGCACGGTGCGGATGCGCCGGGGACTCGGCGATCGCGGCGGCTCCGACGACGACCTCCGTGTTGTCGATCGTCGCGACGACGGCGCGGGTGAGCGGCTGTTCGCCGTCGGGCCGGAAGAGGTTGCGGGCGACGTGTTCGGCGGGCGTCGCCGCGTCGTGGAGGATCTCACCGAGCGCCAGATCGTCTCCCTCGGAAAAAGGCCGGATCGACAAACTCGGCATACGGTGCCCACCTCCACGGGTTTGGATTACTGTCGGGATCATGACGACTTCGGAACTCCCCGATCCTATCGCCCTGGCGTCCGACGCGGCCACGGTTCTCAACACTGCCGCGGGTGTCGAACGCCACGACATCGCCCTCGTCCTCGGCTCCGGGTGGGGCGGGGCCGCCGACCTCATCGGTGAGACGGTGAATGAGATTCCGGCAAGCGAGGTTCCCGGATTCCATGCCTCCGCCGTCGCAGGTCACCCCGGCACGCTCCGCACGATCCGGATCACGGGGACCGACAGGCACGCCCTCGTGCTCGGCGCCCGCACCCACTTCTACGAGGGGAAGGGCGTGCGGGCCGTCGCGCACGGCGTCCGCACCGCTGCCGAGGCGGGCTGCACGTCCGTCGTCCTCACGAACGGGTGCGGCGGACTGAATCCGGAGTGGGGGCCGGGCACTCCCGTCCTCATCTCCGACCACATCAATCTCACCGCGGCCTCACCGCTCGAGGGCGCGACCTTCGTCGACCTCACGGACCTGTACTCGGCCCGCCTCCGCGGGCTCGCGAAGGAGATCGATCCCACACTCGCCGAAGGCGTGTACGCCCAGTTCCGCGGGCCGCACTACGAGACCCCGGCCGAGGTGCGGATGGCGGGGGTCCTCGGCGCCGACCTCGTCGGCATGTCCACAGCCCTCGAGGCCATCGCCGCCCGCCATATGGGGATGGAGATCCTCGGGATCTCGCTCGTCACCAACCTCGCCGCCGGAGTGTCCGCCGAACCCCTCGACCACGCCGAGGTGCTCGAGGCCGGCCGCGCCGCCGGCCCCCGGATCTCCGAACTCCTCGCTCGGATCGTCGCGCGGATGGCGGAGGGCGCCCGATGACCGTCCCGAGCAGGCGGGGCCTCGACGTCCAGGCCGTTCTCGACTGGATCGCGGACGATCCGGACCCGCTCACACGGGCGGAACTGCAGGAGCTCCTGGAGCGCGCGGAGACCGGGGACACGCTCGCCCGGGACGAACTCGAGGACCGGTTCTCCGGGCAACTCGAGTTCGGCACCGCCGGGCTGCGCGGGGCGATCGCCGCAGGCCCGAACCGGATGAACCGCGCGGTCGTCATCCGTGCCGCGGCGGGACTCTCGGCGTTCCTCGACGAGGCGGTCGGCCGGGGGTTCTCCGTCGTCATCGGGTGCGATGCGCGCTACGGTTCCGTCGACTTCGCGAAGGACACGGCAGCGGTCGTCACGGCGGCCGGTGGTCGCGCGATGCTCCTGCCGCCCCACCTTCCGACGCCGGTCACCGCGTTCGCGCTCCTCGCCTTCGGTGCCGACGCCGCGGTCATGGTGACCGCGAGCCACAACCCTCCGCAGGACAACGGCTACAAGGTCTACCTCGGAGAGGCACCGCAGCGGGCGGTCCTCGAACGGCTCGGTGAGGACCCTGCACGGGCGGCCGAGGGCGCCGGCGCCCAGATCGTGCCGCCCTTCGACGCGATGATCGCCGAGCGGATCGCCGCCGTCCCGTCCGTCGCCGCGACTCCGCGCGCCGACGAGGGATGGGAGACTCTCGGGCCCGAGGTCGTGGAGTCCTATCTCCAGTCCCTCGAGGCGCTCGGCGACCGCCTCGGTGCGCGCGCCTCGGGTGACCTGCGGATCGTCCTCACGTCCCTCCACGGCGTCGGTGGCCCCACCGCAGTCGCTGCGCTCGAACGCGCCGGGTTCTCCGATGTCCACGTCGTCGACTCCCAGGCGCAACCGGACCCCGATTTCCCCACGGTCGCCTTCCCGAACCCCGAGGAACACGGCGCGCTCGACGCCGCATACGCCCTCGCGCGGGAGATCGACGCCGATCTCGTCGTGGCGAACGACCCCGATGCCGACCGGTTCTCGGCGGCGATCCCGGTCGCGCGGGGCGGTGCCGGGCCGGAGCGCGGTGCCGGGCCGGAGCGCGGTGCCGGGCCGGAGGGTGAGTGGTACCAGCTCACTGGCGACGAGGTCGGGCTGCTGCTGGGAGAGGCGATCGCCTCGGCGGTGGCCGGTGGAGTGGTGGCCGGTGGAGTGGTGGCCGGTGGAGCGGTCGCCGGTGCCGCGGCGCCCGCCGCCGGAGTCCTCGCGTCGTCGATCGTGTCCTCGCGGTCTCTTGCGGCGGTGGCACGGGCGTACGGTCTTTCGCACACCCCGACGCTCACCGGTTTCAAGTGGATCACCCGTGCTCCGGGGATCGTGTTCGGGTACGAGGAGGCACTCGGGTACAGCGTCGACCCGGCCGTCGTCCGGGACAAGGACGGCATCAGTGCGGCGGTGCTCTTCTGCGCTCTCGCGAGCCGACTCGCCTCGGAGGGCCGCACGATCGCCGACGAGCTCACGCGGATCCGCGCCCGGGACGGGGTGTACGCCACGGCGCCGCTCACGTTCCGACTCGAGGACCTCACGCTCATCCCGGCGACGATGAACCTGTTGCGGACGACTCCCCCGGCCGAGCTCGGTGGGGCCGCGGTCACGCGCGTCGTCGACCTCGCCCGCGGCACGGACCTGCTCCCGCCGACCGAGGGCATTGCGCTGTTCACCGAGACCGGTGACCGCGTCGTCGTCCGACCCTCCGGCACCGAACCCAAGCTCAAGTGCTATCTCGAGGCCGTCGAAGGCGTGAGCGTTCTCGGTGACATGGTTGCGGAGGCCGGCGTCGGCCCCGGGGATGCCGGATTTGCGGATGCCGAGGAGGTTGCCGCAGCGCTCTCGGCGGCCGGGCGCCGCCTCGGACGGATGCGCGAGGACCTGGCGGCGCACCTCGGGTTGTAATTCCCGCGGGTGGTAACTCCCTCGGGTTGTCGTTCCCTCGGGTTGTCGTCCCTCTGCTCCGGAGCCGCCGTCGCGTGAGCCGCCGCCGCGTGCGGGACCTGCGGGTCGTCCCGGGTCCTCACCGGCGATTCCCATCCTGTTCACGATCCGGCCCGGAAGAATCTGTTCGAGGCACGTCACCGTCGAGGAAGACCTCACTGGCGAAGGAGCAGCGCATGCAGATCACGGTTCTCGGGGCGACAGGGTTGTTCGGCGGGCACCTCGTGCCCGAGCTGCGCGCCCGTGGGCACGTCGTCGTCCCCGCGTCGCGGGCGACCGGTGTCAACGCGTACACGGGCGAGGGGCTCCACGAGGCGATCGCGGGTTCGGACGTCGTCGTCGACTGCCTCAACAAGGAAACGCTCAGCAAGGGCGCGTCGATCGACTTCTTCGCGACGGCGGCGGAGCACGTGGCCCGGGAGGTTCTCGAGGTGCCGAACGTCCGCCTCGTGTGCGTGTCGATCGTGGGGGCCGCGGATCCGGCGACGCATCGACGCATCGGGTACTACGCGGGGAAAGCCGTGCAGGAGAGGATCTACGAGGAGCAGATTGCGCCGGGACGGCTCCTCATGTTCCGCAGTACGCAGTGGTTCGAGCTCGCGCGGTCGATGACGGCACGAATGTCGCTCGGTCCGCTGGGCGCCGTACCGCATTTCCGTTCGCAACCACTCGCGGCCGTGGACGCCGCACGGTTGCTCGCGGACACGATCGACGCCGGCGAGTCCGGTGCCGTCGAGGTCGCGGGGCTCGACGTCCTCGACCTGGCGCAGGTCGCGAGGATCGTCCACGACGCCTCGGGCGCACGCGGCAGAGTGTTCACACTGCCGTTCTCGATGGGCACGGACGCACTCCTGCCGGGGCCGCACGCACGCATCGGGAAGCGGGACCTCGCGGCCTGGATCCGTGAGAATGTCCAGCGGGAAGGGACCTGAGCGCCGCTAGGTGCGTTGCCAGGACCGCCTCGGGCCGCCCGGAGCGAACCGATCGAGCTGGTCCCTTTCCTCATGCCTGTGTGGCTTCCGCGCGTCATTCGTCCCGGAGCGGGTCATTCTTTCCGGAGCGCAGCGATGAGTGAGTCTTCCCGGTCCGAGCTCAAACCATAGCGTGGCGCTGCGTTCAGGCGCTCCGCGTCGGCCCATTCCAGTAGTGCTCGAATGGTGTCCGCCGGCGTCCGCGTCACGAGCCCGCGCGCTCTCGCCGCACCGGCATCGATATCGAAGAAGGCTCGTTTCGTCGTGTCCGACGGCGGAAGCCACATGGGGATCTGTACCCAGTGCGTGACCCCGTGATTCTTCATGGCCGATTCCGATAGTGGAATGCGCTCCACCGAACTCCCGCTGACCCGCTCGATCTCGGTGAGGAACTCGGACAGTGTTGTGCGTGGTGCGACAGCGTTGTAGGTTCCGCTGACCGGATCCGAGCCCAACGCGACGAGCCACTCGGCCAGATCCCTCACGTCGATGAACTGGAGAGAAGCGCTCTGCGGCTCCGGCACGATATGAGGACCGGACTGCGCGAACCGGGTGGCCCAGTACGTCACCCGATCGCTCGGGTCGCCCGGTCCGCAGATCACTCCGGGTCGCACGACGTGGTGCTGCGGGAAATGCGCTCTGACCGCCGCTTCGGCCAGCGCCTTCAGCTTCCCGTAGGCGTCCATCGACTCGGGGTCGACTTCGTCGACAGGGGTGGTGAAGGCAGAGGATTCCTCGGTGATCGGATCAGGGCCGGAGGTGTCCGCGTACACGTTGATCGTCGAGACGAAGACGTATCTCGCATCGTCGTTGACGTGGTGCGCCACCTTTTCGACGTGCTTCGGCTCATGGCCGGACAGGTCGTAGACGAGGTCCCATGTCGTTCCTGCGAGGCACGCCATGTCGGAGTCCCGGTCGCCCACGAGCGTCTTCAGATACGGAAACGCTCCGGGGTCGGTCACCCCGCGATTGCTGAGCGTGACGTCGTATCCGGCATCGAGGAGTCGTTCGACGACGTGGACTCCGAGGAATTGCGTGCCACCCATAGTGCTCTTCGCATGTCTTCACCTCATCATGACTCGCCACACATTCAGTGGGCTCGTCACACATGTGTTGGGAGTGCCCCCGGTTTGCCGGCGGCAGGGTCTGACGGGTCTGACGGATCTGAAGGGCCTGGAGAGTCTGCAGGGTCTGCAGGGTCTCAAGAGGCTGTACGACGAGGGGCACCGATCTCAGAAAGGTGGCGGGTCGTCGTCGAATTCGCCGGAGTGCCACACGGGTGCTGACTTCCCGGCTCGGTCGACGTACGTTCCCGCGACACCCACACCGGGCCCGACGATCGGACCACCGTCACCGGGGCCAGGACCGCCATCGCCACCGTCGTATCCCGAACCGTCCTCTCCCCCATCCTCATCACCGTCCCCCTCGGCGATCCTTCGGAACTGCTCCGCGTGCATCACTTCCACCGGATCCCCCGGAGGAAACACCGTCACCTCGTTCCCGTAGGGCAGCACCCACCGCACACCCCCATCAGGGGTCTTGAATACGCGGAGTCTCCTGTCGGTCTTCGCCTGATGATGACGTTTACACAGCGGGTGCAGGTTCTCGAGCACGGTCAACCCACCCGCATCAGGGTTCTCGTGGTTGTACTCCCGTATGTGGTCCATCTCCGATTTCGCAGCCTGCCTCGTGCATCCCGGCGCGGTGCAGTACCTCCACTGCTGGATGAGCGTGGCTCTCACATCCGGTGGAATCGCGTACCGTTTCGCTCTCGCATCGATCGGGGTACCGGTTGCCGGGTCCGTGAGCACCCGGACCAGGGTTCTCGAGTGACCGGCGAGGGTCCTGGCGACTTCCGCGGGGACCGGGGACCCGTCGGGGAAAGTTCCCGGCAGGTGTCCGCCGCCGGTACCGTATTGGGCGCCGTTCCCGCGACCGGTGCCGTCGCCGTGCCCGGCACCGTGCTCGTCGCCATTGCCATTCGCGTTGCCGTTGAGGTTTCCGAACACGGACAGGTACGGCACCGTCACCACCACCTGCGCCTGATTCCGCAGATAATCCCCCGCATCCGGAAGCTCGAGGACGAGTTCCTCCGCCCCCTCACCCGTAGCCAGGTCCGTCGTCTCGGACCCGTACCGAGTGGCCGGCATCCGCCGCGTCGTCACCTGCGGACGCGACAAGGACAGGATGTCGAACATGAGCTGCGCGATGTTCCGATGCTCGATCAGCTCGAGCCGCTCACCCGCAACCCCACCAACCCCGGCGCCGTCTGCTCCACCAGCCCCGGCACCCTGACCCGGCAGAGGCTTACGGTAGAACACACTCCGCGCGAGCGCTTCGACTCGCCGATAGCACGCCTCGATCAACAAAGCCGGCCCGGTGAGGATCAACGCTGCGGTGCCATTGCCGTAATGCTCCACATCCACCCGACGTTCCTCGAACGCACGAGCGTCCCGCACCGCCGGTGGCACCAAGGCCCGAACAAGCTTGCCCAGCGTGTTCCGGAACGTCTCCGGAGTGACATCAGCCCGCCGGGTCGACAAATACCGGTCGACCTTCGACAACAACGCCACCGGGACCCGGCCTGCGATCCGGGCGGCCGTGCGGACGTGATCGATCCCGAACTCCCCTGCTCTGGCCCGCGCGAAGAACCCGGGCAGTCCGTGGACGACGGTGAGGGCGTCCTTGCAGAACCCGAACGCCTGTGCCGCCGACTTCCGCAACAGTGCCGAGAGATTCACGAGGTGCTCCGGGGTGAGGTGCTCACTCACCCAGTCCCCGAGCGCCTTCGTCGGTTTAAGCGCAGGCAACGGCACCAGCACCCGCCCCTCGATCCCCTCCGCCTTACCGGGCTCCTCGCGCCGACGCACCTCGCCGCGATGCTCCGCGTCGGTGCCCGCTCCAGCCGCGTCGGCGGACGCATCCGCGTCCGGTTCACTGCCCGGGTCCCGGCCCCACGCAAGAGCTGCCTCCAGCGCTGCTCGTTCGGCAGCGATCTCGGCCTCCCGCTGCCGAACCTCCACACCCCACCGGCGCACCGTCGCTGCGATCGACTCGTACTCGCCGTGCAGGAACTCCGGCAACGACGCCGGCGGGACAGCGTTCGCCAGCGCGTCCTCGTCGTGGGCGGTGGTCTCGATGATGACCTCGGACACCACGTACCCGGTGACGGCCTCGAGCATGGTGTAGAACGCGTGTGCTTCGGCCTGCTGGGCCTGGGCGACCGCGGCCAGACGTGCCGGACCGGAGGCATCGAATGCCTCGAGCCGACCGTCAGCGGTGTCGGGGAACCCGGTGAACGGCGCCGGAGTCGGCACCGACGAGGATGCGGGCGAAGGTGCAGTGCCGCCGGAGCTGCCTGCGTCACCGGCACGGCTCACGTCACCGGGCGGGTGCGGCGCGTCGCGGTCGGGCTCCTGCGGGGTGTCCTCGGATTCGGTGGCCATGACCGATACCTCCCTCGGAACAGGTCATGAGAGCAGAACGAAACGAAACGAAGGGGAGGGAAGAAGTGAGAGGGAATCCGTGAAGACCGTGGGGGCACTGCCCGGCGATCGGCGTGGGGAAGAGAGGCTCGACGCCCCCAATCGAATTAGTAAGTAAATCGAGTCTAGTGGTCGAAGAGTCACACGAACAGTCCTTGGGCCATATTTGACCGAGATTGTGGATAAGTATTTTCTGTCCACACGATCCGGCACCGAGGACGCCTATTCACCGGCGAGCCCCGGCCCTGAACGACCCTTATGACCATGGCCCCAGGACGCACGGACACGAACTCGGAGGCAGCTCGCCGACCAATCGCGCCGGGCCGGCAACCTGCCCGCCTGCCCCATTCGACCCAAGCGATTCACAGCCCCCGGACCTGCCCCGAGCAAAGCGCTCATCCGCGACAACTGTCATCTCGCAGAGGGCTGGATTCGTTACCGCTGTGCTGATGCAGAACTGTTACCGATGTCCTGCGACATCACCGTCGAGAGAACTGCGTCAGTGATTCCGACGGCCTCGGCCCGCTTCTCCGCCCGGAAACGAGGCTGCGCGGGCCTCTCCGGCGAACGGCCAGAACCCGATGCGGGCAGCGGTTTGCGCTGAAGGCTCGAAATCACGCCCGTGCCCGCAGATCGAAGTGCTGGATCAGAGAAACGCTCCGCTAGCGGCCACGCGCCGGCAGCGGTTTGCGCTGCGAGCCGAGAAGCGCACTACTGCCGGCAGGCCGACGTGCTGGATCGGCCGCCGCACACTCCGATCCCCGGCTCATCCGCCACGACACACATCGCCTGCGCCATGCACTACATACGACGCGCGTAGTACCAGTTCGCGATCGACCACACCGCCGAGAGAACAAGGGCCTCGGCCGCGAGGACGCGTGCGACACCGCCCGACTGCGCCGTCAGAGCGATGACGAGAATCCCACCGAAGTTCACGACGAGCGCCGCAACCCCCACCACGGCGAACGCATGGACGGCGATACCGCGGTCCCGCTCATCGTGGAGCTCCAACGCATTCACCCGGGTGAGGTCGCCCGCACGCCCGGTGCGCGCATAGATCACCGAGACCGCGAACCCGATGACGGAAACGCCGACGAGCGCACCCGGGAACCACAGCCCCCGCAGGAGGAACACCACGGCCACGGCACGCTTGACAGGCCTCTGACAGGGCAGCGAACGCCTCGCACCACCCCCGCCGAGGCGCCCGCACCTCGCCCAGATGCGTCACCGCCACCTCGCCGCCGTCCCGGCACCGGAGCCCCGGCACCGGAGTCCCGGCACCGTCGGCCTCGACGCCGCAACCCACCTCCCCCAGAACACGAGGAGCACCATGTTCGAGTCGCTCGCCACCTTCACCGCCTCCCTCCCGGACTGGCTCCAGTGGGTGGGCATCATCGCGATCTCCGCGATCCCCTTCGTCGAGTCGTACTTCGGCTCCGCGATCGGCGTGCTCGTGGGCATCTCGCCGGTGATCGCCGTGGTCGCGGCCGTCATCGGCAACGTCATCACGATGCTTCTCGTCGTTCTCGGCGCCCACGCCGCCCGCACGAAGCTCACCGCCTCGTCCGAACCGAAAGAACCGTCCCGCCGTCGTGCGCGGATCACACGACTCTTCGACCGTTACGGCGTCGCCGGCGTGAGCCTGCTCGGTCAGGCCTTTCTCCCGAGCCAGATCACCTCCGGAATGATGGTGTCGTTCGGCGCCTCGAAGAACGCCGTCATCGCCTGGCAGGTCGTGTCGATCATCCTGTGGGGCGTCCTCTTCGGCACGCTCGCCGCACTCGGCGTGAACGTCCTCGACCCGCAGGGCTGAGGATCGCCACGGCCGCCCGGCGCCACTTCCCGTCCGGTGCTACTTCCCGCCCGGCGCCACTTCCCGCCCGGCGCATTCCGTCCGGCGTGCCTCTCGGCGCCCCTCTCGAGGTGGCCCTCCCCCGAGGCGCCCGCCCGACCCGATCCCGTCCCACCACCCGCGCGCACGCCGTGAGATGGGCAAACACCGTTAGGATGATGCACGGAGTGATCCCCATCACTCCGCACCGTACGCCCCATCCCCGCGAGAACACCCATCCCCGCCGAACGCCACCGTGCGAAGCACGCCCACGGCGACGTCCCACGAACGGCGTCGTCCGTGCCCGCCGGCCGGGCGCCTCGGCGTCTTCCGGAAGGACTCCCCATCCCCATGAGCGCCCCTGCAGGCACCACTCCCATCGACAACACCGCAGCCACCCGCGCCACTCCCACCACCGCCCGCACCGTCGAGTACCAGGCCCCGTGGATCATCGCGTTCCAGGACGGCGGCCACCGACTCCTCCGGGACGGGGCCGTCGTCGTCGCAGGAACCGAGATCGTGCACGTCGGAGCGCGTGACACCTTCGGCGCCGACGAGGTCGTCCGGACGCGGAACATCATCGCGCCGGGTTTCATCTCCATGCACGCCCACATGCAGGAATCGCCGGCCGACAAGAACGTCGCCGAGGACTTCCCCAAGCGCTCGTTCTACTCGAGCAACCTCTTCGAGATCCTCCCCGCCCGCTCGAAGGCCCTCACGATCGACGACGCCCACACCTGCGCGCGCGTCTCCGTGGCCGAACACCTCCGGACCGGCACGACGACCGTCATGCAGATGGGCAACGAGGCCGCGTACATCGCGGAGCTCTGCGAGGAGGTGGGAATGCGTGCCTACGTCTCCCAGTCCTACCGCACCGGCCCCTGGTACACGGACAACGGCCGCACGGTCGAGTACGACTTCTCCGGCGACGGCGGCGCGGCCGCGTTCGAACAGGCGGTGTCCTTCGCGCTCGACCACGTGAACGCGGACAACTCCGCGCTCGTCACCGGTTTCCTCAACCCGTCGCAGGTCGACACGGTGACGGAAGAGCTCTTCCGCGAGTCCCGCGCGGTCGCCGACGCCCACGGCCTCATGCTCCAGACCCACGCCGCCCAGTCGATGAACGAGTTCCTCGAGATGACCCGCCGCCACGGCCGCACCCCGATCGAGTGGCTCGCGGACATCGGGTACCTCGGCGAGCGCGCGATCATCGGCCACGGCCTCTTCGTCACCGGGTCGAGCTGGACGAACTACGCCGGTGACGACATCGGGCTCCTCGCGGACTCCGGCACCTCGGTCGCGTACAACCCGTGGGTGTTCGCCCGCAACGGCATCGTCATGGAGACCTTCGACCGCTACCGCGAGCGCGGCGTCCCGGTCACCCTCGGTACCGACACGACGACCCAGTCGATGCTCCACTCGACCCGCTGGTGCTCCGTCATCACGAAGGTCCTCGAGCACAATGCGAACGCCGGGAACGCCTCGGCTACCTTCGACGCCGCGACGATCGTCGCCGCGGACGTCCTCGGCCGCCCCGACCTCGGCCGGATCGCGGCGGGAGCGAAGGCGGATCTCTGCTTCTGGCGCAGCGACTCCCACTTCATGACCCCGTTGCGCGATCCGATCCGCGCGATCGTCTACTACGCGGAGGCCGAGGACCTCGAGAAGGTCATGGTGAACGGACGGTTCGTCATGGAGGACGGCGCAGTGGCCGGCCTCGACACCGTGAAGGACCTCGAACTCCTCCAGACGGCCGCGGAGACGATGTGGGCGAATTGGCAGGACGTCGACTGGGCCGGTGCCCCGATCGACGAACGCGTCCCGATGTCCTTCCCCGCCTTCACCCTCTGACGCCCCTCCCTCTCACACGCCACTCACCCGCCGAAGCGCCACGCCGCACCCAGCAGTGCGGCGCCTCGGCCGCCCGTACCCTCCCCACACCTCCACTCCCGACAGGAAGAAGACCACCACCCTCATGGAAACCCTCGATCTCCTCCTCATCGGCGGCCGGGCCATCGACCCGGAGACCGGACTCGACGGCACCCGCAACATCGGCATCCGCGCCGGCACGATCGTCCACATCGGCACCGACACCCCCGAGGCGACCCGCACTCTCGACATCACCGGCCGGGTCATCACGCCCGGTTTCATCGACCTGCACAGCCACTCGCAGAGCATCAACGGGCTGCGGATCCAGGCCTGCGACGGGGTGACGACCTCCCTCGAGCTCGAGGCCGGCGCCGCTCCCATCGCCCCGGTGTACGCCGCCGCCGAGGCCGAGGGCCGCCCCATCAACTTCGGGTACTCCGTCGACTGGCGGAAGATCCGGATGAGCGTTCTCGACGGGATCGACATCGACGGCGAGGACGCGCTCGGTGAGCGTGCCGCCTCGCTCGGGGCCGGGATCGAGGACCCGAAGTGGCTCGAACTCGCGGAGTCCGATGCGCTCGTCGACGCCGTCGTCGCCCGGGTCGAGGAGGAGATCCGGGCCGGAGGAATCGGGATCGGTGCGCCGGTCGGGTATTCACCCCGCTCGGACCGCAAGGAGATGCTCAAGATGGGGCGTCTCGCCGCGGACCTCGACGTGCCTCTCTTCGTCCACGGCCGCTTCGCCCAGTACGCGGAGCCCGGGTCCTCGGTCGAGGGAGCGCTCGAACTCATCGGTGTCGCCGCCGGCACCGGTGCGAACGTCCACCTGTGCCACATCAACTCGTCCTACGGCCGCGACATCCACCTCGTCGCGGACGCCGTCGCGACCGCCCAGGCGCAGGGCGTGCGGGTGACGACGGAGGCGTACCCGTACTACGCGTTCTCCACCGCGATCGGCGCCCCGTTCCTCGCCCCGGAGGAACTCCCGCGGATGCCGTTGAAGGTGGAGTCGTTCTTCCACCTCCCGACCGGCGAGTACCTCACGAGCATCGAGCAGCTCGCCGAACTGCGGGAGAAGGACCCGAGCGCCACCGTCATCGTCGAGTTCCTCGACCCGCAGAACCCCGAGGAGATGGCGCTCCTGTACACGGCGGTCACCTTCCCGGACGCCGCAATTGCCTCCGACGCGATGTGGCTGCAGATCGGCGATCGCCGCACCGGCGACGACGTCGAGAAGCAGTGGCCCCTCGCGCCCGAGGTGTTCGCCCACCCCCGCACCGCCGGCACCTTCTCCCGGGCGATCGGGCACATCGGCCGCGAACTCGGCCTGTGGTCACTCAATGAGGCGATCCGCCGGTGCACACTCCTGCCGGCGCAGATCCTCGAGGACTGCGTCCCCGCGATGGAACTCAAGGGCCGCCTGCAGATCGGGTGCGACGCCGACCTCACGGTCTTCGACCCGGACACGATCCTCGACGCCGCGACGTTCACCGAGATCAAGCCGTCGGTCGGGATCGACCACGTCCTCGTCGGCGGCGAGTTCGTCCTCGAGAACGGCGCACTCCTCCCCGAGGCGCACCCGGGGAAGGCCCTGCGGTCCGAGGTGGTGTGACCGGTCCGAGGTGGCGTGAGGACCGGCCCGGGTGTCAGAACCCGGCGAGCACCGCGGCGGAGCCGGACAGGCCGAGGCGCGAGGCACCGGCCGCGATCATCTCCGCGGCCGCCTCGGGCGTCCGGATCCCACCGGAGGCCTTGACACCGAGGCGGTCGCCGACCGTCTGCCGCATGAGCGCCACCGCATGGGCCGAGGCGCCGCCTGCCGGGTGGAACCCGGTCGAGGTCTTGACGAAGTGGGCACCGGCGGCCTCCGCACGCCCGCACGCATGGACGATCTCCTCGTCCGTGAGCGCCGCGGACTCGATGATGACCTTGACGAGCGCCCCGGCGGCGGCGTCGACGACCCCGCGGATATCGGCCTCGACGGCGTCCCACTGCCCGGTCTTCACGAGCGCGAGGTTCACGACCATGTCGACCTCGGCGGCCCCGTTCCGGGCGGCCTGCGCGGCCTCGGCGGCCTTCACCTCGGGCTGGTGGGCGCCCGAGGGGAACCCGCACACGGTGGCGACGACGAGGTCACCGGTGTTCTGCAGCGGCAGCATGTTCGGGGACACGCACACCGCGAGCACCCCGAGGCCCTTCGCCTCCTCGACGAGGTTCACGACGTCCGCCGCGGTGCTCTCGGGCTTGAGGAGGGTGTGATCGATCATTGCGGCGACTTCGGCACGCGTGGTCATGAGAACTCCTGGGGGTTCGGTGGCGGGAGGAACGGCTGGTCGGGTTTCGGATCCCGGTGGTCGGGGACCGGGGTCGTGGTCTCCGTGGATCAGGACATGCTCTCGAGCACGATCGAGCCCGTGCCCGCACTCGCGCCGCTCGCATCGGCGCCCTCTGCGGCCGGCTCGATCCCCACGGCCCCGTCGAGTGCCTCGCGGGCCCGTGCGAAGCGGGCCTCGTCGTCCGAGTGGAGGGTGAGGAGCGGCTGGCCGGCCCGGACCGCCTCGCCGGGCTTGGCGTGGAGTTCCACACCGGCACCGGCCTGCACCGGGTCGCCCTGTTTCGCGCGTCCGGCGCCGAGGCGCCACGCGGCGATCCCCACCGCGTAGGCGTCCAGCGAGTCGAGGACCCCGTCCGCATCCGCCGTGACGACGTCCGTGTGGCGGGCGGTCGGCAGGGGCGCGTCAGGGTCGCCGCCCTGGGCGGCGATCATCCGTCGCCACACGTCCATGGCCCGGCCGTCCGCGAGTGCCGCTCGCGGATCCGCGTCGGGGCGTCCGGCGAGGCGGAGCATCTCCTCGGCGAGGGCGACGGTGAGGTCGACGACGTCCTGCGGTCCACCCCCGGCGAGGACCTCGACGGATTCCCGCACCTCGAGTGCGTTCCCGGCCGTGAGGCCGAGCGGGGTCGACATGTCGGTGAGCAGAGCGGAGGTGCGCACCCCGGCATCGGTCCCGAGGTCGACCATGGTGCGGGCGAGTTCCCGGGCGTCGTCGAGGGTCTTCATGAACGCACCGGATCCGACTTTGACGTCGAGGACGAGGGACCCGGTGCCCTCCGCGATCTTCTTCGACATGATCGACGAGGCGATGAGCGGGATGCTCTCGACCGTGCCGGTCGTGTCCCGCAGCGCGTACAGGCGTTTGTCGGCCGGTGCGAGCCCGGCACCGGCGGCGCAGATGACCGCGCCGAGGTCCTCGAGCTGTGCGAGCATCTCCGCGTTGCTCAGGTCGGCCCGCCATCCGGGGATCGACTCGAGCTTGTCGAGCGTGCCCCCGGTGTGGCCGAGTCCGCGGCCGGAGAGCTGTGGGACGGCGACGTCGAACACCGCGACGAGCGGGGCGAGCGGCAGGGTGATCTTGTCGCCCACTCCCCCGGTCGAGTGCTTGTCCGCGGTCGGCTTCGACAGCGAGGAGAAATCCATACGTTCACCGGAGGCGATCATCGCCTGCGTCCACCGGGCGATCTCCGGGCGCTCCATCCCGTTGAGCCAGATCGCCATCGCGAGCGCGGACATCTGTTCATGGGCGACGACGCCACGGGTGTAGGCGTCGATCACCCAGTCGATCTGCGCGTCCGACAGCACGAGTCCGTCACGCTTGGTGCGGATGACGTCGACGGCGTCGAAGGGTTCCACTGCGATTCCTGCAGGACGAGCGCTCATGCGTGTTCCTCCTGGTACTCGGTGAGATGGTCGGGACCGAAGGCCTCCGGCAGCACCTCCGTCATCGGTGCGAAACCGCCGGGCATGTCGAGGACGAGGTCGGGGCCGCCGAATTCGTACAGCAACTGCCGGCACCGGCCGCAGGGTACGAGTTTCCGCCCCTCGCCGTCGACGCACGCGAATGCGACGAGGCGTCCGCCACCGGTCCGCGCGAGGTCCGAGACGAGGCCGCACTCGGCGCACAGGCCCACGCCGTACGCGGCGTTCTCGACGTTCGAACCGACGACGGTCCGGCCGTCGTCGACGAGCGCGGCCGCCCCGACCGGGTACTTCGAGTACGGCGCGTAGGACCGGGACATCGCCTCACGGGCGGCGGCCCGTAGGCCCTCCCACACCTCGGGGTCGAAGGTCTTCACAGCAGATCACCCTTCTGTTTCGTACGAGGTTTCCGGCACCAGCATCTCACTGCGTGCGGTACGGCGTCCCCTCCGCCGCGGGGGCCCGGACCCGGCCGACGAAACCGGCGACGGCGAAGACCGTGACGATGTACGGGAGCATGAGGAGGAGGTCGTCCGGCAGTGGCGAACCGGTCGCCTTGAGGACGTTCCCGAGGTTCTTCGTGAACCCGAAGAGGAGTGCCGCGAAGAGCGCACCGATGGGGTTCCAGCGGCCGAGGATCATCGCCGCGAGAGCGATGTAGCCCTGCCCGGCGGACATGTCCTTGCCGAACGCGAGCCCCTCTCCGACGGTGAGGAACGCACCGCCGAGGCCCGCGATACCGCCGGCGAGGATCGTGTTCGCGACGCGCAGCCGGTTGACCCCGATGCCGACGGTGTCCGCCGCCCGCGGGTGCTCACCGATCGCCCGGGTCCGAAGGCCCCAGCGCGAACGGAAGAGGAACAGGTGGAGGCCGGCGACGACGAGGTACATGAGGTACACGAGGATCGTCTGGTCGAAGAACACCGGTCCGAGGACGGGGATGTCGGACAACAACGGGATCGGCAGGTTCGGCAGCGCCTGGGAGGTGTTGAGCAGCTGCGGGTTCTGGGTGAGCACCGTCGAGTACAGGAAACTCGTGAGCCCGACGACGAGGACGTTGAGAACGACGCCGATGATGATCTGGTCGACCCAGTACCGCACTGCGAAGAAGGTGAGCACGACGGCGACGAGGGCCCCGGCGAGGATCGCAGCGAGCAGGCCGATGTACGGATTCGTGAGTGCCGAACCGACGACCGCGGCGAGGAACGCCCCGGCGAGGAGCTGGCCCTCGATCGCGATATTCACGATGCCCGAACGCTCGCCGACGAGGCCCGCCATCGCACCGAACACGAGCGGGACCGACAACGCGAGGCCGCCGGCGAGCAGCGGGGTCACCGTCATGAGACCGCGCCCGGCTCCTGCCCACACGAGGAACGCGAGGACGAAGAGGACACCGAACACGACGGCGAGCCAGCGCCGACTCGCCCGCCGCGCGAGTGCGTCCCACAAGGACAGTGCGGCGAGCCCGCAGAGGACGACGCCGAGGACGGTGCCGGTGACGCGGGACGGGACGACCGCCTCGGGAACGGTGAAGAAATCACCGCTGCTCGAGAAGGTGAACGTCGTGTGCACTCCGCCGGGTGCGAGGAGGCCGAAGAACACGAGCGCGGCGATCCCGAGGACACCGAGGACAACGGGGAGCTTCCAGGCGACGGGGGCCAGCGCCACCGTCGAGGCGTGAGGTTCGACAGGAGCCTGCGAAGGAGTGAGCGGGGACGGCGTGAGCGGGGCCTGGCTCATGCGGAAACCTCCTCGGTCTGCGTGGCGGCCTGCGGGCCGGCGTCCCGTGCGGAGCCGAACCTCCGGTTCCGGCCCAACCGTGCGGGCCACGTGTAGAGGGCCCGGACGAACGGCGGTGCCGCGATGAGGAGCACGATGATCGACTGGACGACGAGCACGATGTCGATCGGCGTGCCCGTCTGGGACTGCATGAGATAACCGCCGGCCTTGAACCCGCCGAACAGCAGGCCCGCGAAGAACGTACCCCAGGGTGTCGAGCGTCCGAGCAGCGCGACGGTGATTGCGTCGAACCCGATGGTGCCGGCGACACCGGCGGTCATCCTGCCCTCGGTGCCGAGGACCGCCGAGGCGCCCCCGAGTCCCGAGAGAGCGCCGGCGACGAGCATGACGAGAACGGTCGCCCGGCCCACCGAGATGCCCGCGGTCCGGGCTGCGTGCGGATTCTCACCGACGGCGCGGAATTCGAACCCGAGGGTCGAGCGTTCGAGGATCCACCACACGAGGACGGTCGCGGCGATCGCCACGAGGAAGCCGAGGTGGAGGCGGAAGGGGTCCGGCAGCAGGCCGGGGAGCATCGCGGCCTCGTTCACGGGCCGGGAGGCGGGTTCACCGGACGAGGTGTGCGTGTACCAGCCCTGTTTGAGCAGATAGCCGATGAGGTAACCGGCGATCGAGTTGAGCATGATCGTGACGATGACCTCGTTGGCGCCCGTGCGGGCCTTGAGGACACCGGCGATCCCGGCCCAGATCGCGCCACCGAGCGCACCCATGAGGAGGGCGAACACGAAGGCGAGAACGGGCGGCAGGGCGAAGGCGTACCCGAAGAACGCGCCGGTCGCGGCGCCGATGACCACCTGGCCCTGACCGCCGATGTTGAACAGGCCCGACCGGAACGCGAGCGCGATCCCGAGGCCCGTGAGGATGAGCGGGGTGGCCGCCACGAGGGTCTCCGTGAACGGCCGGACCATGCGGACGAAGGTCGTCGCCTGCCAGTCGAACACGGCGCCGCGCACGAGCGCCCCGTAGGCCTCCACCACGGTGCTGAAGGTCGTGACGAAGAAGTCGGAGGGCCGGGCGAAGAAGTAGCCGAGCGTCGCCCGGACGTCCGGGTCCGCCGCCGCGATGAGGAACCCGCCGATGAGGACCGCGACGACCATCGCGCCGATCGGCACCCACACGGACTGCGAGAGGAGGGCCCTCGCGAAGGTCGCGCCGAAGGACCGCTCGTCGCCCGGCCGGTACGGGTCCGCCTCGTGCGCACCCGGGACGTGGGTGTCCTCGTGCACCTGGTCACTGTCCAACCGGTCACTCATGCGAGCTCCCCTCTCCTGCTTCCGAGACCTCGGTGACCGCGCTGCCGTCGGCCACGCGCGCGAGAGCCTCCTCGGCGGGCACACCCGCCATCATGAGGCCGAGGGCGTCGCGCGGGGTGTCGCCGGGCACGATGCCGACGATCCGGCCGCGGTACATCACCGCGATCCGGTCGGCGAGGTTGATGACCTCGTCGAGCTCGGTCGAGACGATGAGGCACGGGGTGCCTCCGTCGCGCTCGGCGATGATCCGGGCATGGATGAATTCGATCGAGCCGACGTCGACACCGCGTGTCGGTTGGCTCGCGATGAAGAGCTCGAGCGGACGGCTGAGCTCCCGCGCGAGGACGACCTTCTGCTGATTACCGCCCGAGAGCGTGGAGATCGGATCATCGATCGACGTGAGACGCACGTCGAACTCCTCGACCTTCTGCGCGGTGTGCGCGCGGACGACACCGGGTCGGATCGCAAGGCCACCGGAGAACGGTTCCCGGTCGTACAGGTCGAGGATCATGTTCTCCCGGGTGGAGAACGTCGCCACGAGCCCGTCCTCGGACCGGTCCTCCGGCACGAAGCCGATACCCGCCCGCAGACGTTCCTTCACCGAGGTGCCGACGAGGTTCCGGCCACCGAGCACGATGGATCCGGCGCGGGGCTCGTGGAGCCCGATGATCGCCTCGGCGAGTTCCGTCTGGCCGTTGCCCTGGACACCGGCGACCGCGAGGATCTCGCCCCGCCGGATGCCGAAGGAGAGATCGTCGACGACGACGGTACCGGCGGGGTCGAGCACCGTGAGACCGTCGACGCGGAACGTCTCGTCCCCGGGAGCGGCGGCGCGTTTCTCGGTCTGCAGGCTCACGGCCCGGCCCACCATGAGGCCGGCGAGTTCCGATTCGGTCGAGGAGGGATCGGCCTTGCCGACGACCTTCCCGCGACGGATCACCGTGATCTCGTCGGCGATGGCCCGGACCTCGCGGAGTTTGTGGGTGATGAAGACGATCGAGGTGCCCCCGGCCTTGAGCTCGCGCATGATCCCGATGAGCTCATCGGTCTCCTGCGGGGTGAGTACGGCAGTGGGTTCGTCGAGGATGAGGACCTCGGCATCGCGCGCGAGGGCCTTGATGATCTCGACGCGCTGCTGGGCGCCGACCGGGAGGTCCTCGATCCGGGCGTCCGGATCGATGTCGAATCCGAAGCGGGCGGAGATCTCCCGGACGTCCGCCCGGGCACGCTCGAGGTCGAGGAGGCCGAGGCGCTGCGACAGTGACCCGAGTCCGACGGCACCGAGGATCCTGTCCGCCCAGCGAACCCCGGCCGCCGGTTCGTAGCCGAGCGCGACGGACTCGGCCACCGTGAACACGGGGACGAGCATGAAGTGCTGGTGCACCATGCCGATCCCGGCGGCGACCGCATCACCGGGGCCGGAGAAGGACACCGGCCGGTCGTCGACGAGGATCTGCCCGCCGTCCGGCGCGTAGAGACCGTAGAGGACATTCATGAGGGTCGACTTGCCGGCCCCGTTCTCCCCGAGGAGGGCGTGGATCTCCCCCGGCTGGACGACGACGTCGATCGCGTCGTTGGCCACGAGCGGGCCGAACCGCTTCGTGATCCCTCTGAGCTCGAGCTTCACGCTCATCTCCTGTTCGTCAGCGCCTTCGCGCACACGGGCGGGTGGCCCCGCAGGAAGAATCTACCTGCGCCGTACACAACACCGGGCCGACCTCCGACGGGGAGGACGGCCCGGGCCCGGGCTCCGGTCAGGGAGCGTTCGGGGTGTCGATGGTGATGTCACCATCGATGATCTGCTGCTTGAGTGCCTCGATCTCGGAGTTGAGCTCCTCCGGGACCTCTCCGGCGAAGTCGTGGTACTCGGAGAGCCCGACGCCGCCGTTCTCGAGGGTGCCGACGTAGGGCTCGGCCGACCAGTTGCCCTCGACGGACTCCGTGACGGTGGTCTCCACCGCGGTGGCGATCTCCTTGAGCACCGAGGTGAGGATGAGCGAGCCGTACTCGGTCGTGTTGTAGCCGTCCGAGTCGACCCAGATGATCTTCGTGCCGTCGTGCTCGGACGCGGCGGCAGCGGCACCGAGGCCGACCGGACCGGCGACCGGCATGATGATGTCCGCGCCCTGGGCGATGAACTGTTCGGTGAGGGTCTTGCCCTGTCCCTGGTTCTCGAAGTCGCCGGAGAAGGAACCCGACTGGGCTTCCTTGTCCCAGCCGAGGAGCTTCACGTCGGCGCCCTTGTCCTCGTTGTACTTCGCGACACCGTCGGCGAAGCCGTCCATGAAGATCGCGACGGACGGGATCTGGATTCCGCCGAAGGTCGCGACGGTTCCGGTCTCCGTCATGCCGGCCGCGAGGTACCCGGCGAGATACGAGGCCTCGGCGGTGTTGAAGAGGAGCGGCTTGCCGTTCTCGAGTTCGACGGGTGCACCCTCGGCGTCCGAGAACGCGGAGTCGACGAGGCCGAAGTGGAGATCCGGGTTCGCCTCGGCCGCGGTCTGCAGCGCGTCCTCGAGGAGGAAGCCCGCACCGATCGTGAGGTTGCAGCCCTGCTGGACCATCGCGTCGACGTTCGGACCGAAGTCCGAATCGCTCTGCGACTGGGCCTCGGCGTGCTCGATGCCGTGGGCCTCGATCGCGGCCTGGAGCCCGTCGTAGGTCGACTGGTTGAAGGACTGGTCGTCCCAACCACCGGCGTCGGAGACGATGCAGGCCTTGAAGTCCGAGCCCTCTCCGGACGCGCTCTCCTCGGGAGCCGCGCCACAGGCGGACAGTCCGAGGGCGGCGACGGCCAGCATCGAGGGCAGGACGAGAGATGTCTTCTTCACTGGGAGCTCCCATGGGGCGGGGATCGGCGGGAAACGCCGGATCACGGATGTACGGGTGTGCGAGCGACTGCCGGATCCGAAGCCCTGCCCCGGTCACCGGCTGCTCATCAGCATAGACACGAGCAAGAGTCCGGATCGAGATATTCTTTCGGGAAACTCCCACCGATATGAAACCGCAATCCCAGGTTCCCGGTCCGCCCCGCGGGACGGCGCATCCCGACCGTCCATCTGAGAGACACCTCACATTCACGTCCCCTTCCGTCTCCGCTCGTGTGCGACCACCCGACCGCCCCCGGTCCCCGTCCCACGACCGATCGCTCGGCCGCGCACAATTTCCGGAATCGGACTAGCATGGCGGCATGCTGCCCGATCCACTCATCGAGCTCTTCGAATCGCGGCTGCCCGACCTCACCGGCGAGAGCGGGACACCGAACGTCGAACGCAGCGAACAGACATCCCTCTTCGTCCATGCCGCACAGGTCGAGGCGATGGTGATGCGCACCGCGATGGCGCGGTACGCGCGGGCCCACGACCTCAACCTCATCGACTTCCAGGTCGTGCAGAGCGTCGTCTCCCTCGGGGAGGTCGGTCGCACCGCCACGCCCGGGTACATCAGCACCCTGCTGTCGATGTCGGCCTCGACCCTCACCTCGATCCTCGAGCGGCTCGTGAACCGCGGATACCTCACCCGCGAACGCGACTCCGCGGACCGCAGACGCATCTCCGTGTACTACACGGAGTCCTCCGCGGACCTCATCCGGGAGTTCTACACGATGCTCGAGGACGCGTACACGCCGATGTTCACGCACCTGAGCACCGAGGACATCGCCGCGCGCACCGACTTCGTCCGTCTCATGACCGAGGCGACGCAGACGATGATCGAGAAACTCTCCGACGGCCCGGCTCCCACATTCGAGGGCTGACGCCGCTGAGGGCTCCCACATTCGAGGGCTGACGCCGCTGAGGGCTCCCACATTCGAGGGCTGACGCCGCTGAGGGCTCCCACATTCGAGGGCTGAGCCGCTTCTCAGCCCTCGAGCTCCTCGCTCAGGGTGAGCCACTCGAGTTCGAGCTCGTCCTTCTCGTCGAGGAGTTCCCGGCGCTTCCCGGAGATCTCCGCGAGGCCGGTGAAATCGCTCTGGTCGTGCGAGGCGAGTTCGGCGTCGAGCGTCGAGATCCGCCCGTCGAGCTTCTCGATCCGGCGGCCCACCGCCTGGATCTGCTTGTTCAGCTGCCGCTGCTCTGCGGCACTGAGCGCCGGGGCGCCCGCGGCACCGTCCGGGCCCGAGGTGCCGCCCGCTCCCGAGGTGCCGGTGCCTCCTGCGGTGCCCCGCGCCTCGGCGGCCCCACCGCCGGACGACCCGCCCGCGCGGTCCTCCGCCGTGAGACGGAGGTACTCGTCGACGCCGCCGGGCAGGTGCCGCACGCGGTGCTGCCGGAGCGCGTACTGGTGGTCCGTGACGCGCTCCATGAAGTAGCGGTCGTGGGAGATGACGAGGAGCGTGCCGGGCCAGGAGTCGAGGAGGTCCTCCATCGCCGCGAGCATGTCGGTGTCCATGTCGTTCGTCGGCTCGTCGAGGATGAGGACGTTCGGTTCGTCGAGGAGGACGAGGAGCAGCTGGAGCCGGCGCGCCTGACCACCCGAGAGGTCCTTGACCCGCGACTGGAGCACGTCCCCGAGCCCGAGTTTCTCGAGCAGCTGCGAGGGCGTGAGGTCCCCGGACGCGGTCGAGTACTCGGTGCGCCTGTTCGCGAGGAGTTCGCGCACCCGGTCGTCCTGGAGGCCGTCGAGTTCGCGCAGCTGCTGGTCGAGCAGCGCGATCCGCACCGTCTTCCCCGTCTTCACCCGGCCCGCGCTCGGCTCGATCGCCCCGGTGAGTACGCCGACGAGAGTGGACTTGCCGGCGCCGTTCGCACCGAGGATGCCGAAGCGGTCACCGGGACCGATGATCCAGTCGACCTCCTCGACGACGGGTTCGGGAGCACCCGGATAGGTGACGGAGACGTGCTCGAGCTCGAACACGTCCTTGCCGAGGCGACTCGTCGCCGTCTGCACGAGTTCGACGGTGTTGCGCACGGGCGGTTCGCCGGCGATGAGGGCGTTCGCCGCATCGATCCGGAACTTCGGCTTCGAGGTGCGGGCCGGCGCGCCGCGGCGCAGCCAGGCGAGTTCCTTCCGCATGAGGTTCTGGCGCTTCTGTTCGACCGCCTGCGCCTGCCGATCGCGTTCGACGCGCTGGAGGACGTACGCGGCGTACCCGCCCTCGAAGGCGTCGACCGTGGCGTCGTGGACCTCCCACGTCGTCGTCGAGACCTCGTCGAGGAACCACCGGTCGTGAGTGACGACGAGGAGGGCACCCTGCCCGGCCGGCCAGCGCTTCTTCACGTGCTGGGCGAGCCACTGGACCCCGTCGATGTCGAGGTGGTTCGTCGGCTCGTCGAGCATGACGACGTCCCACTCCCCCGCGAGCAGCTGGGCGAGGGCGACGCGGCGGCGCTGACCACCGGAGAGGTCACCGACCCGGGCGGAGAGGTCGAGATCACCGAGGAGGCCGTGCATGACGTCGCGGATCTCCGCACGGGACGCCCACTCGTGCTCGGGCACGTCCCCGACGACGGTCCGGCGGACGTCGAGGTCCGGGTCGAGCGAATCGACCTGTTCGAGGTATCCGATCCGTGTGCCGCCGCGGCTCGTCACCCGACCGGAGTCCGGTTCGAGGACCCCGGCAAGGATCTTCATGAGCGTCGACTTGCCGTCGCCGTTGCGGCCGACCATGCCGATCCGGTCGCCCGCACCGATCCCCACCGTCACGTCCTCGAGGATCGTGCGGTTCGGGTAGGACAGGGAGATCGTCTCGGCTCCGAGCAGGTGCACGGCGGTGTCCTTTCGGCAGGGGTGAAGTGCGACCGTCCGAGTCTAGTGGTGCGCGGTTCTCGCGATGCTCAGGACCTTCTGTACCCGGGCCCGGCCGTGCCCGCTCAGTCCCCGGAGGGCTCCCACGGCCGGGCTGCCAGGATCTCCGCACCCGAGGCGGGCCCGTGCGTGCGCACGACGTGCCGTACCCCGCGGCTCGCCGAGAGCAGCACCGCGATGTCGAGGGCATGGCGGTCGTCGGCGACGAGGAAGCCGACGGTGGGCCCGGAGCCGGAGACGAGGGCGCGCAGCGCACCGGCCCGGATCCCCGTACCCATGACGTGGGCGACGTCCGGGAGGAGGGCGACGGCCGCGTCGGTCATGTCGTTGTGGACCGCCTCGGCGAGGGCCGCGGGATCGCCGTGGGCCAGCGCCGCGAGGACGGGTGCGGCGTCGGCGGGTTCCGCCGCCGAGGCGCGGGGCGCCTCGGAAGTCCCGTGCACCTCGGGAGTCCCGTCCACCGCGGGGTCGAAGCCCTCCGACCGTGCCGCCCGGAGCTCGTCGAGCTTCCGGTAGACGGCCGGGGTGGAGAGCATGCCGGTGCTCGTCGCGAGCACCCAGTGGTAGGTGCCGCGGGTGAGGACCGGGGTGAGGTCGTCGCCGTGCCCGGTGCCGAGCATCGTGCCGCCGTGGAGGGCGAAGGGCACGTCCGCGCCGAGGGCGGAGGCGACCTCGGCCAGGAGGTCCTCGTCGACCCCGCCGATGAGGTGGGAGTACGCGAGGAGTGCGGCAGCGGCGTCCGCGGACCCGCCGCCCATGCCGCCGGCGACGGGCACGTGCTTGTCGATCGTCACGGCCACCGGGATGTGGACGCCGGTCGCCTCGGAGAGCCGCAGGACCGCGGCGAGCGCGAGGTTCGAGGCGTCGCGCGGGATGTCCTCGTCCGCGTAGGGGCCCGTGATGTCGACGGTGTACTCGCTGCCGTCGGAGAGCACGGTGAGGGTGACGGTCTCCGCGACCGCGAGGGACTGGAACACCGTGACGAGGTCGTGGTAGCCGTCCTCCATGAGGTCCCCGACCTCGAGGTACGGATTGATCTTGCCGTGGGCGCGGGCGGTGACGGACGCGAAGCGGGCGCTCATGCGGGACCTCCGTTCTCCGCAGCCGCGCGATCCCGTGCTGCCTGCGCGATCCGCATGAAGTCGAAGACGTCGAGGGTCTCACCGCGCGCCTGCGGGTCGACATCCGCCCGGACGAGGATCTCCTCGGCGGCGGCCGCACCACCGGCCCAGTCCTTGAGCGCGGAGCGGAGCATCTTGCGGCGCTGGGCGAACGCGGCGTCGACGAGCGCGAAGACCTGCGCGCGCAGCTCCTCGGAGCCGAGGGGCGTCTCGCGGCGGACGATCCGGACGAGTCCGGAGTCGATGTTCGGGGCCGGCCAGAACACGTTCTTGCCGATCGTCGCGGCGCGGGAGACCTGGCCGTACCACTGGGCCTTCACACTCGGCACGCCGTAGATCCGCGAATCGGGTGCGGCGGAGAGCCTGTCGGCGACCTCGGCCTGCACCATGACGAGCACCTGCTCGATCGACCCGAAGGTGTGGAGGAAGTGGAGGAGGACGGGCACCGCGACGTTGTACGGCAGGTTCGCCACGAGGGCATTCGGTGTCACCGGGAGGTCCGTGACCCGCAGTGCGTCCTCGTTCACGAGGTCGAACTCCGCGTCGCCGTGGAACTCCGCGACGGTACGCGGGAGGCGGGAGGCGAGCACCGGGTCGATCTCGACCGCGACGACCCGGTGACCGGCCTCGAGCAGACCGAGGGTGAGGGATCCGAGCCCCGGCCCGATCTCCGCGACGACGCGTGCGGGCTCGAGTTCGGCCGCCTGCACGATCATGCGGACGGTGTTGGGATCGATCACGAAGTTCTGCCCGCGCTGTTTCGTGGGGCGCAGGTCGAGTTCCTCGGCGAGGGCCCGGACATCACGGGCCGAGAGCAGGGTGGTCACGGTTTCACCCTATAGGGAGAAGGGAGCGGTTTCGCGGAAGGGCGGGTTCCGCAGGACCCGCACCGCGATCGCTCCCGGGTCGATCGCCTAGCCTGGTGGGATGACCCCGGAGACCCTCGCACAGCTTCTCGATGCCCACGTCCTGGCCCGGATCGCGGAGATCGAGTGGTCCCCGGCCACGGAACTCCAGGTCGCCACCGCGCTGCGCAAGGAGGGCCATCCGCCCGAGGTGGCTGCCGCGATGCTCCTCCAGGCCCAGCTGCGTCGCGAGGCCGGTGCGAAGTTCGGGCCCTTCGCCGAGGACATGCTCTTCACCCGTGACGGACTCGCCCAGGCCACCCGGCTGCCCGTCGCCGCCCACCACGCACGCCGGATGCTGAGCGCGGTACCGGGACGAATCGCGGACCTCGGCTGCGGCCTCGGCGCGGACGCCCTCGCGTTCGCCGGGATGGACGGGGACGTCGAGGCGGTCGACGCCGACGAGGTCACCGCGGCCCTCGCCGCGTGGAACCTCCGGCACCTGCCGAACGTCTCCGTCACCCACGGCTCCGCCGAGGACTACGACCTCTCCCGTGCGCAGGCCGTGTGGATGGACCCGGCGCGGCGCCGTGGCACCACCGGTCGCGGAGAAGCACACCGACTGAGCGACCCCGAGGCGTTCTCCCCTCCCCTGTCCTGGGCCTTCTCCGTCGCCGAGGAGGTCGATGCCGTCGGTATCAAACTCGGCCCCGCGCTCGACCACGGTCTCGTCCCGGAGGGCTGGGAGGCTCAGTGGGTCTCCCACGCCGGCGACGTCGTCGAGGCGTGCCTCTATGCGGGTGCCGCGATCGAGGAGCCGGGACGCAATGCGCTCGTGCTCGGCGCCTCGGGGGCGGTGCGGATCCACGAGTCCCGGTTGCCGGACGGGGACGAGGACGGGATCGGCGACCTCGGTGAATTCCTCTTCGAACCCGACGGTGCGATCGTGCGCGCCGGACTCGTCACCGCGCTGTGCGAGCCCCTCGATGCCCGGCGGATCTCCGCACCGATCGCGTACCTCACGGGCGACCGCCTGCCCGTCGGCGCGGCGGAGACCGCGGTGCGGACGTGGAAGGTGCGGGAGGTCCTGCCGGCCGGTCTCAAACCGTTGCGCACCGCACTCGTGAAGCGCGGGATCGGGCAAGTCGTCATCAAGAAACGTGGGTCCGACATCGTTCCCGAGACGGTTCGTCGCAAACTCAGACTGCCTGCGGGCGAGCGGGCTACGCTGTTCTTCACACGCCTCGGCGAGGACCACGTCGTGATCCTCGCGGACGAGATCCCGAAGGAGTCATGATGCCCACTCGTGTCCGCGAGGACGTCCTCGTCACCGCACCCGAACTCGCCCGTCTGCTCAAGGCGGGTCTCGCTCCCGTGCTGCTCGACGTCCGGTGGTCGCTCTCGGTCCCGGGATCGCAGCCGCAGAATCGCGCGGACTACGCGGCCGGGCACATCCCCGGGGCGATCTACGTCGACCTCGACTCCGACCTGTCGGACCACGCGAATCCCGACCCGCTCGCCGGACGGCACCCGCTGCCCTCGGCGTCGGCGTTCGAGGCGACCGTCCGCGGCTGGGGCATCTCCGAGAACACTCCCGTCGTCGTGTACGACGACAACGCCTCCCAGGGAGCCGCCCGCGCGTGGTGGCTGCTCAAGTGGGCGGGCCTGCACAACGTCCGGGTCCTCGACGGCGGCTGGAGCGCGTGGAACCGTCACGGATTCCCCGTTTCCACCGAGGAACCCGAGGTGACCCCCTCCGAGGTCACCATCACCCCCGGATCCATGCCGGTACTGAGCGCCGACGAGATCGCTTCGCTCGCGTCCTCGGAGTCCGGCGTCGTCCTCGACGCGCGTGCCGGCGAGCGCTACCGCGGGGAGACCGAACCGCTCGATGCGAAGGCCGGGCACATCCCGGGAGCGAAGAACGCTCCGTCGACCGGCAACATGAACGGCCAGGAGTTCCTCTCGACGGAGGAGCTCGAGGAGCGGTTCTCCACGCTCGGTGCCCTGTGGGGCGAGGTCGGCGTGTACTGCGGTTCCGGGGTCACGGCGTGCCATGACGTCCTCTCGCTCTACCTCGTCGGGGTGGACGCGGCGCTCTACCCCGCCTCGTGGTCGGGATGGTCGAGCGATCCCGAACGCCCGGTGGCCGTCGGCGAGGAGTGAGGCGCCGAGGCGTGAGCGCGGTCGGGGCGTGAGCACGGGTACCCGGGGCCTACCCGCCCCTAGAATGGACCCCATGATCTCTGTCTCTCCCCTCGTCACCCTTCCCGGCACCGATCTCTCCGTCCACCGCCTCAACCTCGGCGGCAACCCCTTCGGCTGGGGTGCGGACAAGGACACCTCCTACGCCGTGCTCGACGCGTACGTCGCCGCCGGCGGCAACTTCGTCGACACCGCGGACATGTACACCTGCTGGGTCCCCGGCTGCGTCGGCGGTGAGTCGGAGACGATCATCGGCCAGTGGATGAAGGACCGCGGCAATCGCGACTCCACGGTGATCGCGACGAAGGTCGGCATGCTCGACGGCAAGGACAACCTCGACCCCGCGAACATCCGCGCGTGCGTCGAGGACTCCCTCACGCGCCTGCAGACCGACTACATCGACCTCTACTACGCGCACCAGGACGACCCGAACGCGGACCAGCTCGCGGTCGCACAGACCTTCGACGCACTCGTGCAGGAGGGCAAGGTCCGTCACCTCGCCGCCTCGAACTTCACGCTCGAGCGCCTCACCTCCGCCCGCCGCATCCAGCAGGAGAACGGCCTCGCGACCTACGCGGTCATCCAGAACCGCTTCAACCTCCTCGCCCGCGAGGACTACTCGCTCGCCCTCGAGGAGTACATCCGCGCCGAGGGCATGGGCGAACTGCCCTTCGCCTCGCTCGCCGCCGGGTTCCTCACCGGCAAGCACCTCGACGAGGGTGGCGCCGAGGGCTCGGCCCGCACAGGGGTCGTCGCGAAGTTCCTCGAGGACCCGACAGCGGTGAAGGCCGTCGAACTCCTCCGCGCGATCGCCGCCGCCCACGGCACCTCCCCGACGGCCGTGGCCCTCGCGTGGCAGCTGTCGCACGACACGATCCCCTCGACGATCGCCTCGGCCCGCGTCGCCGAGCAGGTGCCGGACCTCATGGCCGGTGCCGCCCTCGAGCTCACGGCCGACGAGGTCGCAGCCCTCACGGCGGTCGCACCGCGATGATCACCGCGTCCGTCGTCACCTGGGAGAACGGCACCGACCTCGTCCTCGACGCGGCGGTAACCGCCGATGTGGAGACCGTGTGGACCGTCATGACGGACCCGGAAGCGGTCGCCGAGTGGTTCGCGCCGTTCACCGTGGAGGAATCCGCGGGCGAGGGTTCCGGAGGATCCGATTCCGAGGACTCCTCCGGTGATGGCCCCGCTGACGGCGGACGCACGCTCCTCTTCCGGATGGACGAGAACCCGGACGAGGAACCCCTGCGCGCCGAGCTCGTCGACATCGAGGACCACGGTCACGTGCTCGTCGAGTTCGGGGCGCTCGGGAAGGTCGGCATCGGCATCACCCCGACCGACGATCCCGGCGCCGGTGGCACCCGGATCGTCGTCACCCACACCTTCGAGTCCCTCGCGGAGGCCGCCACGGTCATCGCGGACATCGGGCCGGTGTGGGAGACACACCTGCGCTACCTCCTCGAGATGCTCGGGGTCCCGGACACGACGGTCGAGGAGCAGGAGCTCTACACGCGGTACGCGCAGCTCGCGGACGAGGTCGCGGCCGAGGCGGATACGGATGCCACGGAGGAGGATCGATGAGCGAGGAGCGCGCACCGCTCGTCCTCGGGATCGAATCGTCCTGTGACGAGACCGGGGTCGGGATCGCCCGCGGCACGACCCTCCTCACGAACACCGTCGCGTCCTCGATGGACGAGCACGTGCGGTTCGGAGGGGTCGTCCCGGAGGTCGCGTCGCGCGCCCACGTCCAGGCGATCGGCCCGGCCATCCGCGCCGCCCTCGCCGAGGCGCAGGTGACGCTCGACGACCTCGACGCGATCGCGGTCACCGCCGGCCCCGGCCTCTCGGGTGCGCTCATGGTGGGGGTGAGTGCCGCGAAGGGCCTCGCCGCGGCGACCGGGCTGCCGCTGTACGGCGTCAACCACCTCGCTGCGCACGTCGCGGTCGACCTCGTCGCCCCCGACTCCCCCGGCCTCCACACGCCGACGATCGCGCTCCTCGTGTCCGGTGGGCACACGGAGATCCTCCGGATCGGGGACATCGTCGACGACATCGAACTCCTCGGCGCGACGATCGACGATGCCGCCGGTGAGGCCTTCGACAAGACCGCGCGCCTCCTCGGGCTCTCGTACCCCGGCGGGCCGAACATCTCGAAGGCCGCAGCCGGGATCCTCGACGGCACCGGTGTCCCCGGTGATCCGACCGCAGTGAGATTCCCGCGGGGCCTCAACACCGCGAAGGACCTCCGGGATCCCGCGCGTCGTTATTCCTTCTCCTTCTCCGGGCTCAAGACCGCGGCCCTGCGATTCATCACCGCCGCCGAGGCACGAGGTGCTTCCGCGGACGCCGTCCGCCTCGCCGACGTCGCCGCGAGCTTCGAGGAGGCCGTCGTCGACGTGCTCGTGCGCAAGACGCTCCTCGCGTGCGAGGACACCGGGATCGACCACGTGCTCCTCGGCGGCGGGGTCGCCGCGAACGGCCGGCTGCGCGAACGCCTCGCCGAACGCTGCGAGGCTGCCGGCGTCACACTGCGCGTGCCACCGCTCTCGCTGTGCACCGACAACGGCGCGATGGTCGCCGCACTCGGCGCGGAGATCGTGCGTCGTGGGCTCGCCCCCTCCGACCCCGCGTTCGGGGTCACCTCGTCGCTGGAGGTCGACCATGTCCTCGTCGCCTGAGGAATCGAACGCCGGGGGTGCCAACTCTTCGGGGGCCGGCGCTGAGGACTCCGCTCCCAGGAAGCCGCTCCTCGCAGACCTCGCCGGGGACGACACCGTGCCCGGACTCGACATGACCCGGGACGAACTCCTCACGCACCTGCGGGGCAAACGCCGCTCGGGTGACGGCTGGGTGGAGACTCCCGAGGGCCGGTTCTGGGGGAAGTTCGGGGCCGCCGGGCTCCTCCTCCACGATCCCGACCGCGGTGTTCTCCTGCAGCACCGCGCGCTGTGGTCCGCCCAGGGCGGCACCTGGGGAATCCCCGGTGGTGCGATCGACGAGGGCGAAACCCCGTTGCAGGGCGCGATCCGCGAATGCCACGAGGAGGCCGGTTGCCCGCCGGTCGACGGCAGCGGCATCGAGATCCTCCACACCCACGTCCTCGAGCGGACCGGGTGGAGCTACACGACCGTCGTCGCCCGGGCGCTCGAACACTTCGAGGCGCACATCAACGACGTCGAGAGCCTCGCCCTCGAATGGGTGCCGCTCGCGGAGGTCGAGACGTACCGGCTCCACGACGCCTTCGCCGCCGCCTGGCCCCACCTGAGGCCCCACCTCGAGGGGTGAGTCTCGCCCCCGTCCCCGGACGGGTCTCCTCGTGCACGCCTTCCCCGCAGACGGCACACACTCCCCGGACGGTTGCACGCAACTCGACCGCAGCAGGTGTCAGACCGCCGGGCTGAGCGGCTCGACCGAGGGCACTCCGAGGCTGGTCTCGGCCGCGAGGTCGTACGCGGTCTGCATCGCGAGCCAGGCACGGGCAGTGCTGACTCCTGCCGCTTCCAGTCGCACCGCAAGATTCGGGGTGATACGAGCATGGCAGTGAAGGACACGACTGAGGGCAACGCGTGAGATGCCGAGACGGTCAGCGGCTTCGCCGACACCGAGGCCGAGCTCTGAGAGGACGTCCTCGCGGAGCACCTCACCGGGGTGAACCGGATCATGGATCATGTCGCCACTCCTTTCAGTGGTAGTCCTCGTAATCAACCAACTCGATGTCGCTCTTGATGAAGCGGAATGTCACGCGCCAGTTGCCGTTGACCCAGATCGACCAGCGTTCCGACTCGTCACCCTTCAACGGATGAGTCCGGAACGACGGGATCGCCAGGTCAACTTCTGATTCCGCTACATCGAGCACCGAGAGGATACGCCGCAGTTCCGGCACATGATCGGCGCGAACGCCCTTCTTGGAGCCGGTCCGGTACAGGGCCTCCAGGCCCTTGTGCTGGAAACTCACGATCACCGGTTCATTGCATCGCGTATCGTTACGCGATACAACGAATCGGGGTGTCGACCAGAATCACAATGCTTCGGTCAGAACCGTGACTTCTCCGTCAGGAGCGCACTTCGGCACGTTACTTCGGCACGATGTCGTGCCGAAGTGCACTGCTGATGCACCAATTGCACTGCTGATACCCCGACTGGCTCGCTCTCTCGGACGGCGCTTCACCGACGCGCGCTTCCGCGGCCCGCACCACCTCGAACAGCTCAGTCCCGGGAGCCGAACGCTTCGCAGGGGCTGTCGGTCTCGAGTTCCTCGACGAGCGAGCGGGCGACCTCGATGAGGGAACCCGTGGACTCGAGGACCGCGCGCTGGCGCTGGTACCCGGCTCCCGCCTCGGCGATCCGGAGGACGTCCTCGAGTTCCGCGACGCAGCCGAGGCGTTCGGCGGTCGGGCGGAGCCGCTCGACCTCGTCGGCGAGGACCTCGGTGACGAGGCGTTCGCGCGCCTCGGCGTTCTCGATGATGATCGCGTCCATGCCGTACCGGGCGGTGCGCCACTTGTTCTCGCGGTGGAACCAGTCGGGCATCGTCGGCAGGGTCTCCCCCGCATCGAGCCGACCGGACATGTCGTCCACGAGGCACTGGACGAGCGCGGTGAGCGCCCCGATCTCCCCGAGGTTCGACATGCCGTCGCACACCCGCACCTCGAGCGTGCCGTTGTTCGGCGAGGGGCGCATGTCCCAGCGCACCTCGTTGATGACGTCGATGACCCCGGTCGTGAGCATGTCGTCGAGGTACTTCTCGTACCCCGCCCAGTCCTCGAGCTGGAAGGGAATGCCCGCGGTCGGCAACTGCTGGAACATCATCGCGCGGTTCGAGGCGTACCCGGTGTCCGAACCGTCCCAGAACGGCGAGGAGGCACTGAGCGCCTGGAGGTGCGGGATGTACGCGAGCATCGCGTTCATGATCGGCATGACCTTGCGGACGTCGTCGACACCCACGTGCATGTGCACCCCGTAGATGAGCATGTTCCGGCCCCACCACTGGGTGCGGTTCACGAGCTCCGCGTAGCGTTCCTTGTCCGTGATCTGCTGCTGCCACCACCGGGAGAACGGGTGCGTGCCGGCGCTCAACAGCTTGACGCCGAGCTTCTCACCGAGCCCGCGCAGATCACCGACCGCCACCCGCAGATCGTCCATCGCACCACCGACGGTGTCGTGCACGCCGGTGACGAGTTCGACCGTGTTCGTGAGCATCTCGCCCACCGCCTTCGTCGACAGACCGGGAACGTCCGCGGCGAGCCCGAGGAGTTCCGGGGCACGCGGGACGAGTTCCATCGAACGCGCATCGACGAGTGCGAGTTCCCATTCCACCCCGAGTGTCGACCGGGCCGAGCGAGCGAATTCCACCATGCCTGCCATCCTAGTTCCGGGCACGAGACCTCCCTCACACGGGGGAACGACCGTCTTCCCGGGCGGGGCGCGGACCGGCCTGTAGCGTGGGGACCATGGTCCGACTCCAGGCTCGCCGCACTTCCCGCCTTCTCGCGCTCGGCACCGCCGCCGTCCTCGTCACCGGGTGTGGCGCCCTCTCCCCCGCCGAGGCGCCCGCCGGTTCCGACACCACGGCACCTCCGGCGGACTCGGCTTCCGGAACCGTCCCGCCCACCGGGGCAGCGGCCGGCGCGGATTCCGGGCCGGGAACACCCGCCGACTTCGCCGACGAAGCAGCGGAGATCGTCGCCGGGTACTCCGACGAGGAACTCACCGGCGCGGTCGTCATGGCGACGTACCCGGGCACCGACGGCACCGTGGCCGCTCAGCTCGCGGCCGACCTCCACCTCGCCGGGGTCATCGTCATGGGTGACAACCTGCCCGAGGGCGCCGGTCCCGAGGAGGTCCGGGAGGTGACCGCGGCGATCACGGATTCCGAGGAGGAGTCCCTCCCGCTCCTCGTGGGAGTGGACGAGGAGGGCGGTCCGGTGGCGCGCCTCGACGGGGCCGGGCCGGACGTCCCGCCCCTCATGGCCCACGGCGCGGCCGACGATCCCGCGCTCACCGAGGCGGTGACGGAGGCGCAGGCCCACGAACTGCGGTCGCTCGGGTTCACCCTCGACTTCGCGCCCGTCGCGGACGTCACCGTCGGTGCCGCGGACCCCGCAATCAACGTCCGGTCGGCAGGCTCGGACCCCGAACGGGTCGCGGACATCGTGTCCGCCGCGAGCACCGGGTACTCGACCGGGGGCATCCTCTCCTCCGCCAAGCACTTCCCCGGACACGGCGCGCTCACGACGGATTCGCACGAGGGCCTGCCGGTGTCCGAGGAGTCGATCGAGGAGATGGCGGACCGGGACCGGGTGCCCTTCGAGGCGGCGGTCGAGGCCGGGACACCGACGGTGATGATGGGCCACATCGGCCTGCCCGGCGCCGAGGAGGTCCCCGCGACCCTCAACCCGGAGGCGTACGAGGCTCTGCGCGACACCCTCGACTACGACGGCCTCGTCGTCACGGATGCGCTCAACATGGGTGCGATCACCCCGGAGACACCCGGCGACGAGACGGTCGACGCGATCGCGGCCGGAGCCGACCTCGCCCTCATGCCACCGGACACCGAGGCGGCGGTGAGCGCGCTCGGTGCGGCGCTCGAATCCGGTGAACTGCCGCGTGATCGGCTCGTCGAGGCGGCCGAACGGGTCGTCGCCGCGCGATTGTGGCAGGAGGCGGCTGTCGGTGGCGACGACGCTGCCGATGCCTCCGGCGACGAGGCCGAAGGCACCGATGTCGATGACGCGACACAGGATCTCGCCGACGCGTCGCTCACGGTCCTCGCCGGCGAATGCACGTTCGCGGACGCCGGGTCCGAGGGAGAAGGTACCTCCGAGGTCACGGTGGCAAGCGCCTCGGAGGAGGTACTGGCCGTGTTCACCGACGCCGCCGCGGACGCGGGCCTCACGATCACGGACGACGCCGAGGTCTCCGTCGCCCTCGACGCGACGAACACCGGGGCCGATGTCGTCATCGGCACGGACGCACCCTGGGATCTCGCCGAGGCGGCCGCGAACGCCGGGGACGGGGACACCGTGCTCGCGCTCTACGACGACTACGCGGCCGGACTGCGCGCCGCGGCCGAGTACCTCGCCGGCGACCTCGAGGCGTCCGGGGAACTGCCGGTCGAATTCGACGGGGTCGAACCGCCCGACTGCGGCTGAGTGCCGGCTGCGGCGAGCAGTGTCCCGACCGGCATCCGGTCGGCCTCGCCGGGCCCCGACCGCGCGGAGGGTCCCCGCATTTCCCCTGGTCACCGGGCCTGAATCGGGTTAGGTTCGTCCTGTGAAGCCTGCACCGCGCCCTGCACCGAATGCCCACCGTGCTGCGGCGTCGACGTCCGCCTCCGGTGAGACCCGTGCGGTGTTCGACGTCCTCAGCGTGTTCGGGCGGCTCCACGCCCGTGTCGTCCCCGCACCGCTGTTCCCGATCGTGCTCGCCAGGCAGGGCTACACGCCCTCGGCGGTGTCGAATCTGTTGTCGCGCCTCGCCGCCGGGCACGTGCTCCTCCCGGGCGCATGGGGCCGGACGACGGTGTACCGCCGCGCACCCGACTATGACACCGATTTCACCCGGCTCGCCGCGGCCGGCACTCCCCCGGCGTACACGGGCGCGTTCCCGGCGTTCCTCGTTCCGGTGCCGGGAGCAGACGGAGCAGCCTCTCCGGACCCCGGCGACGCCTCCGACCCGACCGCCGAGGCGCACGAAGCCTTCCGCCGAGCCGGGTACCGCCCACTGCGGCCGGGTGTGCTCATCGCTTTCGCGGATGCCGTGCCGCAGGTGCAACCCGCCCTCGACGCGCTGCCGCCGTCCCTGCAGTCGGGGTTCGAACCGTGCACGCTCACGCCCCGCGACCTCGGGACCGCACGGGACTGGGTGCGGGTGGCATGGCGCCTCGGGGATCTCGGGGAGGAGATCTCCCGGGCCGAGGCGTCGGTGAGCGAAGCACTCGACGACCCGGACCTCACGGAGCCGCGGTTCCACGACCTCTTCCACGCCGTCGCGATGCTCCTCGTGCACGTGCCGAACGTCCCGTCGATTCTCGTGACCGGCACGGGCCTGCGCGAACGCCTCGTCGATCTCATGGACCGGCTCGCCGCCACGTGGGACGAGCGGTTCGCGGAGTCGCTGCGCTCGACGGTGCTCGCCCATCCGAGTGCCCAGTTCCTCGAGTTCGAGTGAGCCCCACCGCGCCGAGCGCATTCACCCGGCGACGCCGAGCGTGCGGTCGAAGGCCTCGAGCGCGAGGTCGAGCGCGGCCGACCGTGAAGCGCCCGTACCCGTCGCGTACAGGTGGGCGGACCCGAGCGTGAAGTAGACGAACATCGCCGCCCATGCGACCGGCACGTCGCGGATCGACCCGTCTCCGCGCCCACGGAGGACGACCGCGGCGATGAGATCGTTGTCGGTCTCGAGCATCTCGGCGGGGATCGCGTGCGGATTCGCCTTCTCCCCGCTGTCGGCGATCACCCGGCCGTACGCGGCCTCGAGAACCGGGTCGGTGAGGAGCGGGGTGTCCGCGAAGAGCAGGGTGAGGACGTCCGGGAGGTCGAAGAGTGCCCGAGCGATCCGCGCGAGTGCGTCGAAACCTCGCCCTCGACCGGGATCCGCGGCGACGACCGCCCGGACGAAGTCGGCCCCGGCCTGCGCCGCCACCTCCCGCGTCATCGCCTCGCGGTCGGAGAACCGACGGTACAGCGTCGTCCTGCCGATGCCGAGGGAGCGGGCCACTTCGGCCATCGAGGCCGTGGGGTGTGCGGCGAGGACGGAAGCGATGCGCCGGAGGAGGTCGTCGTTCATCGTTCCATTCTCGCACAGGCGGTACTCCCCTGTTCCAGAGTGGAACATGCATGTACCATTGTGGGACAGAGTTGTTCCACGCCCGACCGCACCCCTCCTGCGAAAGGACAGCGGCCATGACACACCGTCATTCCGACTCCGCCACCACCCCTTCCCTCACCGGATCGACCGGGCACGGGGAATCCTCGACCGGTGGCGCCCGGTTCGCACTCACCCGCACGGACATCACCGTGCTCGCCGGCGGCTTCGCGATCGCAGGTGGAGCACTGGGGTGGTTCCTCCCCGTTCTCGTCACCTGGGTCGGCAGGATCCCGTTCCTCGACCTCCCGCAGGTCGTCACCTGGGCCGCAGCCCTCGAGAGCCCGGCGATGGCCGTGGTCCGACCCGGTGCAGGGGTCCTCCTCGGCCTCCTCGTCACCGCCCTCGTCGCGTTCACGACAACAAATCTCGAGATCCACGACGACCGGATCGTCATCGACGGTCACGACGGCCGACGGGAGATCAGACGTACGTCGTGCGCGGGCGTGTGGTTCGAGGACGGCAACCTCGTCGTCCTCGGAACCGGCGGAGGCACGCTCTTCCGTGGTTCCGTCGAGGGCAACAGAACACGGATCGAGCGTGCCTTCCGGGCACACGGCTACCCCTTCGGCACCGTCTGAGCACAGTTCTTCTGCAGTTCCCGAGGACCACGAGCCCCGACGA
>NZ_BAAANO010000005.1:226720-231924 GCF_039529845.1 Brevibacterium samyangense | reverse complement strand
GCGGCGGTGCGTTGCGGTGTCGCTCAGCGCAGTGAGTCGCTCACTCCTCGCCTGCGGACTCCTCCTCCGCGCCACCGTTCTTCCGGCGGCGGGACGCCCACCACGCGACACCACCCGTGAGGATGGCACCGGCACCGGCGAGGAGCGTCGCGGTCGGGTCGGAACCGGTGAACGGCAGTTCGTCACCGTTCGATCCGGTCGTGCCGCCCGAACCCGCCTGCGCGGCACCCGCCGAGGTGGTCGTCGCTGCTGGCGCGGAGGCCGTGGCCGTGCCGGTCGCCGTCGCGACTGCGGTCTCCGAAGGAGTCGGCACCGTCGTCCGCGTCGGGGTGACCGACTGCGTCGCCGTCGCCGAGGCGGTCGGGGTCTGCGAGGGCGTGGGCGCCTCGGTGGCGGTCGGCGTGGCCGTGGGCACCGGAACGGTGCCCGGCAACGGGAACACCTGGACGGTCGTCGGACGCGGGATCGAGAGTTCCGCGCCGCCGGCGGCCGCGAGCGGTGCCGTCTTCATGGAGTCCGGGAACGTCGAGGTCGGCTGCTCGTACGTGCCGTCCTCGCCCGGGTGCTGGACGGAGACGAAGACGTGCCACTCGTCGTCGTGGACGACCGGACCACAGGTCTCCGCCTCCGCCGGGACCGAGAGGAACTGTTCGACCCGGCCGCGGTCCGGGCCCTCGAGGGTGACGCGGAAGAGTCCGTCGTTGTAGCCGATCGTGCTCGGGGCACCGTCCGTCGAGATCCACAGGTTGCCCTGCGAGTCGAACGCGAGGTTGTCCGGGCAGGAGATCGGGGAGACCTCGTTCATCGGGAATCCGGAGAAGTACGTCGTCGTGTTCGTGGACGGGTCACCGGCGACGAGGAGGAGGTTCCACGCGAAGGTCGTCGAGGTCTGGTCGCCGCCGTCCTCCGCGATCTCGATGACGTGACCGTCACGGTTCTCGGTGCGCGGGTTGACCTCGTCCGCCGGGTCGTTGCCGTCGACGCCCCGGTTCGAGTTGTTCGTGCACGCGACGTACACGCGACCGGTCGCCGGGTTCGGCTCGACGTCCTCGGGGCGGTCCATCTTCGTCGCGCCGACCGCGTCCGCCGCGAGTCGGGTGTGCACGAGCACTTCGTCGGTGGACATGCCGGGAACGACGGAGGCGTTGTCGACCACGAGCGGCAACCACTCGCCGGTGCCGTCGAACGCGCCGTCGGAGGGAAGCTCGCCGGAACCGTCGATCTCACCGGCCGGGGAATTACCGGAGAAGCGCGCGACGTACAGGCTGCCGTCCTCGAGGAGCGTCATGTTGTGCGCCCGGTCGCCCTCGACGAAGGAGTCCCGGGAGACGAACTTGTAGAGGTAGTCGAAGCGCTCGTCGTCTCCCGAGTAGGCGACGGCCCGGCCGTTGTCGGCGATGATGACGTTCGCGCCCTCGTGCTTGAGGCGGCCGAGCATCGTGTGCTTGCGCGGGGTCGAGGTCGGGTCCGTCGGATCGATCTCGACGATCCAGCCGAAGCGGTTGACCTCGTTCTCGTAGCCGGGGGTGCGTGCATCGAAGCGCGGGTCGAGGTGCTCCCAGCCGCGCTGGGTCTCCTCGTCGGCGAGGCCGTAACGCTCCTCGGCGGCCGAGGTGCCGGCGGAACGGAAGTAGCCGTTGAAGTTCTCCTCGCCCGAGAGGATCGTGCCCCACGGGGTGGTGCCACCCGCACAGTTGCCGAAGGTGCCGAGCACCCGGGTGCCGGACGGATCGGCGTCCGTGCGCAGCAGGGGGCTGCCGGCGGCGGGACCGGTCATGACGTACTCGGTGTCGTCGAGGAACCGGCGGTTGAGCGGGGCGCCGACGACCGGCTCCCACGGTGCGGTGATGTCCGTACGCGTGAGTTCGACGACGCTGAGGCCGTGGGCCTTGAGGCCGACTCCGCGCACCCGGTCGAGATCGTTCGCCAGCTGGTCGGCCGGGAACATGATGGTCTCGTTCGTGTACTCGTGGTTGACGAACAGGATCGCGGTGGTGTCCGAGGTCCGGATGATGTCGGTGTAGTCGACGTTGTACCCGAACTGACGGGCCTGCGCCTCGGGGGTCTGGTTCGTCGCGTCGAAGGCGGGGCTGTCGTCGAACAGCGGATCGCCCCACCGGAGGATCGGCGCCCAGTCGAAGCCCTCGGGCACGACGAAGGAGTCGGTCGTGTAGGGTACCGGGTCGATCGGGGTGAACCCGAAGGTGCCCTCCGGTGCGGTGGCGGCGAGCGCGGGAGCACCCGAGGTGACGGCGGGAGCGAGGACGACACCGGCGGCACCGACCACACCGAGGCCGAGTGCTGCGCGACGCGAGAGCTTCGCGTTCACGATGTCGCGGAAATAGGAATTGGACGAGGTGTTGCAGACACCCCTGGCGCAGGCGTTCGCGCACTTGAGCGCACAGGTGACGGCGCTGCGCTTGCCCTTGACGTGGGCGGCCATGGGGAGGCCGAGATCGATGGCCATGAATGATCCTCCGGGTGGGTTCGATCGGGAGTCGCGGATCGATCCCATCAGGTCGGTGTGGCCTGCGCGTAGGACTCGGGTGAACGCTCACCGAACGCCGGGTGGACCGGAAATTTCGTCGCAGTGGCGTGTGGTTATTCACGGTCGTTCCGAGGGACCGCCTTTGATCACGGGGACCACTATTGATCACAGGGACCACCTTCGGGCGCGCCCAGTGCCGGTGTCGCGGATCAGTGCCGGTCCGTGGGATCAGTGCCGGTGTGTCGGTTCGGTGCCGGTCACAGGAAGGCACGCATGAGGACGGCGTCGGGAGACACGCCGGTGGCCGGATCCGCGGCGTAGTAGCCGGGACGGCGGTCGAGTTCCTCGAACCCGCGCGAGGCGTAGAGTCCGAGCGCCGGCGCGTTGTCGGAACGCACGTCGAGATGGACGACCTCGCACCCGTCCTCCCGGGCCCGTGCGAGCAGGGCGTCGAGGAGCGCCCGCCCGACGCCCCGGCCGCGCACCCGTGGATGCGAGGCGATCGTGAGGACGTCGGACTGGGTTCCGGAGACGGAGAGTCCGGCGAATCCGAGGAGCGCGCTGCCGTTCTCGGGCGCCGTGTCCTCCTCCGCGACGAGGAACACCCGCCCGGGGGCCGCCATCTCCGCCCAGAAGTATTCCGTCGTCCAGGCGTCGGCGCCGAAGATCTCCGCGTCGAGGCGGGCGACCTCCGCGAGGTCCCACCACCGCATGCGGCGCAGTCGCACGGTCGGGTTCGGTGAGAGCGTCGTCATCGGCGTTACTTCAGCACCGAGGTGCGCGGGGTCGCCGGCTTCGCATCCGCCTCGCGGAGGTACAACGGCACCGGCGGCAGCAGCTCCTCCCCGGCCGCGAGGCGCCGCAACGCCACGCGTGCGAGCCATTCGGCTCCGGGCTCGAGCGCCTCCGGGGCGTCGTCCACCGGTGCCCCGAGCACGTCCGGGTAGAGCGCGAATCCGCGTCCCACGCGGTGAAGCCCGGGATCGGAGAGGTCCACGCGCCCGGTTCCCGGGGCGCCGTCCTCAGCACCGGAGCCCGCCGAGGCGCCCGCGAGCACGGCCGGTGCGCTCACCTCGGGCCCGGTCACGGTGCGCGGCAGACCGCCCTCCGACGCGCCGAACAGCGTCCAGTAGACCTCCTTGCGGCGGGCATCGGTCGCGACGAGCAGGGGCGTGTCCGCGGGGACGCCGGCCTCCTCGTACACACGCAGCGCGAGCCCCTCGTGGCTCGGAACGCCGTACACCGGCGCGTCGATGCCGATCGCGTATCCGATCGCGGTCGCGATGCCCGCCCGCAGGCCCGTGAAGGGGCCGGGGCCGACGCCGGCGACGACCGCCTCGGGGGCGGGGGTGCCGTCCATGACGGCACGCAGTGCCGGACCGAGGAACTCCGCGTGCTTGCGGGCGGAGAACTCGGTGCGGGAGGCGAGGACGGTCTCCGTCCCGTCGGCGGCACGCTCGACGAGCGCGACGGACGCGGCGGCGGAGGAATCGAGGGCGAGGACGATCATGCGTTTCTCCCGCCCCGATTGCTCGAGAGGTATTCCTCGCTCACCCGGTCCACCCGGGTCTCCCACGACTCCCCGGCAGGGACGAGGTCGACGACCCGGGTCTGGTCCTCGGTGTCGTACTCGTCGAGGTCCTCCGAGGTCACCGCGACGGGCTCCCCGGCGATCTCGAAGTTGCGGGTGAGGGTGATCTCGAGGCGGTCGTCCGAAAGCTGTTCGGCGATCCCGTGCCCCCATTCGACGACGGTGACGACCTCGGACAGGTCGGAGTCGAGGTCGAGGTCGGCGAACTCGTCGGCATCGCCGAGGCGGTACGCGTCGACGTGCACGAGTCCGGGCCCGTCACCGCTGGGATCGTGTTCCCGGGCGATGACGAAGGTCGGCGAGGACACCCGCCCCTTCACCTCCATCGCACGCGCGAGGAACTGGGTGAATGTCGTCTTGCCGGCTCCGAGGTCGCCGGTGAGGATGAGGACGTCACCGGGTTCGAGGGCGGCCGCGAGCAGCCCGGCGAGCCGTTCCATGTCGGCGAGACTCTCGACGACGAGTCGTGCGGTCATCCGATCTCCTCCTCGCTGTGCACGTACCGGCGGCCGGTCCGGGATCCGAGCCGGGTGACGATCTCGTAGTTCACGGTACCGGCCCAGGTGCCCCACTCCTCGGCGCTGGGGCCGGTGATGCCGTCGCCGAGGAGGACGACGTCGTCGCCCACCGCGACCGGAGGAACCTCACCGGACGCCGCGTCGTCCGCCGGCCGTTCCACGGCGTCCGCCGCCGGCCCGGGACCGAGGTCGACGACGATCTGGTCCATCGCGACGCGGCCGACCTGCGGGTACCGGCGGCCGTGGATGACGACCTCGGCCCGGCCCGAGGCGCTGCGCGGGATGCCGTCGGCGTACCCCCCGGCGACGAGGGCGAAGCGGGTGGCCCGCGGGGCCGTGTACACGAGTCCGTACGAGGCGCCGTGCCCGGCGGGCACGTCCTTGAGGGCGAGCACCGTCGAGTGGAGGGACAGCGCCGGGCGGAGACCGAGCTCCGCCGGAGTCCGCCCCTCGAAGGGGCTGAGGCCGTAGGTCGCGAGCCCCACACGGGCCATCGTGCCGGGCACCGGCGTACGGGTGAGGGCGGCCGGGGAATTCGCGGCATGGACGCCGAGGCGCTCCGGGTCCCCCAGCGCCCCGTGCGCCTTCCGCATGGCCTCCCGGACCC
>NZ_BAAANO010000005.1:200533-226710 GCF_039529845.1 Brevibacterium samyangense | reverse complement strand
CGCCGGCGTCGAGGACCTGCAGCTGGGTGTCCGTGAAGGGGTTGTCCGGTTCGTCGGCGACCGCGAAGTGCGTCATGACCCCGACGATCCGGATGCCGCCGCGCGCACCGGCGGTGCTCTCCCGTGCCGCCTGCCCCTCCTGTGCCGCCTGCATGGCCGCGAGGAACTCCTCGAGCTGGTCCGGGGTGAAGCCGTTGCGCCCGAGGCCGGTGTCGAGTTTCACGTGGACGCGCACCTCACGGCCCGCGTCCCGGGCCGCCGCCTCGAGAGCCGGCAGGGCCGCCGCGGTCCCGATACCGAGTTCGATCCCCCGCGCCACGCACTCCGCGAGGTCACTGTGCACGTCGTACAACCAGCACAGCACGCGTTCGGCGCGGACGTCCGGGTCCGTCCCGAGGTGGTCGGTGAGGGCGAGCGCCTCCGCCGGTGTCGCCACCCCGAAGTCCCGTACTCCCCCGGCGCGGCACGCGTCGACGACCGGCCGCAGTCCGTGTCCGTAGGCGTCGGCCTTGACGACGGACATGAGGGTCGCCGGGGCGATCCGTGCGGCGAGGACCCGCACGTTGTGGGTGATCGCGGCGGTGTCGATCCGGGCCTGCACGAGGGCAGGGGTCGGTGCGTGCATCATTCCCTTCCGGTGGGGCTCGTTCTTCTCCGGGCGTGCGGGTCGCCACTGCCCGGGTCGCTCCATTATCGCGCTCAGGAGAGCGCTTCGTGAGCGCGGGGCCCGCCCTCGGCGAGCCGGAGCACGGTCCGTTCGACGACGGGCGCGATTCCCGAGGCGTGGGTCACGGTGGCACCGGCCCGCGCGTGGACGAGGACGCCGAGTCCGGCGAGGAACGCGAGGTCGGTGATCTCCGCGACGGGGTGCGAGCCGGCGGTCGCGCAGAGCGCGCCGAGGATGCCGGTGAGCACGTCCCCGCTGCCGGCGGTCGCGAGGTTCGCGGCGCCGACGCCGGGGGCGACGACGGTGCCGTCGGGCCGGGCGATGATCGTCCGGCGTCCCTTGAGGAGGACGACTCCCTCGAGGGCCTGGGCGGCCCGCACCGCGTACCGGACCGGTTCGGCCTCGATCTGTTCGCGGCTGGGCGCACCCGTGATGACGCGGGCCAGGAGCGCGGCGAGTTCTCCCGCGTGCGGCGTCATGAGGCTGCTCGTGTCGAGCGGCCGCGACAGCAGATCGAGGCCCCCGGCGTCGATGACGATCGGGAGGCTGTGGGACACCGCATCGGTGATCGCCTGCCGCATGAGCGGGGGTTCGGGTGCGCCGGGTCCGATCGCCCAGGCCTGGACCCGCCCGGCTCCCATGACGACCTCGGGGTACCGCTCGAGGACCGGCCACGCGGTCTCCGGGTTCGACAGCAGTCGGAGCATGCCGACACCGGCGGACACGGCGCCGGCGGTGGAGAGCACCGCGGCACCGGGGTACCGCGACGATCCGGCGACGAGGCCGAGCACACCGCGGGAGTACTTGTGCACGCCCCGGTTCGCGGTCTCCGGCAGGGGCCAGCGGTCGAGGACGTCGGTGGCCTCGGGGATCTCGACGACGGGTGTCTCCCCGTGCATGTCGAATCCGAGATCGACGTACACGACCTCACCGGCGACGTCCGCGCCACCGGGCAGGAACATGCCCGCCTTGTCGGCACCGAAGGTCACGGTGTGGGAGGCACTCACGTGCACGGGTTCGAGCGCACCCGTCGTGGCATCGACCCCGGTGGGGACGTCGACCGCGACGACGGGAACGGCTTCACCGTCCACCGGGCCCGGCGCGGCGCCCGCACCCGGGTTCCCCACGAGGTCCTGCCATTCGCGCAGGAAGCCGGCCACCTCCCGGGGCAGACCCGGGCGGGCGCCGATGCCGAGGATGCCGTCGATGACGAGGTCGGCACCGAGAAGGTACGCAGGTGCGTCCTCCCGGTCGACGAGGCGTCCGCCGACCCGGCGGAACTCCTCGAGTCCGGCCTCGTGGGGCCGGGAGAGGACGGGGATGCAGACGCACAGGGCGCCTCGGGAGACGAGGTTCGCGGCGGCGAACAGGGCGTCGCCGCCGTTGTTCCCGGGCCCGGTGAGCACGACGACGCGAGCACCGGTGACGGTGCCGAGGCGCTCGGTGAGGACCCGACGGCACACGGTGGCGAGGCCGGCGGCCGCGGTGCGCATGAGGGACTCGCCCCGACCGGCGGCCAGCAACGGTGCCTCCGCCCGGCGGACGGCGGCGGCGGTGTATCCCTGTCTCATGGATCCAGGATCCCACATCCGCCGCCGCGCGAACCGGGTGCACGGAGCCCCGGCACGGGCGCCGTCACCGGCCGGTGACCTCCTTCGCGAGGCGCCCGTGCGCGAGGGTGGCGAGGAAGAGTGCCTGGTCGGAGAGCGCCTCGTCGGAGTGCTTGGCGCGCGGCGAGTGGTTCGAGTCCTGTTCGGCCGGGTCGAGGCCGGGCATCGTCACGCCGATGTGCCCGTAGGTGCCGGGCACCCGGGCGAGGATCCGGGAGAAGTCCTCGGACCCGGACTTCGGGTTGGGCGCGAGGTGGGTGCGCTCCTCACCGAAGAGGGTGCGGTGGGTGTCGAGGAAGTACTCGGTCTCCGCCTCGTCGTTGATGGTGGCGGGCAGACCGACGGTGAATTCGACGTCCGCCTCGAGTCCGTAGGTGCGTGCCATGTTCTTCATGAACTCGGGGAGCTCGTTCGCGACCCGTTCGGTGGTGCCGTTCGAGAAGGTGCGGACCGTGATGTCGAGGACCGCGAAGTCCGGGATGATGTTCACCGCGGTGCCGCCGTGGAACTTGCCGACGGTGGCGACGACGGGGTCGAAGAGGTCGAAGCGGCGGGTGATGTACTCCTGGAGGCCGGTCACCATCGCGGCGCCCGCGTGGATGGGGTCCTTCCCGGTGTGCGGACGCGAACCGTGGCCACCCTTGCCCTTGACGGTGACCCGCATCATCGAGGCCGCGGACATCCACGTGCCGGGGCGGGTGAAGAGGTGACCGAGTTCGTTGTCGCCGGAGACGTGGACGCCGTACGCGGCGACGACGGGGACGCCGGCGGCCTCGAGAACACCTTCCTCGATCATCGTGCCGGCACCGTTCTGGCCCTCCTCACCGGGCTGGAACATGAAGACGACGTCGCCGGGGAGTTCGTCCCTGACCCCGTGGAGGAGCTTGACCGCACCGACGAGGCCGGCCGTGTGGAGGTCGTGGCCGCACGCGTGCATGTTGTCGTTCTCGGAGGAGAACTCGAAACCGGTGGCCTCCTTGACCGGGAGCGCGTCCATGTCCCCACGCAGGAGGACGGCCTTCGCCCCCTCGGCGGGGCGCTTGCCTCCGCGGAGGACGACGGTGAGCGAGGTGAGGGCCTTGCCGGGGATGATCTCGAGGTCGAGGCCGGCGAGGGCGTCGAGGACCTTCTGCTGGGTGCGCGGGAGGTCGAGGCCGAGCTCGGGTTCGCGGTGGATCGCGCGGCGCAGCTCCTGGAGTTCGGGGAGGAGGGTACGGGCTTCTTCGGGTGTGGGGAGTGTCATGCCGTCAGGTTAATGGATGCGCCGATCTGCCGTGTTTCGTCGTGGGTTCCCGGAGGACCCGGCGGCAGGTGGTTGAAAACTGCATCATGTGAGGAAGGAAACGGAGGTACCCGCTGTCGCGGGCGCCTCGGCGGTTCTACAGTGGAGACCCCGGCACGGGCCCAGAAGGGCCCGACCGCAGTGGCACGGACACGTGTCACCGGATCCGATCCGCTCTCAGCGAGGAGGTGGGCACATGCCCGCGACATCCGAAGCACAGCTCTCCACCACCGACTACCCCGCCCCCGTCCGGACGGGCCTCTTCATCGGCGGCGAAGACGTCCACACCGACGCCGAACTCGTCGTCCACGACCCGGCCCGCCCGAGCCGCGTGGTCGGATACGCCGCCTCCGCGTCCGCCGCCGACGTCGAACGCGCGATCGCCGCGGCGAAGGACGCACAGCCGGCGTGGGCGGCACTCGGCCCGGCCGAACGCGCTCGGCTCATGGGTGAGGCGATCGCCGGGATCGACGACGACCGCGATGAGGACGCCCGCATCCTCTCGCAGGAGAACGGCAAGCCGACCGTCGAGGCCTGGGTCGACGCCCTCGTGTTCGAACAGCGCTGGCGGGAGGCGATGGCACTGGCCGATCAGGTCGATGCCACCACGGTCCTCCCGACGACGGACACGATCCCCACGGAACTCACGATCACGTATCGCCCGCTCGGCGTCGTCTCCGTCATCGTTCCCTACAACTGGCCGCTCGCGATCCTCGCGGCGTCGCTCCCCCAGGCCCTCGTCGCCGGGAACACCGTGGTCGTGAAACCTCCGGTGACGACCCCGCTCGCCACGACCCGCGTCGTCCAGCGGGTGGCCGCGAAGCTCCCGGCCGGCGTCATCAACGTCGTCACCGGGGAGAACGACCCCATGGCACCGCTCATCAGCAGCGACGACGTCGCCAAGCTCACCTTCACCGGGTCGGTCGGCGGCGGCAAGAAGATGCAGGAGATGGCCTCCCGCGGGCTCACCCGGACCACGCTCGAGCTCGGGGGCAACGACGCCGCCCTCGTCCTCGACGACGCGATCCTCGACGACACGCACCTCGACCGGCTCTTCCACTCGATCTACGACAGCACAGGCCAGATCTGCATGAATGCGAAGCGCCTCTACGTCCACCGCTCGCGCGTGGACGAGGTCGTCGCGGGGTTGTCCGCCCGCCTCTCGACGGTGGTCCTCGGCGCGGGCATCGATCCGGACACGACGATGGGCCCGCTGCACACCGCGCAGCAGAAGGAGTTCGTCGCGGATCTCATCGCCGAGGCGCGGGAGGCCGGCGCCACCGTGCTCGAGTTCGGAGAACTCCCCACCGGCGAACTCGCCGAGGGACACTTCCTGCGTCCGGCGATCGTGGTCGACCCCGACGAGTCGCTCCGCGTCGTCACCGAGGAGCAGTTCGGCCCGGTGATCCCGATCGTGCCGGTCGACTCCGACGCGGAGGCCGTCGCGAAGGCCAACGACAACTGGGCCGCGCTCGACGGCTCCGTGTGGTCGGCGGACCTCGACCGCGCCCGGAAGGTCGCCGCGCAGGTCTACGCCGGGCACGTGTGGATCAACGACCACGGAGCGGCCCGCCTCGACAACCGTGCGCCGTTCGGTGGTTTCAAGTACTCCGGGTTCGGGCGGGAGATGGGGATCCAGGGAGTCCGTGGCTTCCAGGACACCCACACGATCGCCGAGCTCGACGAGTCGATGATCGACTGAGCGCCTGAACGGCTGAACGAGCGCGCCTCCGGAGGGCACGGCCGGCGCCGTGCTCCCGAGGAACGCACTGCGGCCCCCGTCGAGGTCTCCACGGGGGCCGCGGTGCGTTCCGGGTCAGCTGCCGGGCCGTTCCCGATCAGCTGCCCGGCAGCTTCGGGGCCGGCTGGTCGACCGGGGGTGAGAGCGGTGCCCCCGATCCCTCGGCGATGACATAGGTCATCGTCACGTTCGCATCGTGGGTGATCGACAGGTGCAGGCGCTCACCACCGATGGCCCGGAAATGTGCGAGGACGGGCCCACTGAGCCGGAAGCTCGGGGCACCGGAGCGGGCGGAGACCACCTCGGCGTGCTGCCAGGACATCCACCCCGGGTACTGGATCGCCTTCGTGAGCGCCTCCTTCGCGGAGAACCGCGCGGCGAGCGACTCGTAGGTGCGGATCTTCCCGTTGCGCTTGAGCTTCTCGGCCGGGGTCAGGAGCCGGTCGAGGAGCTCGGGCACGCGTTCGATGTGTTCCCTGAACCGCGGGACGTCCGCGATGTCGAGCCCGATCCCGAGGATGGCCATGGCGCGCTCCCTCTTACTCGACCGTGACGGACTTCGCGAGGTTCCGCGGCTGGTCCACGTCGAGGCCCTTCACCGTCGCGAGTTCCATCGCGAAGATCTGCAGCGGCACGGTCGTGAGCAGCGGCGCCATGAGCGTCGGCGAGGCCGGCACATAAATGACGTCCGAGGCGTACGCCCGGACCTCCTCGTCGCCCTCCTCCGCGATCACCACGGTGCGCGCACCCCGGGCCCGCACCTCCTGGATGTTCGAGACCACCTTCGCGTGCAGGCTGTCCCGGCCACGCTTCGAGGGCACGACGATGAACACGAGCTTGCCCTCGTCGATGAGCGCGATCGGACCGTGCTTGAGCTCGCCGGCGGCGAAGCCCTCCGCATGGATGTACGCGAGTTCCTTGAGCTTGAGCGCGCCCTCCATCGCCACCGGGTAACCCACGTGACGACCGAGGAACAGAACGGACTCCGTGTCCTTCTGCGCAATGGCCAGATCGGTGACCTGCTGGGCGGTCTCGTCGAGGATCCGCTGGATCTTCGCCGGGATCTGCTGCAGCTCCCCGAGGATCATCCGGATCTCGTCCTGGAACTTGTTCCCCCGCAACTGCGCGAGGTACAGCCCCAGCAGGTAGCACGCGACGATCTGCGAGAGGAACGCCTTCGTCGAGGCCACCGCGATCTCCGGACCGGCGTGCGTGTACAGCGCGGCGTCCGATTCGCGCGGGATCGTCGACCCGAAGGTGTTGCAGATCGCGATGACCTTCGCCCCCTGCTGACGGGCGTGACGGACCGCCATGATCGTGTCCATCGTCTCCCCGGACTGCGAGATCGCCACGACGAGCGTCTTCTCCGTGACGATCGGGTCCCGGTACCGGAACTCGTGCGCGAGCTCCACCTCGACCGGGATGCGGCACCAGTGCTCGATCGCGTACTTCGCGACCTGCCCGGCGTACGCCGCGGTCCCGCACGCGATCACGATGATCTTGTCGATCGACTTCAGCAACGACTCGTCGATCCGCATCTCGTCGAGCACGAGACGCCCGGACGGATCCATCCGGCCCAGCAGCGTGTCCGCGACCGCCTGCGGCTGGTCGTGGATCTCCTTGTCCATGAACGACGGGAATCCGCCTTTCTCCGCCGAGGCCGCGTCCCACGTGACGTCGTAGGGCTCACCGGCCACCGGGGCACCCGCGGCATCGATGATGTCCACCGAGGTCGGGGTGATGGTGACGATCTGGTCCTGCCCGATCTCCACCGCCTTGCGGGAATGATCGATGAATGCCGCGACGTCCGAACCGAGGAAGTTCTCCCCCTCTCCCAGACCGATCACCAGCGGCGAGTTCCGGCGGGCGGCGACGACGACCCCCGGCAGATCCGCATGGACCGCCAGCAGCGTGAACGCGCCCTCGATCTGCCCGACGAGCAGCCGCATCGCCTCCGTGAGGTCCTCGGTCACCCGGTAGTTCTTCGCGAGCTGGTGCGCGGCGACCTCCGTGTCCGTCTCCGAGGTGAACTCGACCCCCTCGGCGAGCAGGTGTTCCTTGAGCTGCGCGAAGTTCTCGATGATGCCGTTGTGGATGAGCGCGAGCTTCCCACCGTCGGCCAGATGCGGGTGCGCGTTCCGGTCCGTCGGACCACCGTGCGTCGCCCACCGGGTGTGTCCGATCCCGGTCATCGCCTGCGGCATCGGATCCTGTTCGATGAGTTCGGTGAGGTTCGCGAGCTTGCCGGACTTCTTGCGCGAGACGAGCGTGCCGTCACCGGGCACGAGCGCAACGCCGGCGGAATCGTATCCGCGGTACTCGAGGCGGGCCAGGCCCCCCATCACGACATCGAGAGCGTCGTGGTCCGACGCGGACGGGCTGAACGAGGAGACGAAACCGACGATTCCACACATGCGCTCCAGTCTACCGAGGAAGCCGGGAGATCCCCGGGAACACACGGGCGCACACACCCCGCTCACAGCTATCGGCCGCGCGCCGCACGCGCATCGCGTGACCGATCCCACACCCCGCCGGTCGCGGGCCGGGGCCGCGTGCGAAAATGTCCGCCATGACCTCCGACCTCGCAGGCTCTCACCTCGATCCGGCCCGGCGCCTCGCCGGTCTTCCCACCACCGTCGCCGCGGCCCGCCGCGCGGACTCCGAGAGTGCCGTCACCCCCTACTGGGAGTTCACCCGGGACTCCTGGTCCGTACTCGCGGAGACCACTCCCCTGCCGCTCACCGCCGCGGACATCGAACGGATCCGCGGCCTCGGGGAGACGATCGACCTCGACGAGGTCGCGACCGTCTACCTGCCGCTGTCGCGCCTCCTCAACCTCTACAACCACGCGCAGGAGCAGAAGCACGAGCTCACCCGACAGTTCTTCGCCCCGCTCGGGACCCAGGACGAGGATCCCGTCCCCACCCGCACCCCGTTCGTCATCGGGGTCGCCGGCTCCGTCGCGGTCGGCAAGTCGACGACCGCCCGCGTGCTGCGCGAGATGCTGAGCCGCTGGCCGGACACCCCGCGCGTCGAACTCATCACGACCGACGGCTTCCTCTACCCGAACGCGGAGCTCACCCGTCGCGGCCTCGACGGCCGCAAGGGCTTCCCCGAGTCGTACGACCGCCGGGCCCTCCTGCGGTTCATGGCGGCGGTGAAGTCCGGGGCCCCCGAGGTGCGGGCCCCCGTGTACTCCCACCACACCTACGACATCGTCCCCGGCGCCGAGGTGACCGTGCGCTCCCCCGACATCCTCATCGTCGAGGGGCTCAACGTCCTCCAGCCGCCCCGCCCGCGCCCCGACGGTCGGTTCGGGGTGTCGGTGAGTGACTACTTCGACTTCTCGATCTACGTCGATGCGCACACCCGGAACATCCGCGAGTGGTACGTCGACCGGTTCATGAAGCTCAAGAAGGGTGCGTTCACGGACCCGGACTCGTACTTCCACCGGTACAGCAAGCTCGCGGACACCGAGGCGGTGACGCTCGCGCACGAGATCTGGGCGTCGATCAACCAACCGAACCTCCACGAGAACGTGCTGCCGTCCCGCGGCCGGGCGGACCTCGTCCTCCACAAGGACGCCGATCACCAGGTCCGCCGCATTCAACTGCGTAAGCTCTGAGAGCCGATCGTGTCCGCTCCCGGCTCGCCCGACCCGTCGGCAGCTGCCCCGCCCGACCGCTCGGCAGGCGCCTCGGCCGCCCAGGAACGCGTTCCGCTGTACGGCCCCGACGGCCGGCCCACCGGGGAGGTCGTGACCCGGGCGCGGATGCGCGCGGAGAACCTCCGCCATGCCGCGACCTCGGTGCTCGTCCGCGATTCCGCCGGTCGCATCGTCGTCCACCGGCGCACGGACACGAAGGACGTGTACCCGGGTCTGTACGACTTCACTGCCGGTGGCGTGCTCACCGCGGGCGAGGAGAACGACCCGCATGCGGCGGCAGTCCGGGAGGTGCGCGAGGAACTCGGCATCGAGAACCCGGTCCTCGAACCCGTCGGGGAAGGCGAATACGCGGACGCACACGCCCGGTACCACGCGTTCCTCTTCGTGTGCGTCCACGACGGTCCGCTCGTCCTCCAGGAGGACGAGGTCGCGTGGGCCGATCGGGTGGCCCCCGAGGATCTGCACCGGATGCTCGGCACCGGGGAAACCGAGGGCAGCTACACCTTCGTCCCGGACTCCCGCGCCCTCTGGGCATCGTCCCTCTCACAGCTCCTCCCACCCCGGTGAGCGACATGTCATCGGAGGGCAAAGGCCCGCGCGCACTTCCGTGATGTGGCACACGTAGCGTCGACGCCGGACGCTACGGAGGGAGCACTCATGGGCCACATCGACGCACAACAGGACCCGGACGCATTCGCACACCTGCCCACGGACCATCTCGATCCGGCACCGCGAGACGACGCACCGGGCCCGCACTGCGCACGACGGATCCTCGTCGTCGGTGCGGGTCCTGCGGCCCACCGCTTCGTCACCGCCCTGCGCGCCCGCGGCGACGGCAGCCACGTCCTCGTCATCGGCGAGGAACCGCACCGCCCCTACGACCGGGTGAACCTCGCGAAACGCTGGGACCCGGCGTACGACCTCACTCTCGTCGACACCGACATGTGGGACGCCCGCACCACCCTTGTCACCGGCGCCCGGGTCACCGGGATCGACCGGGACGCCCGCACCGTCGCAGTCGTCCCCACCCCCGCCGCCGCGTCCACCCCCGAGGTGCCGACGGCACGCGGTACCACCGCCCCCGCTCTCACCCTCCCCTACGAGGAACTCGTCCTCGCGACCGGTTCGGACGCGACCCTCCCGCCGGTGCCCGGCAACGACCTCTCCGGGGTCTTCGTCTACCGCACCCTCGCGGACGTCGACGGCATGCGCGCACTCGTCGAACGACTCAAGGCCGAACGCGGAGTGATGGCCCGGGCCTCCGCGGTCGTCATCGGCGGCGGTCTCCTCGGGCTCGAGGCCGCCGGAGGTCTCAAGGACTACGGTTTCGACACCCACCTCGTGCACTCGCGCGACTGGCTCATGTCCTCCCAGCTCGACGAGGGCGGCGGCCGGACCCTCAACCGGGCCATCGAGTCCCGCGGCATCACCCTCCACCTCGGGAACCGCCCCTCCGCGGTCCTCCCCCACGCCGAGGATCCCACCCGCGTCGGCGGTGTGCGGGTCGGCGACGCGGTCGTCGACGCGGACATCGTCGTCTGGGCCGTCGGGATCACCCCGCGCGACGAACTGCCCCGAGCCGCCGGCATGGTCGTCCACGAGAACGGCGGGGTCCCGATCGACGAGCGCTGCGGCACGTGCACCCCGCACGTGTGGGCGATCGGCGAGATCGCGAACATCGACGGGTGGACCGTCGGCCTCGTCGCCCCGGCGAACGCGATGGCCGAGGTCGTCGCGGCACAGCTCACCGGGGGTGACGACACCTTCACCGAGGTCGACGACGCGACGAAGCTCAAACTCTCCGGCACGGATGTCGCCTCCTTCGGAGACTCCCTCTCCCGGACTCCCGGTGTCCTCGACGTCGTCATCTCGGACCCCGTCCGCGGGATCTACCAGAAACTCGTGCTCTCGGACGACGCCCGCACGCTCCTCGGCGGCGTCTTCGTCGGTGATGCGGAACCCTATGCGAGCCTCCGCCCCCTGCTCGGCCGGGAACTGCCGGCCGAACCCGCGGCGTACCTCGCCGGTGGTGGGGAGGTCCCGGACGCGGACCTCCCGGACGACCTCACGGTGTGCTCGTGCAACAACGTCTCCGTCGGCGACGTCAAGAAGGCGGTGTGCGAGGGCAATCACGACCTCGCGGCGGTGAAGGCCTGCTCGCGGGCCGGCACGCAGTGCGGCTCCTGCGTCGGCCTCGTCGGGAAGATCCTCGACACGGAACTCGAGGCGCAGGGGCTCGAGGTCGCGAAGGGCATCTGTGAACACTTCGCCCTTTCCCGGCCCGAACTCTTCGAGGCGATCGAGGTCGCGCAGCTGCGGAGTTTCACCGCGGTGATCGAGGCGCTCGGCACCGGCACCGGGTGCGATATCTGCAAGCCGGCGGTCGCGAACATCCTCGCGGCGGTCTTCAACGAGCACGTCCTCGACGACGGCCGCGGCGCCCTCCAGGACACGAACGACCGCGCGCTCGCGAACATGCAGAAGGACGGCACGTACTCCGTCGTCCCCCGGATCCCCGGCGGGGAGATCACCCCGGAGAAGCTCGCGGTCATCGCGCAGGTCGCGCAGGAGTTCGGGCTCTACACGAAGATCACGGGCGCCCAGCGCATCGACATGTTCGGTGCCCGGCTCGAGCAACTCCCCCTCATCTGGGAGAAGCTCATCGCCGCAGGGATGGAGTCGGGGCAGGCGTACGGGAAGTCCCTGCGGGCCGTGAAGTCCTGCGTGGGCTCGACGTGGTGCCGGTACGGCGTCCAGGACTCCGTCGGCATGGCGGTACAGCTCGAACTGCGGTACCGCGGTATGCGCAGCCCCCACAAGCTCAAGGTCGGGGTGTCCGGCTGCGCCCGCGAATGTGCTGAGGCCCGCGGCAAGGACGTCGGGGTCATCGCCACGGACAAGGGCTGGAACGTGTACGTCGGCGGCAACGGCGGTTTCACTCCGCGGCACGCGGAACTCCTCGTCTCCGATGTCGACGACGACATGCTCGTGAGGATCATCGACCGGTTCTTCATGTACTACATCCGCTCGGCCGAACGCCTCCAGCGCACCGCCGGGTGGATCGAATCCCTGCCCGGCGGGATCGACCACGTCCGGGACGTCGTCGTCCACGACTCGCTCGGGATCGGTGAGCAGCTCGAGGCCGCGATGCAGACCCTCGTCGAGGGGTACGAGGACGAATGGGCGGCGACCCTCCGGGACCCGGTCAAGCTCGCCCGGTTCCGCCCCTTCGTGAACGCGCCCGAGGCGACCGACGACTCGGTCGTCCACGTCCCCGAACGCGACCAGGTCCGTCCGGCGTTCCCGGAGGAGCGGGCGCAGCTCATCGCCGGCAGCACGATCCCGGTGCGCGGCTGAGGTCGGCGACTCCCGTCTCCGCACGCCTTCCGTCACCACGGGTGTGCCGTCAACACAGGCCCGTAACACCGCGTCGATAGCCTGAGTGCCCATGCTCAACCGAGGAGTACCTTCGTGATCGAACCCGATCTCTCCGGACGCTCCGTTCTGCTCGTCGGAACGGGGCGCTCCCGCCTTCCCGTGCTCGTCCGGCTCCTCACCGCCGGGGCCGAGGTGACCGTGACCGGATGCGCCGACGACCTCGTCGCCGTCCACCAGGACCTCTCGCTCCTCGCCGCGCAGAACGGCCTCACCCCCTCGACCGAGTGGGCGCTCCTCGCCAACCGTCTTCTCGACCTCACGTATCTCGAGCCCTTCGCCGCCGTCACCGCGGTCCCGAAGGCGGCGCTCGTCGTGTGCGTGCCCCGGGACGACGAGGAGGAGACCTTCTGGGCGGATCAGTGCCGGCGCCTCGGCGTGCTCTTCCGGGCCGAACGGCCCCTGCCGGCCGGCGTCGCCCTCGTCGGCGGTGGGCCGGGCGCCCGGGACCTCCTCACCCTCGGGGCGGTGGCCGAACTGCGGGGCGCGGACGTCGTGTTCGCCGACCGCCTCGGGCCGGCCGCGGTGCTCGCGGAGCTCGCACCCGGTGCCCTCGTCGTCGACGTCGGCAAGGACCCCGGTCACCACCGGGTGCCGCAGGAGAGGATCGAGGAACTCCTCGTCGCGTTCGGACAGTCCGGTTACCGCGTCGCCCGTCTCAAGGGTGGCGACCCCTATGTCTTCGGTCGCGGCGGCGAGGAGCGCCGCACCCTCCTCGAGAACGTGGTTCCGGTGACGGTGCGCCCCGGCATCAGTTCCGCGATCTCCGTTCCGGCGGCCGCCGACATCCCCGTCACGTGTCGACAGGTCTCCACGTCCTTCACCGTGCTCTCCGGCCACCAGGTGCCCGAGGACTCCGTGCTCGAGGGACTCGTGAAGGTCGGTGGCACGCTCGTCGTCCTCATGGGCGTCGGCACGCTCCCGCCGCTCCTCGCCGGTCTGCGCCGCGCGGGCCTGCCCGCGGACATGCCGGCCGCCGTCGTCGAGAACGGGTACGCCTCGGATCAGCGGGTCTTCACGGGCACCGCCGCGAACCTCGTCGAACTCGCCGCCGTCCACAAGGTCCGCTCCCCCGCCGTCTTCGTCATCGGCGAGGTCGTCCGCCTCCGCGACGAACTCCTCGAGGTCGCGACCGCCGCGCGCATCCGCCTCGATCCCGAGCCCCCGCTCGCGCCCGAGGTGCACGGCGGGTCGGGAGTCCGCAGCACCTCGACGCGCGGTACCTCGGCGGACACCGGGGACGCCGAGGCGCCCGGCACCTCGGCGGATTCCTCACCGGAGGTCGTCGCGGCCACTGTGCCGGACTCCGTCGACCTCTCCGCCTTCGAGACACCCGAGATGCACACCGAGCTGTCCGGATTCACGATCGGGATCACCGCGTCGCGGCGGGCGACGGACCAGGCGAACGCCTTCCTCCGGCGCGGAGCCCAGGTCATCACTGCTCCCACGCTCGCGATCACCCCCACCGAGGGCGACACCGAACTGCTCACCGAGACCGCACTCGTCATCGAGAACCCGCCGGACCTCCTCCTCGTGACGACGGGTCACGGGCTCAACGGGTGGTTCGAAGCCGCGGAGGCCGCGGGAATGGGCGAGGACCTCCGCTCGGCACTCACCGGCACGACGATCCTCGTGCGCGGGGCGAAAGCGCGCGGGGCCGTGCGCGCCCAGGGGTTCTCGGACGCCGGGATCTCGGCGGACGACTCGACGACCTCGCTCGTCGACGTCGCACTCGCGCACGGGGTCGGCGGTAAACGTGTCGCGATCCAGCAGCACGGCGTCGTCGACCACGCGCAGATGGCCCGACTCGTCGCTGCCGGAGCCGACCTCGTCACCATCCGTCCCTACCGGTGGGTGAAACCCGAGGATCCGAAGGCCGTGAGCACGCTCATGGCCTCCGTCATCCGGCACCACGTCGACGTCCTCACGTTCACCTCGGCGCCGGCCGCCGAGGCGCTCCTCACCACCGCGAAGGAGGAGGGTCTGTACGAGCTCCTCCTCGAGGCGATGCGCACCGAGGTCACGTGCGTCGCCGTCGGACCGGTCACCGCGGCCCCGCTCGTCGCCGCGGGCATCGAACCGCTCATGCCGGAGCGCCATCGCCTCGGGTCGATGATCCGGGTCGTCGTCGACCACCTCAACGACCATGCGATCGATCAGGCGCAGACCCGGTGCGGGGCCGTCGCCCTCCGCGGGGTCGAGCTCCTCATCGGCGGTGAACGGCTCACGCTGCCGCCGCACCTCGCGGATCTCCTGCGGGTCCTCGTGCAGGCCGACGGCGATGTCGTCACGCGGGCGTCCCTCCGCCGGGCGCTTCCCGCCGGGCCGAGCGATCACGCCATAGACATGGCGATCTCCCGGTTGCGGAAGATCATCGCCCCGCACAACCTGGTGGTCACCGTCCCCAAGCGGGGTTTCAAGCTCGCGAGCGTGTGAGGGGGTCCCGCCCATCCCAGAAAGTACCCGGGTAGCGGAAACGTCCCGGCCGTCAGGGTACGAAATGGCGGTCCCCAAGAGGCACGCGGAAGGGACCGTCCCCGGGCTCGTTACTCCTGGGAGGCGAACTGGGTCGAGTAGAGCTCGGCGTAGCGACCGCCGAGGGCGAGGAGCTCGCCGTGGGAGCCGCGTTCGAGGATGCGGCCGTCCTCGATGACGAGGATCTCGTCGGCATTCCGCACGGTCGAGAGCCGGTGCGCGATGACGAGCGCGGTCCGGCCGTCCATCGCCTCGGCGAGTGCCGCCTGGATCGCGGCCTCGTTCGTCGAGTCGAGCGCGCTCGTCGCCTCGTCGAGGACGACGACCGGGGGCGAGGCGAGGAGCAGTCGGGCGATCGTGAGCCGCTGGCGTTCACCACCGGAGAGCCGGTACCCGCGTTCGCCGATGACGGTGTCGATGCCGTCCGGCAGCGCGTTCACGACGTCCTCGAGTCGGGCCCGGCGCACCGCGTCGAGCACCTCCTCCTCGCTCGCGTCCGGGCGGGCCATGAGGAGGTTCTCGCGGATCGACTCGTGGAAGAGGTGCCCGTCCTGGGTCACCATGCCCACGGTGCGGCGCAGCGACGCGAAGGACAGGTCGCGGACGTCGACGCCGCCGAGGAGCACCGATCCGGAGGACGTGTCGTAGAGGCGCGGCAGCAGTGAGGCGATCGTCGACTTACCGGCCCCGGAACTCCCGACGAGCGCCACCGTGTGCCCGGGTTCGATCCGGAAGTCGATGCCGTGGAGCACCTCGTCCCCGGCCCGCCGGTCGAGCACGGCGACGTCCTCGAGGCTCGCGAGGGACACGTCCTCGGCCGAGGGGTACGCGAAGCGCACACTGCGGTACTCGACCGCGACGGGACCGGCGGGGAGGGCCTTCGGGTGGGGCGCCTCGGCGATGAGGGGTTTCAGGTCGAGGACCTCGAAGACCCGCTCGAAGCTCACGACCGCGCTCATGATGTCCATCCGGGCGTTCGCGAGCATCGTGAGCGGGGTGTAGAGGCGGGTGAGGAGCATCGCGAGGGTGACGACGGCGCCGGCTTCGAGGTGCCCGAGCGCCGCCTGCGCACCACCGAGGCCGTACACGAGGGCGAGCGCGAGCGCGGAGACAAGGGTGAGTGCCTGGACGAAGGTCGTCTGGAGCATCGCGGTGCGCACGCCGATGTCCCGGACGCGGCCGGCTCGGGTGGCGAACTCGGTGGACTCGGTGGCCGGGTCGCCGAAGAGTTTCACGAGGATCGCACCACCGGCGGAGAACCGTTCGGTCATCCGGGTCGACATCGAGGCGTTGTAGTTCGCGGCCTCGCGCTGGAGGTTCGCGAGGCGGCCGCCCAGGAGCCGGGCGGGGACGAGGAAGATCGGGAGGAGGAGGATCGAGAGGACCGTGACCTGCCAACTGATCGTCACCATGACGCCGACGGTGAGGACGAGCGAGACGATGTTCGAGACGACTCCGGAGAGCGTGTTCGACACCGCCCGCTGAGCACCGACGACGTCCGTGTTGAGGCGGGAGACGAGCGCACCGGTGCGGGTGCGGCTGAAGAACGCGACGGGCATCTTCTGCACGTGGTCGTAGACCGCGGTCCGCAGGTCGTAGATGAGGCCTTCGCCGATCCGTGCCGACAGCAGCCGGTTCACGAGGGCGAGCACCGCGTCGAGGATCGCGATCCCCGCCATCGCCGAGGCGAGCCACACGATCGTGCGCACGGTACCGTCGCCGGTGATCGCGTTGACGACATCGCCGGCGAGGACCGGCGTAATGACGCCGAGGACGGAGACGACGACCGAGAGGGCGAGGAAGATCCCGAGGGTGACCCTCTGCCGCGACACGAACCGGAGGATACGCATCCACGTCTCGCGCGGGACCTTTCCGTGGTCGCGGCTTCCCGGTCCGCCCTGGGACCGGACGGTCTGCCGCATCATCATGTGCGGAGAGGGCATCGTCATGGCTGGCCTCCTGAAGGAATCCGGCACCGTGCGCGAGTTCCCGGACCAGGGTACCCGGATTTTGAACAGGTACCTGCAGTAGATTCCGTCACACAGGGCCTCACACGAGCGCCGGGCCCGGTCTCCCGGGCCCGGCCGCACGCTCTCTCAGCCCCGGCCGAGCGCCTCCCGATACCGGTCCGCGACCACCCCGGCGAGAAGATCCCCGAGTGGTTCGGCCACCGGTAGTCCGGGACCCCGGGCCTGGTGGGCGACCTGGTCGAGGAGCAACCCCGGAGCGACGAACAACGGCACGAGCGCCGGCTCCTCCGCGGCCCTGTCCTGGAGGAGTTCCCCGGCCCGCGGCTGCGTCGAGGTCGCGAATCCCACGACGACCGAGGCGTCACGCCGCCCCTGCAGTCGTGTCGCGAAGGCCCGGACCTCCTCGTTCGCCTCCGGGTTCGACGACCCGACGGCGAGGAGGACGACCGGTCGGTCGGGCTCGATCCCGTCGCGTTCCATCGCCGCGAGAACGACCGCGAGGACGTCCTCGCCGAGACCGAGGACCTCGGCGGTGACGAGGTGGGCGCCGGTGGCGTCCCGGGTTTCCTGCACGGCCTCGGGAGTGTCGATACGTGCGTGGTACGCCCGGGTGAAGAGGAGCGGCAGGACCACGGCGGCGGGTGCGCCGAGCCCGGCGACCGCCTCGGCGAGGGACGGCGGGGCGAAGTCCTCGAGGTAGGCCTCCACCGCGGGGACTCCGAGGCGGGAGCCGGCCGCCGCGAGGAGGCAGCTGATCGCCGGCGCCGTCTCCGGCTTCCGGGAGCCGTGGGCGAGGCCGACGAGGGGGATCTGCGGACCGCGGGGCGCCTCGGCGGGGCCGGACGAGGAGACGACAGGGGACGGGATGTGCGGGGATGCGGTGGGGACCATGCAGCCATTCTGCCGCGCGGATGTCACACTCCGCTCCCGCCGTGTGAGGGAACCATGACAGGTCCTTCACCGCCTGCGAACACCGCCGAACGACCGGATTCGTAACGTCGGTCACATCCCGCCGGGCACCTCCCGTTCCCGGCCCGAGCGAAAGGGATCGACCGTGACGACAGCCCTGCAGACGACACAGACCGCGACCCAGGACCCGAGCGCCCTCGGAACAACCGCACCTGCGACGGAAGCCGCGTACCTCGGCGAGCCGATCCGCGAACGACGGGGCCGGTGGCTCGACGGTTTCAACCCCGAGGACACCGAGCAGTGGGAGAACGGCGGTCGGACGATCGCGAAACGCAACCTCGGATGGTCGATCTCGGCGGAGTTCCTCGGCTTCGTCGTCTGGCAGCTGTGGTCGATCGTCGTCGTGTGGATGCCGCAGGCCGGCTTCGACATCACGAGCTCGCAGCAGTTCTGGCTCATCTCGGTACCCTCGCTCGTCGGCGCGACGATGCGCATCCCGTACACCTTCATGGTGCCGCTGTTCGGCGGCCGGAACTGGACGATCGTCTCCGCACTCCTGCTGCTCGTGCCGTCCGTCGGACTCGCACTGTGCATGAGCAACCCGGACACGCCCTACGGCGTCATGCTCCTCGTCGCGGCGACCGCCGGTTTCGGCGGTGGCAACTTCGCGTCCTCGATGACGAACATCACCTTCTTCTTCCCCGCCCGGGAGAAGGGCTGGGCGCTCGGTCTCAATGCGGCCGGCGGCAACCTCGGGGCAGCCGTCGCACAGTTCCTCGTGCCGATCATCGTCACCGTGGGAGCCCTCGTGACGACGGGTGCGGCCACGGCAGGCACCACCGACGGCTCCGGTCCGCTCGATCTCTCGCTCGCCGGATGGATCTGGGTCCCGCTCATCGTCATCACCGCGATCGGCGCTTTCCTCTCCATGAACAATCTCTCGCACGCGAAGTCGGATCTCTCGGGATACGCCTCGGCGCTGCGGCAGAAGCACCTGTGGATCCTCGCGGTCGTCTACATCGGGACCTTCGGCTCCTTCATCGGTTTCGCCGGGGTCTTCCCCAAGCTCATCGCGGACACCTTCCCGGCGTTCTCCGGCTTCCAGATCGGTGCCGCCACCATGTCCCTCGCGTTCATGGGCGCCCTCGTCGGATCCCTCGCCCGGCCCTACGGCGGAAAGCTCGCGGACCGTTTCGGCGGCACCCGCCCGACGATGCTCGCCTTCGTCGTCATGGCGATCGTCGCGGTCTCCGTCGTCGGACTCCTGCGCCTGCAGAACTTCTGGTTGTTCCTCGCGGCCTTCATGATCCTCTTCATCGCCTCCGGGATGGGCAACGGCTCCGCGTACCGGATGATCCCGACGGTCTTCCAGCTCACGGCGGACGGCTCCCGGGTCGATCCGGTGCGGCAGGCGGCCTCCGCGCTCGGCATCATCTCCGCGGTCGGCGCGTACGGCGGGTTCTTCATCCCGCAGGTCCTCCGCATCGTCTTCGAACGCACCGGTTCCTACGACGCCGCGTTCTACGGCTTCGCCGTCGCCTACCTCGGCCTCCTCGCCCTCACCTGGGCGGTGTACGGCCGGCGCGGCACCCGCCTCGGCGACGCCCGGATCTGATCGACGCCACCTCACCCGCACTCCCGATTCCCTCGCCCCCGTTCCACACCTCCAGGAAGGACACGCTCATGACCGCTGTCGACGACCTCACCGCCGCCCTCCCGCACACCGATGGCGCTCCGACCACCGGGACCGCCCGGTGGGTCCCGCTGTGCACACTCGCTGCCCTCGAGCCGGAGTGGGGTGCCGGCGCACTCGTCGACGGGCACCAGCTCGCGGTGTTCCGGCTGCGCGACGACCGTGTCTTCGTCACGGACAACATCGATCCGGACACGGGTTCGGCGGTCCTCGCCCGCGGCATCTGCGGGGACAAGGCCGGACGGCCGACGATCGCCAGCCCACTGCTCAAGGCCGTCTTCGACCTCGAGGACGGGCGCTGCTACACGAACACCGACCTGCAGCTGCGCACATACCCCGCCCGCACCGTGAACGGCACGGTCGAGGTCCTCTTCGATCGCTGAAGCCCCGGAACGACCGAGGCGCCGCTCGGGTGAGGAGGGATCCCCACCCGAGCGGCGCCTCGGCGACGAACGAACGCGTCAGAGCGCGAGCTCGGCCTCGACGACCGCGGCGAGAGACTCGGCATGGGACCGCGCGGACTCCTCGGTACCGGCCTCGACCATGACGCGGATGAGCGACTCGGTGCCCGAGGCGCGCAGCAGCACCCGGCCCCCGCCCGCGAGTTCCGCCTCGACACGGGCGACCTCGGCCGCGACGACGGGGTGCGCGACCTGCGTCTTGTCGACACCGGAGACGTTGATGAGCACCTGGGGCAGCTGTGGGATCTCCGCCGCGAGGTCCGCGAGGGTCCGCTTGGTCTGCGCCATCCGGGCCATGAGGTGGAGCGCCGTCTGCACGCCGTCTCCGGTGGTGCCGTGGTCGAGCATGAGAACGTGCCCGGACTGCTCACCACCGAGGTTGTAGCCCCCGCGGAGCATCTCCTCGAGCACGTAGCGGTCGCCCACACCCGTCTGCACGGTCCGGATGCCGGCCTTCTCCATCGCGAGGTGCAGGCCGAGGTTCGACATCGTCGTGACGACGAGCGTGTCCTGGGCGAGCAGTCCCCGCTCCTTGAGCCCGAGCGCGAGAATGCCCATGATCTGGTCGCCGTTGATGGGCCGACCGAGGGAGTCGACGGCGAGGCAACGATCGGCGTCCCCGTCGAACGCGACACCGAGGTCCGCATTGTGGGCCTTCACCTCGTCGACGAGGTTCTCGATGTGGGTGGATCCGACTCCGTCGTTGATGTTGTAGCCGTTCGGATCCGCCGCGGTGACGATCACCTGGGCGCCCGCCTGGCGGAGCGCGGCCGGGCCGACGACGCTCGCCGCGCCGTGGGCGCAGTCGACGACGACGGTGAGGCCCGCGAGCGGGGAGTCGTCCCGGTGCCGTTCGACCTCGGTGACGAGCGCCTCGGTGTACTCGTCGACGGCCGAGGGGAACCGGGTGATCCGACCGATCGCGGCACCCGTCGGGCGGTCCCACTCCTGCCCCATGAGCGCCTGGATGCGGTCCTCGAGCTCGTCGTCGAGCTTGCGACCGCCGGCGGCGAAGAACTTGATGCCGTTGTCCGGCATGGGGTTGTGCGAGGCGGAGAGGACGACGCCGAAGGACGCGCCGGTCTGCTTGACGACGTGGGCCACGCCGGGAGTCGGGAGTTCGTCGACGAGGAGCACGTCGACCCCGGCCGCGGAGACGCCGGCGGCGACGGCCGCGGCGAGCATCTCACCGGACACGCGGGTGTCGCGCCCGACGACGGCGAAGGGACGCTCGCGGCCCTCGGGAGCGGGACCGGCGAGTACCCGGGCGCCCGCCTCTGCGAGTTGGAGCGCGAGGCCTGCGGTGACTGTCCGGTTCGCGAGTCCGCGAACGCCGTCGGTGCCGAAGAGTCGAGTCATGTCCGTACCTTTACCGAATCGAACGGGTAAACCGTGGGAGCCCACGCGCCGGTCCCGGGGTTCCTCAGGGAACTCCCGGTGGTGGACCTCCGGCGGGCATGGATCGGGGATGCACCGATCCGTGAACGTACGACAGCCCCCGGACACGTGGTCCGAGGGCTGTCACACGGAAGCGGTGCGGTGTGCGGACGGGCGAACCCACCGGCACACCGCACCACGGAGGAAGCGGATCAGCGCTTCGAGAACTGCGGAGCCTTGCGGGCCTTCTTGAGACCGGCCTTCTTGCGCTCGGGCACGCGGGCGTCGCGGGTGAGGAAGCCTGCCTTCTTGAGCTCGCCGCGGTTGTTGTCGCGGTCGATCTCGTTGAGCGAGCGGGCGATGCCGAGGCGCACGGCGCCGGCCTGACCGGACGGTCCGCCACCCTTGATGCGCACGACGACGTCGAAGCGGCCTTCGAGGTCGAGGAGGCGGAAGGGCTCGTTCACGAGCTGCTGGTGCAGCTTGTTCGGGAAGTAGGTCTCGAGGTCGCGACCGTTGATGGTCCACTGACCCGAACCCGGGATGAGGCGCACGCGGGCGATGGCCTGCTTGCGACGGCCCACGGCAGCGCCGGGAGCGGTGATCGACTGGCCACGGCCACCGGCCACGGCCTCACCGAGGCCGGCGCCGGCCGGGGTCTCGGTGGAGTAGGAAGTGAGTTCGACGTCCTCGACGTCGGGGGTGATGTTCTCAGTCACGGTTCTCCTCAGAAGTCTTTCCGGCAGCGCTTACTGCGCGACCTGGCCCAGCTCGTAGGCAACGGGGTTCTGCGCGGTGTGCGGGTGCTCGGCACCTGCGTAGACCTTGAGCTTCTTGATCTGGGCGCGACCGAGACGGGTCTTCGGGAGCATGCCCGCGATCGCCTTCTCCACTGCGCGCTCCGGGTTCGTCGCGAGGAGCTCGGCGTAGTTCACGCTCTTGAGGCCGCCCGGGTAACCGGAGTGGCGGTAGGCGCGCTTCTGCTCGAGCTTGGCGCCGGTGAGGGCGACCTTGTCGGCGTTGATGATGATGACGTTGTCACCGGTGTCCACGTTCGGCGTGAAGGTCGGCTTGTGCTTGCCGCGGAGCAGACGCGCGGTCTGGGAGGCAAGGCGGCCGAGCACAACATCAGTGGCGTCGATGACGAACCACTGGCGCTGGACTTCGCCGGGCTTGGGGGTGTACGTACGCAAAGTAGCCTTCTTTTCGTCTATTGATCTTTAGCGCGCGTCCTGCGTGAACAGCGGTCGTGAGTCACCGTTCGACGAGGACAGGCTTGCTTGGTGCGCGGTACGTTCCCGACAGCTGACCTCTCCACACAGTGCCTGCAACGCGATTGAGGCTTCATGAGGGCCGTGTACTGACGTACGCAACAGCATTCAACTCTAACGGCTCGATACCCGGGACGCAAAAGTGCGGGTGGAGGATCACATCCCCCACCCGCACTCCTGCGCGTGCCGTGTTCCGGGCCCGTGATTCAGGCCTCGATCACCTGCGGCCTGCGGGCCTCGCGGCGTCCGTCCGCCTCAGCGGCGGCGACTCGACACGAGGACCACGGCGCTGCCGGCGGCCAGGAGCAGCACGCCGAGCGCCACGAGCGGCACCACGGTCGAACCGGTGCGCGGGAGGGCGCCCGAGGCGTCACCCGCCGCTCCCTCGTCCGTCGCGTCCGACTCGTCGGTCGGGACCGCGTCGCCACCGGCGACGGGTGTCTCGGTCTCCGTGGGCGCCTCGGTGGTGGGCACCTCCGAGGTCGGTTCCGCGGTGGGTTCGTCCGTGGCCGGCGGTTCCGTGGAGGGTGCTTCGTCGAGGGTCACCTCGAAGTCGGTGCTGTACGGCAGCGGCAGCGGGTTGTCGTCCCAGAACGCCGCGGCCGGGTCGGCGACGAACGAGGCCCCGAGCGTGTGGGTGCCCGCCGCGCCGTCGACGGTGAACGGCACGGACAGACCACCGGCCGGGAGCTCGTCGACGACGACGCCGTTCTCCGCCGCGCGGGTGCCGGCGAGTTCGTCGAAGCTCACGGTGACGCCCTCGGGTGCGGTGACGGTGAGGAGGAACGGACCGGCGATCGCCTCGGGGTTCGCGAACGAGACCGTGCCGGCGGCACCCTCGGTGACGACCTGCGGGGTCGGGAGGGCGCCGGTGGCGATGACGTCGAGCGCGGCGTCGGCCTGGCGCTCGGCGTGGTCGGGGCTCACCGGGCTGTGGTTCTCGAAGTAGGACTGCCACACCTCGAAGTCGGTGAGACCGGTGAGGTGGGTGGTGCCGTTCGCGAAGGCGGAGAAGTTGTCGCCGCCGGAGGCGAGGAAGGAGAGGGTGGCGACCGTGTAGGTGGCCTCCGGATCGATCTCCTCACCGTTCACCTTCACCGAGAGGACGCGGGCGCCCTCCTCGGCGGTGGAGTCGTACACGACGTCGAGCTGCTCGGAGATCCCGAGGTGGAGGAAGGGACGGGAGGAGTCCGCCGGCTGCCACTGCTGCTCGAAGAGGGTGATGACGTCGGCGCCGGAGAGTTCGACGACGACGTGGTCGTTCGCGAAGGGCAGGACCGCATTGAGTTCGGCCGCGGTGACCTCGCCCGGGGCCTCGGAACCGAAGGTGTCGTCGACGAGGAGGTCGTCGCGCAGACCACCGGGGTTCGTGATCGCGAAGTCGGACTCGAACTGCGAGAGGCTCGTGCCGTACTGGAGGGCGTCGGCGACGAGGTTGCCGAGGGTGGACTCCGCACCGCGGTCGTCGGCGTCACCGCCTGCGCGGGTGATGTCCTCGGTGATGGTGCCGATGACCTCGGAACCGACCTCCTCCGAGGTCGCGATCGCGTCGTCGACGATCCGGGTGGCCTCGTCGACGACCGCATTGTTCTCGAGCGGGGCGACGTCCTCCGGCGCGATGAGTTCCTGGTCGGCGACGGTCCAGTCGCCGTTCCCGAGGGAGGTCATGCGGACCGCGCTCAGGTACTCGCCGTAGTTGCCGGCTTGGACGATCGGGCGCTCCCGGTCGGTCCCGGGGATCGGTGCCGTCGTGTCGAAGGGCACGTGGGTGTGACCGAAGAAGAGGGCGTCGACGGCCGGCGAGGACTCCTCGACGAGGTCACCGAAGTCGGCGTTCGAGGCGACCGCGGCCTCGAGCGAGGAGGTGTCCGCCGTTCCGACGTGCGCCTGGACGACGATCATGTCCGGGCGCTGCGCCTCGGGCAGGGACTCGAGGCGCTCGGCCTCACGGTTGACCGCCTCGGTCGGGTCGCCGAAGTCGATGTCGGCGATCCCGGCCGGGGACACGAGGGTCTCCGTCTCCGCGGTGACGACACCGATGACGCCGATGGTGACATCGCCGGCGTCCACGATCGTCGAGGCCTCCACGCCGTCGGCGAGGGTCTCCGTGCCGGTCGCGTAGACGTTCGCGCCGAGGTACGGGAAGGCGGCCTCGTCCGCGACGCGCCCGGTGAGGTCGGCGAAGCCGCGGTCGAACTCGTGGTTGCCGACCGCGGACGCCTGGAGGCCGATCGCGTTGAGGTATTCGAGCGTGGGGGTGTCCTGCTGCGAGGACGATTCGTAGGTGGACGCGCCGATGTTGTCGCCGGCGGAGAGGAACGCGGTGGGTCCGTCGAAGTCGGCGCGGGCGGTCTCGACCGCGTTCGCGACGGCGACGCCCGCGTCCGCGAGGCGCCCGTGGAAGTCGGTGATACCGAGGAGCTGCACCTCGGTGCCCTCCGACGCGACGGCGAGCGCAGGAGCGACGAGCGTTCCGCAGCTCAGGCCGACCGCGGTGAGAGCACCGAGAGCGGGGGTGAGGATCTTCTTCATGAGAGGTCCGTTCGGTTCGAGGAGCATGTGCTCGATTCGAGAGCGTGTGCGAACCATCCTCAGCCCTCTCTGTGCCCCGCGTCCATGCCGCCGGTGAATTTCCGGTGAAGTCGGTACAACGATCCCGACAGGCACGCGCGGACGAGCTCGCCACCGCCCCGGCGTTCCCAGAGTCCTCCCGGGGCCCGCCCGATACCCTGGAGGGATGCCCCGCCCGATGCACGCCTTCCTCACCGCAGGTCTCCTCGTACTCCTCGCGTTCACGTCGGTGACGGGCACCGTACCGGCGTTCGCGACGACGGCTCCGACCTCCGGCGCACCGGCCGGCGGGGCCCCGGCACCGACGGCTCCCCCGTCGGCGGCAGCGCCCACCGCCGAGGCGCCCGCTCCCCCGGCCGACGAACCCGACCCCGTCCTCGTGTTCGGGGCCGCCGGCCTCTCCTGGTCCGACATCTCCCCCGAGGCGACCCCGCACCTGTGGTCCCTCGCCGAGACCGGCGCGATCGGCAATCTCACCGTCCGTTCGCTCACCTCCTCGACGTGCCCGGGCTCCGGGTGGCTCACGCTCGGCGCGGGACGGCGGGCCGCGGACACCCGCCCGGACGAGTTCGACGGTGCCGTCTGCCCGCAGTTGCAGGACGCCCCCACGGCGGACTCCCCGACGGACGCCGCGAGCGGCGAGGCGACCGGCCAGGACGGCACGGACGGCAGCGCGCACGGCTCCGGGACCGCGCTCGAGGGCTTCGAACAGCTCGCGAGCGGCAACGCCGCCGGTGGGTACTCGACGACGTTCGGTCTCCTCGGCGACGCGGCGCGGTCCGCCCACGTCTGCGTGCGTGCGATCGGTGACGGCGCCGGGTACGCGGCGGTCGGCAGCGACGGGATCGTCGACCGCTGGGAGTCCGACGGCGCCGCGGCGACGCAGGGCTCCCCGGAGGTGCCCGGCGACCTCGCCGCGGGGCCGGGGTCCTGCCCGGTGACGCTCGTCGACCTCGGGTCGATCGCCTCGCCGCGGTTCGCGGCGGACACCGCCGGCGAGGACACCTCGGGTGAGGACCCGGTCGCCGCGGCGGCCGACGGGACCGGG
>NZ_BAAANO010000005.1:198703-200510 GCF_039529845.1 Brevibacterium samyangense | reverse complement strand
ACCCGGTCGCCGCGGCGGCCGACGAGACCGGGGACACCCCGGCGCAGTTCCTCCCCTCGCCCTCGCACGAGGCGCAGGTCGCGGCGGTCGACGCCGCTCTCGGCGCCTACCTCGACGAGGTGCCGCTCGCCCAGACCCAGGTGTTCGTCGCCGGCCTCGCGGACTCCGCCCGCCCCTCCCGGCTGCGCGCGGTGATCCGCGCCGGATCCGGCGTCGAGAACCCCGGCTACCTCGGGAGCACGACGACCCGCCAGGACGACCTCCTCCAGCTCACCGACCTCAGCGGCACCGTGCTCACCGCCGCTGGGATCACCTCGACCCCGGCCGGTGCTGCGGTCGACCCGCTCACGACGACCGCCTCGGACGCCCCGGTGGCCGATCGCGTCGCCCACGTACAGGCGGACGCCACGCGGTCGGCGACCATCCACAAGAGCGCCCAGACCTTCTCCGTCTTCCTCGACGTCGCCTTCTACGTCCTCGTGCTCGCGCTCGGCGTCGTGTTCGCCGCGGGGCTCGCGCCACGCCGCTCCCCCGAGACGCGGGCCGCCTTCCGCCGCATCCGCACCCGCGTGCTCGCCTGGGTCGGGCTCGTGCTCGGATGTGTGCCCATGGGATCGTTCCTCGCCGGGGTCCTGCCGTGGTCACGCTTCCCCGTGCCCGAGGCGGGCCTCGGCCTCGCGATCGCCGCGGGCACCCTCGCACTCGTCGCCGTTGCCGTGCTCGGTCCGTGGCGCCACACGTGGCGCGGCCGGATCACGGCCGTCTCCCTCGTCACCGCGGTCGTGCTCGCCGGGGACATCGCGGTCGGTTCGCACCTCCAGTACGACAGCCTCATGGGGTACAACCCGATCGTCGCCGGACGCTTCTACGGGCTCGGGAACCAGGGCGTGGCCGTCTTCATCGTCGCGGTGTTCCTCGCGCTCGGGGTGCTCGCCGGACACCTCGTGCGGGCGGGGAGGCGGACGACCGCCTTGTGGCTCATCGCCCTCGTCGGCCTCGCGTCCGTCGGCACACTCGGCAATCCCGCATGGGGTGCGAAGTTCGGTGGCACGATCGCGGTGCTCGCCGGGTTCCTCGTCCTCGCCGCGCTCGTCGCCGGCATCCGGCTCAACATCTGGCGGCTCGGGCTCATCGGCCTCGTGTCGCTCGGGGCGATCGTCGCGGTCGCCGGGCTCGACCACCTGCGGCCGGAGTCCCAGCAGTCGCATTTCGGGCGGTTCTTCGGACAGGCCCTCAGCGGGGAGCTCGTCGAGATCATCGGCCGGAAACTCGGCGCGAATCTCAATATCGTCGCGATCAATCCGGCGCTCGCGATCGTCCTGCCGCTCGCCCTCGTCACCGTGCTCGTGTTCCTCTCCTATCTGCGTGGCGCCCACTTGTCGACGGCGACCGGGGGGCAGTCCTTCGGCGGACGGCTCGCCGGCAGCCGATTCCTCGGTCTGTGGGACGGGCCGCTGCCGGATCTCTTCGCCGACCGCACGCTCCACCACGGGTTCCTCGCGATCGCCACGGCCCTCGGTGTCGGTCTCGTCATCACCGACTCCGGTGTCGCCGTGCCGGCGACCGGAGCGTTCGTCCTCGTCCCGTTCCTCCTCGCACTCGCGGGGGACCTCGGGGTTCGAGGGGTCACCGGGGACGCCGGTGGCCCCGGAACGCGCGGCGCCGATCCGGACGGTGCAGCCCGGGACGATGCAGCCCGGGACGGTGCAGCCCGGGACGGCGCCGTCGGAGGCGGTGGCACCGCGGACACGACCGGCCGGGCGGACCGCGGTGACACGGTGGCGCCGGGGCGGGGCGCCTCGGCGGG
>NZ_BAAANO010000005.1:193828-198666 GCF_039529845.1 Brevibacterium samyangense | reverse complement strand
GTCCGGAACCGCGCCGACCGGCGGGACCGCGCCGACGGGCGGGACCGCCGGAAACGGCGGGGGCCGGCGATGAACGCGGCACAGCGGCGCAACTCCGACCGGCTGCTCGGGTGGCTCACCACCGCGGTCGTCGGGGTGTTCGTGCTCGTCCTCGTGGGGATGGGGCTCGTGCGCCTCGCGGGGCAGGACTCCGCACGGCCGGACGTGGCCCGGGGGCCGGCGGTGTTCGTCGGCGTCTCCGGGCTCACGTTCGAGGACATCGACCCCGACCGGATGCCGCACCTGTGGTCGCTCGTCGCCGACGGCTCGATCGGGACCGCGACTCCCCGCAGCGTGCGGTCGACGAGCTGCCCCATCGACGGCTGGCTCGCGGTCGGGTCCGGCAGACGCGCCGCCGATGCCGAGGCATCGTACTGCCGGGAGCCCGAATCGCCGGCGGGGAACGAGGTCCCCGACTGGGACGTGTACCTCGAACGGGTCGAGGCGGACAATTACGACGCACAACTCGGGGCACTCGCCGAGGCGGTCCCCTCCGTCGCCGCGATCGGTCCCGGTGCCGCGATCGCCGCCGCGGATGAGGAGGGCCGTGTCGACACGTGGTCGTCGATCGACGAGGACCTCTCCGATCAGGTGTCCACGGTGCTCGGCGACGGCCACGAGGTGCTCCTCGTCGACCTCGGGAACACGGAACGGTCCGGGTACTCCCTCCTCCAGCTCGACGAACGGATCGGGCAGATCCGGGAGGCGACGGACGCCGCGGGTGCCGAACTCCTCGTGTCCTCGATCGCGGACGGGCGCACCGATACGAGCAGCATGCAGTTCACGGCTGCGGTCGGCGGACAGTTCGGGCGGGGCATCCTCACCTCGGAGTCGACCCGGCAGCCGGGCCTCGTGCAGACGACCGACATCCTGCCGACGCTCCTGCAGCAGGCGGACGTCCCGGACGATCCGAACCTCGCCGGTGCCGTCATGGTGTCCGAACCCGGTGGGACGACCGCGGCCAGGTACCAGCAGATGCTCGACCGGCAGGTGGCGGTGAGCACGCAGGCGGCGCTCGCGGCGTGGTTCTACCCGATCATCGGAGTCCTCCTCATGGGGTTGCTCGGTGTCGCGTGGACCGTCGTCCGCGTCGAGCGCCGAGCCGGACGGGACGGGGTGTCCGCGATCCGGCGCTCGCTGCGCACCGTCGGCCTCTTCTTCGCGGCGACCCCCGTCGCGACGTTCCTCGTGAATCTCGTGCCGTGGGAGAGGTCGACGAGCCCGGACGTCGCGATGCTCGCGGCACTCGCCGGGTTCGCGCTCCTCATCGCGCTCGGCGGGCTGCTCGGACCGTGGCGCAGGCATCCGCTCGGACCGTTCGGATTCGTCTCCGTCGTCACCGTCCTCACGCTCACGGTCGACGTCCTCACCGGGTCACGACTGCAGATGTCGACCCTCCTCGGGGAGCCGCTGCTCATCGCCTCACGGTTCTACGGGATCGGGAACTCCGCGCTCGCGCTCTACTGCACCGCACTCGTCATGGTGCTCGTGACGGTGTGTGCGTTCGTGCGTGGGACGGACGCCCGGGCCCGCACCCTCCGGGTCGGATTCGTCGTCGCGGCGCTCGTGCTCTCGTGCGTCCTCCTCGCGACCCCCGGTCTGGGAACGAAGTTCGGTTCGGTGCCGACCCTCATCTCCGGGCTCGCGGTGTTCGCCCTCGCGGTCGCGGGGATCCGTGCGACGGTGCGGAACGTCCTCCTCATCGCGGGGTCCGCGGGCGCGGTCATGCTCGTCGCCCTCGTCGGCGACTGGTTGCGACCGGCGGACCAGCGCACCCACTTCGGCCGGTTCTTCGACTCCGTGCTCTCGGGTGAGGCCGGGGCGATCCTCCTGCGGAAGATCGACATGAACATCGGGATCCTCACACAGAGCTGGGCGACGGTGCTCCTGCCGCTCGTCATCGCCCTCGTGTTCTGGGTCCTCCTGCGGCCGAGCCGGTTCGGCGTCCCGGGACTGCCCCGGCTCTACGCGCAGTACCCCCTCGTGAGAGCCGGACTCGTCGCGCTCCTCGTCCTCCTCACGGTCGGCACGATCATCAACGACTCCGGGATCGTCGTCCCCGCCGTCGGCATCCTCTACGCGGTGCCGCTCTTCGCACACCTCGCCGGCCAGAACACCCCCCGCTGACGCCGTTCGCTGTCGCCGAAGTCGCGATTCCCTGCGGGCCCATCCCGCGAAGTCGCGATTCCCGTCGCCCCCACTCTTCGACATCGCGATCCCCGTCGCCCCCACTCTTCGACATCGCGATTCCCGTCGCCCCCACCCGTTGAAGTCGCATTTGAATGCTGGGTTTCGCCAAAACTCAGCACTCAACTGTGATTTCGACCCCCGCCACCGACGCCAATCGCACACTCAGCGACACCAACACCTACTCCCCCGCGTCCACACCCACCGCGCACCCCTCGCCCCCTTGCCACCGAGATCGCGATTCCCTGTGGGCCCCTCTTCGAGTTCTCACTTCCCTGCGCCCACCACGCTGAGATCGCCATTCCGTTCGCCTCGCAGTTCGAAGTCGCAATTGAATGTCTGGATTCGCCGAAACCGAGCAATCGAATGCGATTTCTGCCCCCGTGACCGACGCCAATCGAGTACTCGGCACGCCCTCACGCCTCCCCACGAACGACACTCTCGTCGCACTCGAACGCCATTTGATGAGGTTTGATGCCTTTCTATTCACTTTGGTCACAAAATGCGCGATTCTCGACACCATGACTGCTCAGAATCTCTCCTTCAATGGCCACCGCATCGTGCATCCTGTCGAGAACTGCACGCGTGAACTCGCGGCGATCGACGTACGCGTCCCCATCAGAGTGGATGACGCTCATCGCCGAGGCATCTCGACCTATGCCACTTCGTCGCGCGGATCGATGGACCGGCAGGTCTTCGGCGTCCGGATGAGCGACTCCAGGCAGGAGACGCTCTATGCACCGGCGTGGGCGGACTCGACATGGATCGAGATCCACGAACGCGCCCGCGCAGTCCAGCTCGTCAGACCGGAGAGCGTTCTCGTGGGTGCCGCAGCAGGAGTTCTCCTCGGGTTCGCGCTTCCGCGTCGTCTCGAACTGGCTGCACGGGAGCGCATCGACATCGCGGTGCCGACCGACCTCCCTGTGATTCGGCGTCAGGGCATTCGAGGCCGCCGGTTCTCACACCTCGCACCCGCAGACTTCTTCGGAGTCCGCGTCGATTCGGTCACGAACGTCATCGCCTCCCTCGCCGGTGACCTCACGGAGTACGAGGCGACTGCCGTGCTCGACGGAGTCGTCGGCCCGTTCCGTTCGTCGCCGGTGATGTCGAGGACCGAGATCGCGGACGCTCTTCACGCCCACCTCCGTTACCGCGGCAAACGTGTACTCATGTCAGCACTCGCTCGAGCCCGGGACAACGTCCGGTCGCCGCGGGAGACCACACTCCGACTGCAGATCGTCGACGCGGGATTGCCGGAACCACGGATCGCGGCACCTGTCCATCTCCGCGAGACCCCGTCACCCGTCCACCCCGACCTCAGCTACGAGGACGAAATGATCGCGATCGAGTACGACGGTCGCGGCCATTGGAACGAGGACCAGCGCACATACGACTCCACGCGATACGCCCAGCTCAGCGCAGCCGGTTGGCTCGTCCTCACCGTCACGAAGCAGACCGACATGGGCCAGTGGCTCGATGCACTGCGAAAGCACCTCGGCGCACGCCGCGGGCTCGCAGCGATCCGCCGACTACGCAGAAGCGCGTGAACCCGACAGGTGGGTGCGATACGAGAGTCAACCGCCCGGACAGGATTGATGCGACCGACCGAGTGCTCGATTCGCGTCGGTTTCCCACCCTCACATCGCAATTGAATGTCATGATTCGGCGAAACCCCGCACACAATTGCGATCTCGAGGGGCTCCGCCGAAGAGAAATGCGATCTCGACGGGTGGAGCACAGGGAATCGCGACCTCGGCGACAGTGAATGGCTAGGTACGGCGGGCCCGGGTGAGGTCGGCGCGCTCGGCCCATTCCTCCGCGGTCGCGGGGTACGCGATGTCCTCGAGCACGAGGCCGTGGGCGGGCATGACGAACATCGGCCCGAGCGCCGCCTTGCGTGCAGCGTCGTCCACCGTGGCGTCGGTCGCCCCGACGCCGCGCCCCACGGCACCCCCTTCCCGAGGCGCCCCATCGACACCACGAGCCGTCGCCGACGACTCGGCCAGGCTTCCGGCACCCACGCCGCCGCTGCTCGCGAACACCGGAGCCTCCGCCTGCGCGACGAGCTCCGCCGGACGGGTCACGGGCCATTTCCCGCTCCCCACCTTCACGAGCCCGCCGACCGTCGCACGCACCATGTGATGGCAGAAGGCGTCGGCCTGCAACGTGAGGACGATGACACCGTCGCGATCCCGCTCCACGTCGAGGCGCTGCAGGGTCCGGATCGTCGTCGCCTCGGCACGGGGCTTGCAGAACGGCAGGAAGTCGTGGAGACCGAGGAGTTCAGCCGCGGCGCGCGCCATGCTCTCGGCGTCGAGCTCCCCGCGATGCACCGTCGTGCAGTCGACGAGGAGCGGGTCGAGGAAGGACCTCTCGTCCGCGAGCCGGTACGTGTAGGTGCGGGAGAGCGCCGCGAAGCGGGCATCGAAGGCGGGATCGACCTCGGTGACGCCGTGGACGACGATGTCGGGCGCCTCGGCGGCGGCGAGGACCCCGCGCACTCGGGAGGCGAGGGCCTCTCCCCCGCTGCGGCCGCTCCGGCCGATGATCTTCCCCACCGCTTCGGGCGGGAGATCGAGGTGGACGACCTGACGGCGGGCGTGGACGCCGGC
>NZ_BAAANO010000005.1:172877-193816 GCF_039529845.1 Brevibacterium samyangense | reverse complement strand
TGCGCCCGGCGACGACCGTGCGCACCGGTGCGCCGACGACCCGGGCGAGCGCATCCTCGAGGGTTCCCTGGACGGTCCGCAGCCCCGGCTGGGTCGCCCACCCGTGGAAGCCGGTGCCGCGATAGCCGAGGTCCATGCGGAAGCGTGTCACGTGTGGGCCCCGATGACAATGAGGGCCCCCGCGCTGCGGTAGCGCAGAACCGGCATCACCGGGAAATGCGCGCGGAAGACGAACGACAGCGGGCGGTTCCGGCGGGACGAGTAGGCGTGCACGCTGTGATTGTAGTAACGGGCAGCCGCGGCGAGGCGGACCTCGAGCGCACCGAGCTGCGGCACGAAGCCGGCAGCGGGAGCCTCGGCCCGGGTTCCGGACCCCTCACCGAGCAGGGCGACGAGGGTGTTCGACAGCGCGGATTCGGCGGCGGAGAGCTCCTGCGCGCACTCCGCGGTGCACGGGCCGTCCACAGCGGCGCGCCGCGCACGTTCGGCGCGGGCGAGGACGGCGGCGAGGGCGTCGGCATCGGCGGCGCGTCCGTTCTCCCTCAGGACGCAGACGACGGAGCTCACGACGACATGACGCTCACGGCAGACCGCACCGAGTTGCCGCAGGGCCTCCTTGCAGAGGTCGCGAGCGAGGCACAGGGAGTTGAACCGGACCGAGCCCACCCACGCGGCGATCGCGAGGACGAGAACGACGCAGACGATCATCGGGGCGATCCACAGCATGCGTTCTCTCCAGTCGTCGGCGGGCGGCTTCGAGGTCCCTGCCCACGGACGCTCGGACACGCGGACAGCCCGACCGAGTTTACAGTCCGTTCACAGACAGTTTCCACCCACGCAGCGCAGCACTCCCCGCGTTCACCCCTCAAGCGTCCTTGTCGAGTCGAGAGCCTCCGATTTCACCTCGGAGCACCCGAGATGTCACCTATGGATTCCGCGGATTTCAACTCCGGGGCGTTGTCTGGAAGTCGTGAGAGTAGCGGTGGTTGCAGAATCCTTCCTCCCCCAGACGAACGGTGTCACGCACAGTGTGGTGCGGGTCCTCGAACACCTCGCGGAGCGCGGTGACGAAGCGGTCGTCATCGCTCCCGGGTCCCGGCGCGACGGCCCCGCCGAGGTGCACGGCGCCCGCATCGTCCGTGTCCCGTCGTTCGCGATGCCGAAGTACCGGAAGGTCCGCGTGGCCCCCGGCGGAGTCGCCCGGATCCGCCGCCTGCTGTCGGATCTGGATCCGGATGTCGTCCACCTCGCGTCCCCCTTCGTCCTCGGGTGGCGTGCCGTCCTCGCATGCCAGGACCTCGGCCTGCCGTCGGTGGCCGTCTACCAGACCGAGGTGCCGGCCTACGCGGCCCGTTATGGCATGCACGGCCTCGAACAGGCACTGTGGACACACGTGAAGAACATCCACCAGCACGCGTCCCTCACGCTCGCCCCGTCCTCGTACACGATCGACCAGCTGCGCGCGCAGGGCGTGCAGGACGTCCGCCTGTGGGCCCGCGGCGTCGACTCCAGCCGGTTCGATCCCCGGCACCGCAGCGAGGAGTGGCGCAGGCGGATCGTGCGCCCCGGTGAGAAGATCATCGGATTCGTGGGGCGCCTCGCGGTCGAGAAGCAGGTCGAGGACCTCGTGGCGCTCGCGGGGATCCCGAACACGCGCCTCGTCATCGTCGGCGAGGGGCCGCAGGCACCGCGCCTCAAACAGCTGCTGCCGGACGCACATTTCACCGGCTTCCTCGGCGGTGACGCCCTTGCGCGGGCGGTCGCGAGCTTCGACGTCATGGTCTCCCCCGGTGAACTCGAGACCTTCTGCCAGACGATCCAGGAGGCGATGGCCTCCGCGGTCCCGGTCGTGGCCCCGGCGCGCGGCGGTCCGCTCGACCTCGTGAATTCCTCGCACACGGGGTGGCTGTACGCACCGAAGGATCTCGCCGGGATGCGCAGTTACGTGCAGGACCTCACCGGCGACGACGCGAAACGCCGCGCGATGGGCCGCACCGCCCGTGAGACCGTCCGCGGTCGCTGCTGGAAGAGCGTCTGCTCACAGCTCATCGGGCATTACGCCGCCGCCATCGAGAATCCCGCACCGCAGGTGCTCGGTCGTTCGCTCACCGGCTTCCCCCGGTGGGCGCAGGACCGGGTGGGCTGAGCACGGACCGGGGCCGGGCCGGAACGAGGGAGACCTCCGCACCCGAGGCGCCCCGTCCGGACCGAGGCACGCTCACACCCCGAAGTACACGGGGGCGTGCAGCGCGCACCCGGGGTTGAAGACCGCCCCGCAGCCGGAGCACCCCCGCGCACCGAGGTAGTCGGTGATCAGCAGCGTCGTCCCGCACATGCGACACAGCACGGCGTGCTCATCGTGCCGGTGGCGCGGCCACGGGCGGATCGGGTGGTTGCTGACCTCGTCGTGGCAGTGCAAGCACGGAAACCACTGATCGCAGCAGAGGAACCGGATCGCGATGACGTCGAACGGGCTGTTCCAGTGCCCACACCCGAGGCGCCCCACGAGTTCCGGAACCGGGTCACCGGAGCAGCTCGGCGCCTCGGGCCCGGCCGAGGCGCCCGCCGACTCCACCCTCACCCCTCCTCGTCGAGGCCCCGGGCCTCGAGCGCCCGTCCGGTCTGCTGGGCGTGGACGACGGTGCCGAGGACGACGGGTACCGTGCGTGCCCGGACGCTCCGTTCGATTCCGCGCGCTCGCGCACTGTCCCGCGCAGTCCGGGCGAGGCCTGCGAGACGCGGGACGCTCCGCACCATGAGGACGGCGGCGAGTCCGACCCGCGCGGGCCGCACACCGAACACTGCGAGGGGGCGGGCGAGGGCGGTGAACACGCCCAAAAGTTCCGTGAGCGAGGTCGTCACGAGGACGAGGCCGGCGGCGAGGACGCACACGAGGATCGTGCTCGTGACGTCGAGCGCGGCCTCGATGCCGTTCACGAGGACGTGGAAGACCGCGAGTGCGAGGACGAGGATCCACACGGCGCGGAGTGCGGAGAACAGGGCCCGCGCGGGGATCCTGGCGCTGAACCCGAGCCCGAGGACGACCGTGCACACACCGAGGTTGAGCCACAGGTCGCGGAACGCGAGCACGAGAACGCTGAGCCCGGCGAGCACGAGGAACTTCAGAAGCGGCGGTGCGCGATGCAGCCACGTGTCGATCGGCAGATAGCGGCCGAGGAGTGTCGCGCGGGGTTTCACACCACGCCCGCTTGCTGCCGGTACTCGGCGACCACCTCGGCCGGGTCTCCGTCCGCGACGATACGCCCGTCATCGACGAGCAGCGTCCGGGCGGCGTCCTGTGCCACGTCGAGGTCGTGGGTGGTGAGGAGGATCCTCAGGCCCCGCGTGTCGACGAGCGTGCGGAGCGTCCGCCGCAGGAGCTCCCGGTTGCGGAGGTCGAGGAGCGTCGTCGGTTCGTCGAGGACGAGCACCTGCGGATCGACCGCGAGCACCGCCGCGAGGGCGACGAGCTGACGTTCACCGCCGGAGAGTTCGGTGACGCTGCGCTGCGCGAGGTGGTCGACGGCGAGTTCGGCGAGCACCGCGTGGGCCCGCGCGGTCCGCTCGGACGAGTCCTTCACCGCCCGCCGGAGCGACAGTTCGACGTCCTCGAGCGGGGTCGGCATGACGAGCTGCGCGGCGGGGTCCGTGAAGACGAATCCCACGTTCCGCCGGACCGCGGCTCCCTCGCGCACCGTGTCGATCCCGTCGACGAGCACCCGTCCCGCACTCGGTCGGGTGAGTCCGTTGACGAGCGTGAGCAGGGTCGACTTCCCGGAGCCGTTCGCACCGATGACGCTCGTGAACGGCCCGTCGAGCGAGAGGTCGATCGGGTGGAGGATCGTCCGCGGGACGAGCGCGGGGGCAGTACGCGGGCCTCCCGGCGTCTCGACGAATTCCTCGACGACGACCGAGGCGCCCTCGAATCGGATCACCGGGTCGGCTCGGATGCCGGGGAGCCCGGGCCTGGTGTGCCGGTGGTCCCGGGGGCCGTGCCGGCACTCCCGGCTGCAGTGGCGGAGCTCCCGCCGACGGCCGCTGCGGACCGACGGACGAGCACCGCCGGGAACGCCCGGTGCACGAGGGTGGCGAGGAGCGCCGAGAGGATGCACTTGACGAGGTCACCTGGCCAGAAGGGCATGTCCGCGAAGAATGCGGTCCGGAGCTCGAGGCCCGCGTTGAGGCTCATCCCGAGGATGCCGAGCGGGTGGGTGGTGAGGAAGCTGCTCACGAGCGCGCCGATCGCGAGGACGACCGTGAGGCGCGTGCCCCGGAATCGGCGGACCGCGAACCGGGCGACGACACCGCAGAGCAGCGCGAACAGCGGGAAGGCGAGGAGGTAACCGACGGTCGGGCCGGCGAGGACGCCGAGCCCGCCGGAGAAGCCGGCGAAGATCGGGAGGCCGACGAGGCCGAGGGCGACGTAGAGCGCGGCGGCGAGGGCGCCTCGGACGGGGCCGAGGACGAGGCCGCACAGCGCGACGCCGAGGGTCTGCAGGGTGATGGGCACGCCGGCGCCACCGACGGGGATCGCCGGAACGGCCGCGAGTACCGCGATGAGAGCCGCGAAGACGGCGACGTAAGCGAGGTCCTGGGAACGCATGGTGCACACTGTACCTGAACAGTGTTCAGGACGGCATTGCGGACCCGCACCGGCCTCTCGGCGGGAGCACCGCAGGACGCTCGAACCCCCTGTCACCACTCCGGAGAACGGGGCCGGTGACAGGGGGTTCGGGCACTCACGGGGAGTGCCGGGCGGAGCGCCTCACAGCACTCCGCGGGCAGCGAACGAGCTCGCTCACTCCCACTCGATGGTGCCCGGGGGCTTCGAGGTGATGTCGAGGACGACGCGGTTGATCTCGTCGACCTCGTTCGTGATGCGGTTCGAGATCTTCGAGAGCGTGTCGTAGGGAACGCGGGTCCAGTCGGCGGTCATGGCGTCCTCGGAGGACACCGGACGCAGCACGATCGGGTGGCCGTAGGTCCGGCCGTCGCCTTGGACGCCGACCGAGCGGACGTCCGCGAGGAGGACGACCGGGCACTGCCAGATCTCCCCGTCGAGGCCGGCGGTGGACAGTTCCTCACGGGCGATCGCATCCGCACGACGGAGGATGTCGAGGCGCTCCTCGTTCACCGCACCGATGATGCGGATGCCGAGGCCCGGGCCCGGGAAGGGCTGACGGGACACGATGACCTCGGGCACGCCGAGCTCACGGCCGATCGCCCGGACCTCGTCCTTGAACAGCGCACGCAGCGGTTCGACGAGTTCGAACGTCATGTCCTCGGGCAGGCCGCCGACGTTGTGGTGGCTCTTGATGTTCGCGGTGCCGGCACCGCCGCCGGACTCGACGACGTCCGGGTACAGGGTTCCCTGGACGAGGAACTCGATCGGTGCGCCGTCGCCCTCGGCGGCCTCGGCCACGAGGTCCGCGGCGGCCTGCTCGAAGGTCCGGATGAACTCACGACCGATGATCTTGCGCTTCGACTCCGGATCGGTGACGCCGTCGAGCGCACCGAGGAAAGTCTCCCGGGCGTCGACGGTCACGAGGCGCACGCCGATCGAGGACACGTAGTCCTCCTCGACCTGCTTGCGCTCGTCCTGACGGAGGAGGCCGTGGTCGACGAACACGCAGGTGAGCTGGTCGCCGACGGCCTTGTGCACGAGCGCGGCGGCCACGGCGGAATCGACACCACCGGAGAGACCGCAGATGACCTTCTTGTCACCGACCTGCTCGCGGATGCGGGCGACCTGCTCGTCGATGATCGAGGAGTTCGTCCAGTCGGCGTCGAGGCCGGCGACCTCGTAGAGGAAGTTCTCGATGACCTTCTGGCCGTACTCGGAGTGGAGCACCTCGGGGTGCCACTGGACTCCGGCGCACTTGAGATCGGTGTTCTCGAAGGCGGCGACGGGGGTGCCCGGCGTCGAGGCGAGAATGGCGAAGCCCTCGGGTGCGGTGTCGACCGAGTCGCCGTGGGACATCCACACGGTCTGCGACTCCGGCTGCCCGGAGAGGAGTGCACCCTCCGCGGCGACCGACATCGGGGTCGACCCGTACTCGCGGTTGTCGGTGTGTGCGACGGAACCACCGAAGTTCGTCGCCATCACCTGGAAGCCGTAGCAGATGCCGAGCATCGGGACACCGAGGTCGAAGACCGCCGGGTCGAGGCGCGGGGCACCCTCGGCGTAGACCGACGAGGGTCCACCGGAGAGCACGATGGCGCGCGGTGCACGCTCGGCGAACTCCGCGGCGGTGGCGGTGTGCGGGATGACTTCGGAGTACAGGCCGGCCTCGCGCACGCGGCGCGCGATGAGCTGGGCGTACTGGGCACCGAAGTCCACGACGAGAACGGGCGGAACCGCCGTGCTCGCGGAGGCGGTGCTCGCGGGCGCAGTGGCCGTGCCGTCGGCAGCAGGCGTGCCGGTGGAATCTGAGGTCATGATCTCGATTCTAACGGTGGGGGCGGACCGGGACGGACGGCTGTGAGCCGCTTCACGCCTCGGCGGTGGAGGGCCTCAGGACTTCAGTGCGACGACGACCGCGTCCTCGAGGGCCTGCTCCGCCTCCTTGTGGAGTTTCGACTCGAGGACGAAGGACATGATGGGCACGACGCCGGCGAGCGCGAGGAGTATCAGGCGTCCGAGGGACCACTTCATCTGCATGTTGAGCCACACACAGGCGATGAGGTAGACGACGTACACCCAGCCGTGGGCGATCGGCACCGCGGACCCGAGGTCGAAACTGCCGAACACGAGCGCGTCCGGGTCACCGCGGAACACGATGTACTTGAAGATCATCTCCACGCACATGACGAGGAGCATGCAGCCGGTGATGATCGCCATCGGCCGGTAGAACCGGAGGGCGGCCCTCGCGGAGGTGAAGCGGTTGACGGTCCAGACGTTCGCGTCGTCGAAGTCCGGGCGGATGTCCTGCGGATCGGAGGCCATCACGGACGTCCTTCCTGTCGGGGCGCCTGGCGCCGTTCGTCGGGAGTGTTCGGGGTCGAGAGATTCTGCGCCAGGTTCTTCTGGCCGGCGGGTTTGACGACGACGAACTCCTGCGGTCCGTCCTCCTCGTCCCGCTGCCGGAGGTACGCGTCGCGCAGCAGCCGCCACCAGATGTAGATCGCGAAGCCGGCGAAGAACAACCACTCGGCCGCATACGCCGCGGACTGCAGGTCGATCCCACCGGACTCCTGCTTCTCGAGGCCGACGTTCACGAGCCCGCCGGTCGCGGCGGACGCCCCGGCTCCGGACTCCGTCTCCGGGAAGACGTAACCGGAGTACGTGAAGACGTCGAAGTCGTTGACGAGCTGCGGTGCGGACACCGTCCGCACCTGCCCCTCGCGCAGTCCGTCTGTGTTCTCCGGCGCTTCGTTGGGCCCGAGGCGCCCCACGAGGGTGACCTCGCCCGTCGCCGCCCGCGAGTGCATGGCGAGGTCCTCGTCCGCGGTCCAACCGCGGACCACGGGAACGGCGATCGGGGTGTCCGCATAGGCCGGATCGTTCGCCACGTCCTGGGCTTCCTCGCCGAGGCGGGCGCCGTCCGGGGCGAACATCGTCACCACCCAGAAGCCTTCGGTGCCGTCCTGGTAGCGCTCCGTGACGACCACCTGCATGTCGGGCAGGTAGTGCCCGGTCATCTCCACCATCTGGTCGGAGAGGTACCCGGGCATCGGCACCTGGGCGTCGAGCACCTCGGTGAACGGACGGACCGTGTCGACGTCCTGGGCTGCGGTGACGTCGTTCTTGTGCTGGGCACGACTCACCTGCCACGCGGACAGGCCGACGAAGGCGGTGACGAGCACCAGGACGAGCGCCAGGAACCCCAACCAGCGTGGGGTGAGTGCGAGCCGGAGCATGGTCCGGATCAGACCTCCGCGTGGGTGGAGTACGGGGTGACGACGACGTCGACGCGCTGGAACTCCTTGAGGTCCACGTAGCCGGTCGTCGCGAGGGCACGGCGGAGCGCGCCGGCAAGGTTGACCTCACCGATCGCGGACTTGCCGGGCCCGTAGAGGAGCTGCTCGAGCGGTGCCACGGAACCGATCTCCACGCGGCGGCCGCGCGGCAGGTTCTTGTGGTGCGCCTCGTGACCCCAGTGGAAGCCCTGGCCGGGTGCGTCCTCCGCACGGGCGAGAGCAGCACCGAGCATGACGGAGTCGGCACCCATCGCGAAGGCCTTGACGATGTCGCCCGAGGTGCCGAGGCCACCGTCGGCGATGACGTGGACGTAGCGACCACCGGACTCGTCCATGTAGTCGCGGCGGGCCGCGTGGACGTCCGCGATCGCGGTCGCCATCGGGGTGTGGATGCCGAGGGTGCGGCGGGTGGTCGAACCGGCGCCACCGCCGAAGCCGACGAGGACACCGGCGGCACCCGTGCGCATGAGGTGGAGGGCCGCGGTGTACGTGGCGGCACCACCGACGATGACGGGCACGTCGAGTTCGTAGATGAAACGCTTGAGGTTGAGCGGTTCGTCCCCGGTGGACACGTGCTCGGCCGAGACCGTGGTGCCGCGGATGACGAAGATGTCGACGCCGGCGTCGACGACGGTCTTCCAGTGTTCCTGAGTGCGCTGCGGGGTGAGCGAACCGGCCACGGTCACACCGGCGTCGCGGATCTGCGCGATCCGGGCGGTGATGAGCTCGGGCTTGATGGGTTCGGCGTAGATCTCCTGCATGCGTGCCGTCGCCTGCTCGGCGGGCAGCTGCGCAATCTCATCGAGGTACGGCTGCGGGTCCTCGTACCGGGTCCACAGACCTTCGAGGTCGAGGACGCCGAGGCCACCGAGCTTGCCGAAGGCGATCGCGGTCTCCGGGGACATGACGGAGTCCATAGGGGCGCTGATGAAGGGGAGATCGAAGTGGTAGGCGTCGATCTGCCACTCGATCGACACGTCCCGCGGGTCACGCGTGCGGCGTGCCGGAATGATGGCGACGTCGTCGAGTGTGAATGCGCGACGGCCGCGCTTGCCTCTGCCGATCTCGATTTCGATGCTCACCCGACCAGGGTACTCGACACGCCCGTGGGAGTGCCCGCCGACGAACGCACGCCGACCACGAGCTCAATCCCCCACGACCCCGTCGATGTCCTCGCGCAGGAGGTCCGCGTGGCCGGCGTGGCGGGCGTACTCCTCGATCATGTGCACGAGGATCCAGCGGATGCTGCGGGGGCGGCGCCTCGGGCGGGTGGAGTCCTCCACGAGCCGGTCGAGATCGGCGGCGGTGAGTTCCGCCTCGATCGCCCGTGACCGTTCGACGTTCTCCCGGTACACCGCGCGGATCGTCTCGGGTTCCATGTCCGCGGCGATGTGCCAGTCCCAGTCGTTGTCCTCGTCCCACGGTGCCGATGCCCAGGGCTCCGTCTCCGGATTGCCCGCCACGACGTGGTTGATCCAGTCGTCCTCGACGAGCGCGAGGTGCATGAGCAACCCGCCGAGCGTCATCGTCGACGACCCGACCCGGCGCGCGAAACCGGCGGCGTCCAGCCCCTCGCACTTCCGGTACACCACGGACCGGTGGAGGTCGAGGAATCCCCGCAGGGTCGTGAGCTCGTCCGCGGCGAGATCCGGTTCCGTCACTTCGGTGAAGGAGAACGTCATGATTCCGGCTCCTCGAACAGCACGATCTGCCGCACCGCCCGCCCCTCCGCAAGGGTGTCCATCGCGGTATTGATGTCCTCGAGGCGCAGGGTGTCGGACACGAGTTCCTCGACCGGCAGGTTCCCGCTTCGCCACAACTCCTCGTACTTCGGGATGTCCCGGGCCGGCACCGCGGACCCGAGGTACGAACCGACGACGGTCCGCGCCTCCGCGGTGAGCGTGAGCGGCGTGATCTCCGAGAGCGCCTCGGAATGCGGCAGCCCCACGGTCACCGTCGTCCCTCCGACGGCCGTCGCCCGGAACGCAGTCTCGAAGGCACGCGGGTGCCCGGCCGCCTCGACGACGACATCCGCGCGCACCCCGTTGTCCGCGAGCTCCTCCGGCGAGTACACCTCGTGCGCCCCGAGCTCCCGCGCCCGTTCGAGCTTCTCCGGGTTCGCATCGACCCCGATCACCGTCCCGAGCCGGAGCCCGATCGCGGTGAGCAGGGCCGCCATCCCCACTCCCCCGAGTCCGACGACCATGATCGAATCGCCCTCCTCGGGCTGCCCCGCGTTGAGCACCGCCCCACCGCCGGTGAGCACGGCGCACCCGAGCGGCGCCGCCACCTGCGGCGGGACGTCCGTCCCGACCTCGACGACGGAACTGCGGTGGAGCACCGCATGGGTCGCGAAGACCGAGGCGCCGAGGTGGTGGTGGAGGACCGGCGCCTCGGCGGCCGGACTCACCTCGTGGAGACGGGTCTCCCTGCTCCCGCCCGAGAAGTCGCCCGGCAGGAAACCGGCGTTGTTGCTCGCAGTGCCCGGAATGCACGGGAGCTTGCCGTCGGTGCGGCAGTGCGCGCATCCGCCGCATCTCGGGAGGAAGACGGTGACGACATGTGCACCCGGCGCGAGGTCGGTCACGCCCTCCCCCACCTGTTCGACGATGCCCGCACCCTCGTGTCCGAGGAGCATGGGGACGGGCCGCGGACGGTTGCCGTCGACGACGGAGAGATCGGAATGGCAGACACCCGCGGCGGTGAGGCGGATGAGCACCTCGCCGGGTCCCGGCGGGTCGAGCTCGATCTCGGTGACGTCGAGCGGACGGCTCTCGGCGTAGGGGCGGGAGGCTCCGATCTCCCGCAGGACTGCTCCACGGATGCGCATGATCCGAGCCTACGAGACACCACTCACACCCGATGTCCTGTTTACGGCCGTTCCGTGCAATTCCCAGCATGAGTATCGGGCCTGCACGACGGGCTGCTGCTGTGCCACGAATGCGGACGCGGATTCAAGAATCTGTGCCGTCACGTGCGCATGAGCCACGGACTCGGTTCCCTCGAGTACCGCGAGGCCCACGGCCTCGATGTGAAGGCACCCCTCCTCGCACCGTCCGTCATTCTCAACATGCGTGAGGCCGCCACCCGCCGCCACGCGCGCACCCCGAACCCCGAGAGCGCCCTGTCGACGCACAATGCGCTCGACGCCCACTCGCCCTCGCTCGGCGAGGAGTTCCTCGCGTCGCTCGCCCACACGCTCGCCGCCGCTCCCGACGCCCGACTGCCGCACGACACCCGGGAGCGCATGGCCCCGTGGACGAAGCCCTCCCAGTGGGCACGACATGCGCGCCTGTTGTTGGACGCCGGTGCCACGACCGCTGGGCTCGCGGACCTCTTCGGGGTCCAGGAGTCCGCGGTCGTGTACCGGCTCAAGCGCTATCCCGACCGCTCGCGCCACGGCGTCGCCTGCGCGGTCATCGGGTGCGCGCGGTCCATCTACAAGGAAGGGCTGTGCAGCCGCCACGCGGCGCAGGCCGACTACCGCGACGCCTGAGCGCGGACTCTCAGCGTCCCCAGTTCTCGCGGGCGTGCGCGGAGTTCCAGAAGCGGTACTCGAACGCGGTCGCGCGGACGAACGCCTCCTCCATCGCGGCCCGGACCGCGCACCCGGACTCGCCGTCGCCGGCCTCGGCAGCCACGCGTTCGTAGATCGCCACCGCGCCGTCCACCGAGGCGTCGAACTCCGCGGAGTCGTAGGTCTCCACCCATGCGCGGTACGGGTTCGCCGCGGACACCGCGCCGGGCCGGGCGACGAGCACCTTCCCCACGTGCGCGTACACCCAGAAGCACGGCAGGACCGCCGCGACCCCGACCGCATAGGGCGCCGTCGCCGCCTGTGCGACGACGAACGACGAGTACCCGGCCGTCGTCGGCGAGGGAATCGCGCCCAGCCCGGCATTCACCTCCGCCTGCACCTCGGCGAGAGCGGGGGCGAACCGGTCCTCGGCGAGCAGCGCCTCGTGCATCTGCTGTTCGACGACGAGCGAATCCGCCGCCGCGAGTGCCCAGAACCGCATGTCCGCAGGCTCGGGCGCCCGGGCCGCGAGCAGACTCATCGCCTGCGCGTACTGCCCGAGGTAGTACTCGTCCTGGAGCAGATAGTTGACGAACGGGGCTTCTGCGAGCGTCCCGTCGGCGAGCTTTGCGAGGAACGGCAGCCCCTCGATGTCGGCGACGACGGGCCGGACCCGTTCCCACACCCGCTGCGAGTACGGACCGGCTGCGTAGTCACGCAGCGGTGCCGATCCATGACCGATCGCTGCACTCACGAGCGCACCCACCTCTCGACCTCCGGCCGGATGTCGACAAGGTGGTCGACCGGCCCGTGGGCGCCCTCGGGGTCCCGCGCGAGCTGCCAGTCCGCGGCCGAGGCGATCGCCCGTTCGAGATAGTCCCGCGCCTGTTCGACGGCCCGGGTGAGCGGCACGCCGGCCGCCGTCCGCGCGGTCACCCCGGCGCTGAGCGTGCACCCGGTGCCGTGCGTGTTCGCGGTGTCGATGCGCGGGCTCATGAACTCACGGACCTCGGCGGAGTCCGGGGAACCGGGTTCCCCGTGGACGAGGACGTCGACGAGTTCACCGGAGTCGAGGTGCCCGCCCTTGAGGAGGACAGAACGCGCACCGCGGGCCACGAGTTCCCGTGCCTGCGCGCGCATCCGTGCCGGGGACGTGGCCTCGGGGACGTCGTCACCGAGGAGGAGGGCCGCCTCGGGCAGGTTCGGGGTGATGAGGCCCGCGAGCGGGACGAGCCGGGAGCGGACCGCGTCGACCGCATCCGCGTCGAGGAGGCGGTGACCCGAGGTCGACACCATGACCGGGTCGACCGTGAGGAACCCGAGGTCCCGGGACTCGATCTCGTGGCACACGAGGTCGACGAGTCCCCGGGTGCCGAGCATGCCGGTCTTCGTCGCATCGATGTGCATGTCGCCGGCGACCGAGGAGAACTGGTCGCGCACGAAGTCCTCGTCGATCCCGTACACCCGCTGCACGCCGTGCGTGTTCTGGGCGACGAGCGCCGTGATGACGGTCGTGCCGTACGCCCCGAGCGCGGTAAAGGTCTTGAGGTCGGCGTGGATGCCGGCGCCGCCGGACGGGTCCGTCCCCGCGATCGAGAGCGCGACCGGTGGGTTCGCGGGCGGGTTCGTGTGCGGGCTCACCGCGGCGTTCCCACTCATGCCCCGTACGCCTCACGCAGTGCACGGGCCGCGGCCCGTGGGTCCTCGGCGAGGCAGATCGCGGACACCACGCAGATGCCCTCGACCCCGGTGCCGCGCAGCTCGGGTGCCCGCGCGACGTCGATCCCGCCGATGCCGACGCTCGGGATCCCCGCCTCGGCGGCGAGGTCCCGCAGCCGGGCCGGGCCGATGCCCCCGGGCGCGTCCTTCTTCGTCGTCGTGTCGTACACCGGACCGATGCCGACGAGGTCGACGACCCCGGTCTCCCGCGCGATCCGGAACTCCTCCGGGATGGCGGCGGACAGGCCGATGAGCGGCTGCGTCCCGATCGCCTCCCGGACGAGAGCCGGACCCATGTCCGACTGTCCCACGTGCACGTGCACGAGGTGTCCTGCCGCGTTCAGCTCTGCGGCCACCGGCACCCGGTCGTTGACGAACACCGGCACGGGCCGGTCGATGCCCTCGCGATCCCGGACGGTCTCGACCGCATCGAGCACCTCGAGCGTGAGCGCGAGGAACTCGGAGTCGGAGACGTCCTTGTCGCGGACCTGGACGACATGGGCACCGCCGGCCACCGCCTCGGCGACGGTCGCGGCGACCGACCGGTTCACGGACGCGCACTGGGCGGAGTCGGTGACGAGGTAGAGCGTCGGGTCGATGCCCGGCAGCCGGACGTCCAGCGCACTCGTGCCCGGTGAGGTCTGCGCGCTCATGCGGGCACCCCCACGGTGGTCGCGGTGATCTCGACGGCGTCGAGGTCCTCGTCGGAGACCTCGTACAGGGCGTCGAGGAACGTGACGGCGAAACTGCCGGGCGCCTGCGCCCGCTCCCCCGCCCGTGCACCTGCCGCGGCGAAGTGCGCATGGGCGGCGACGACTGCCTCGAGCGCGGCGTCCGTCGCGGTGCCGGGGGCCCGCAGCACCCCGGTGTCCACCGCCGAGGCGCCCTCCCGGACCCGATGTCCGGCCGCCTTCGCAGCCCCGAGGTAGGCGGCGACGACGCCGCCGAGGGAGCACCCGGTGCCGATGACGAGGGGCATGAGGGCGCTGCCGCCGGCCACCCGGACGACGGTGGCCTCGGTCGGTGCCGTCTCGGCGGACGTCCCGGTGCCCGGCCGGGCGAGGACGATCGCGTCGACCTCACCGGAGACCGCGACGACGCCACCGGTCCGGGCGGACAGGAGCGCGGCGGCGGGCAGGACCGCGTCGACGGAGTCCGTCGAGTCGACGCCGCGGCCGCCCAGTCCCATTCCGGCGAGCGCCGCGACCTCGGACGCATTGCCGCGGACGGCGGTGGGGCGGCGTTCGGCGGCGGCGCGGATGCGGCTCGTGCGGTAGTCGACCGCGCCGACGCTCACGGGGTCGAGGACCCACGGGGTGCCGATGTGGTTCGCGACACCGATCGCCGCCTCGGCGCCGAGGAACTGGTGCGAGGTCGCGGTGCCGTAGTTCACGAGGATGCCGTTCGCGAGTCCTGCGAACTGGGCGGCATCGGCCTCGTGGTCGAGCATCGCCGGGGAAGCGCCGGTCGCGAGCAGCACGTTCGCGGTGAACTGCTGGACGACGGTGTTCGTGATGCACTGGACGAGCGGTGTGGTGGTGCGGACGCGGCGGTGCGCCGCTGACATGTCGAATGGGTGCGCAGAAGCAGCCATGACCATCCCTTCGCTGGTATTAACCGAGATCAGGTTCGACGGGTGTGTTCTCAGCCGACCGCGCGTGGTTCGTCGGAACCGGTTCGTGCAGAACCGTGGTTCGAACGGAACCTCGTACAGGACCGGCACCCCGTGTCACTGCCGGACACTCTACTGCGTGCGCGTCCGGGTGCGTGTGCCCCTCCGGGATTCCGGCACGTGACCCCGGTCACCGGCTGCGTCCAGGGCTCCGGCTAGGATCGCGGTCATGACCGAAACCCACCCTCACGACGACGTGCTGTTCGGAGGAGGAGCGCCCCTCGTGGGATCGTTCCTCGACCTCATGGAACTCGAGGAGATCGACCCGAACATCTTCCGCGCGAACTACGTGTTCGACGAACCCTTCGCGCTCTACGGCGGCCAGGTCGCCGCGCAGGCCCTCCTCGCCGCCGCCCGGACGATCGAGGACGGCGCCCGCCAGCCGCACTCCCTCCACGGGTACTTCCTGCGGCCCGGCAACGCGTCCCAACCGACGGTGTTCCAGGTGTTCCGCGACCGGGACGGCCGCTCGTACTCGGCCCGCCGCGTCGTCGCCCTCCAGGGCGGCAAGGTCATCTTCAACATGTCCGCGTCGTTCACCTCGGGCTCGGACTCCCCGGACCTCCAGGGGCCGACCGCCGCTGCCGAGGGTCCGATCCGCAAGGGCACCCCGACGTCCATCCCGCGCATGTTCTCCTTCGAGGGACTGTCGACCGACCAGGTGTACGAGGTGAGCGACTACCCCGTGCGGTTCTGGGCTCGGTGCACCGAGGACCTCGGCGACGACCAGCTCATGCACACCGTCGCACTCACGTACCTCTCGGACATCTCGAGCGGCCTCGGGGCGTTCAACTCCGACGAGTACAAGAGCGCCTCGAGCCTCGATCACGCGGTGTGGTTCCACCGGCCGGTGAACATGAACGAGTGGACGCTCGTCGACTTCCACCCGCGATCGGCGGCCCGTGGTCGAGGCCTCTACACCGGGGACATCACGACGGACGACGGCACGCTCCTCGCCTCGGTCGCGCAGGAGACCCTGTACCGGTACCTCCACACGTCCTCGCTCGGGTGAGCGGACGGGTCGGGTGAGCGGTGACGCCCCCGCGGCGGCGTCACCGCATTGTGCATCGCGGTGACGATCAACTGGGGCATCCTCTACTACGCGCTCCCCACCGCCGTCACCCCGATCGCCGCGGACACCGGGTGGTCGCCCGCACTCATCACCGGGGTGTTCTCCGCCGGTCTGTTGCTCTCGGCCTTCCTCGGGGTGCCGCTCGGGCGGCTCCTCGACGTCCGCGGGCCCCGTGCCCTCATGACCGGTGGCGCTCTGGTCGGCGTGGGCGCCCTGCTCCTCGCCGCGTGGTCGCCGAACCTCCTCGTCTTCACCCTCGCCTGGCTCCTCGCCGGTGCAGCCCAGGCCGCGACCCTCTACTCCAACTCACGCTGCTGCTCGCGAGCTTCGCGATGATGACCCTCACCGTGAACACGATCCCGATCCTCGTCGAGCGCGGCGCGGACTACGGGCAGGCAGCCGTCGCGCTGGGACTCGTCGGGGTGGGGCAGGCGGTGGGGCGCCTCGGCTATCCGCTGCTCGCGGTGGGCGGGCACCCGCGGTGGCGGACCGTGCTCGTGTACGCCGGTGGGGCGGTGTTCGCCGCGGGTCTCGCCGCGGTGCCGGGGCCGCTGTGGTTGCTCGTCGTCCTCGCAGTGGCGGTGGGTGCCGCACGCGGGTGCGACACCCTGCTGCGCGCGACCGCGGTGTCCGATCGCTGGGGTACCCGGAACTTCGGCGCGATCAACGGGCGATTCACGCTCCCGCTCACGATCGGCGGGGCACTCGCTCCTGCGGCCGGGCCGGTCGTCGCGGAGCTCGTCGGCGGGTACGCGAGTATGACGGTCGTGATGGCGGTGCTCATCGGCGCCTCGGCGGTGCTCGCGGTACGGACGTGAGGGTCGTGCTCGATGCGGGAACGTTGAGGAATCCCTCGGCGACGTGTCTCCCCGTAGGAAACGGGGGCGGGGACACCGGCGGAAACACACGCGGATTACGGTGAGACCATGAACGCCTCGGGAACACGCGCCGACGACCGCCCGCGCGGCGGGCTCACCGCCCTGTGCCTCGCGGTGACGATCAATTGGGGCATTCTCTTCTACGCCTTGCCGACGGCCGTCACCCCGATCGCGGCGGACACCGGGTGGTCGCCGACGCTCATCACCGGGATCTACTCGTGCGGGCTCGTGCTCTCGGCGGTCCTCGGTGTGCCCGTCGGCCGGTTGCTCGACCGGACCGGCCCGCGCGCACTCATGACCGGGGGCGCACTCGTCGGCACGGCTGCATTGCTGCTCGCGGCGTGGTCACCGCACGTCCTCGTGTTCACGCTCGCGTGGTTGCTCGCCGGGGCCGCCCAGACCGCGACGCTCTATCCTCCGGCGATCGCCGTCATCACCCGCTGGTACGGTGCCGAACGCGTGCGGCCCCTCACGGCACTCACGCTCTTCGGCGCGTTCGCCTCCACCGTGTTCTCGCCGATCACGGCGTTCCTCGTGGAACACCTCGGGTGGCACGGGGCGTTCGCAGCGCTCGCGGGGATCCTGCTCGTCACGTCGGTGCCGCTCCACTGGTTCTTCCTCAATGCGCACTGGACGGACGCCCAGGCGACGACGCACCGGCAGACGCCCGCGGATGCCCGGGCACACGTGCGGGCTATCGCCCGGCGGCCGCGGTTCGTCATGCTCCAGGCGGTGATGCTGCTCGCCGGGTTCACGATGACCGCGGTGACGATCAACATCATCCCGTTGTTGCTGTCGCGGGGTATGGAGTACGGACTCGCGGCCGTCGTGCTCGGGCTCGTCGGGGCCGGTCAGGTGATCGGTCGACTCCTGTACCCGCTGCTGTCGTTCCGCGGCAGGCCCGCTGCCCGGACCATCCTCGTCTACGGCAGTGGTGCTGCGTGCCTGTGGGGGCTCGCGCTCACGCCCGGTCCGCTGTGGTTGCTGATCGTGCTCGCGATCGCCGCCGGTGCCGCCCGCGGCTGCGACACCCTGCTGCGCGCGACCGCGGTGTCCGATCGCTGGGGCACCCGGAACTTCGGGGCGCTCAACGGCCGGTTCTCGATGCCGCTCACGATCGGCGCGGCCCTCGCCCCGGTCGCCGGCCCCGCGATCGCAGGGTGGGTCGGCGGGTACGCACTCATGGCGGTGGTGATGGCCGGTGGGCTCACTGTGGCGGCGGTGCTCGCGGCGCGGACGTGAGCGAACCCGACTCGGCAAGGGATTCGGGGAGGACAACGGAATCCGTTTCCGTTCCGCCAGAAGGCAGGCGAATCGATTTTCCTGGAGGAATCCGTTGCCGAAACGGCCCGAGGCGCCGACCGGCTGTGTGCCGATCGGCGCCTCGGGCGTGGCGCCGGAACCCCTTACTTGCTGCGGTAGTTCGGGGCCTCGACGGTCATCTGGATGTCGTGCGGGTGGCTCTCCTTGAGGCCCGCGCTCGTGAGGCGCACGAAGCGCCCCTTCGCCTTGAGCTCCGGGATCGTGCGGGCACCGACGTAGAACATCGTCTGGCGCAGACCACCGGTGAGCTGGTGGGCGACGTTCTTGAGCGCACCGCGGTACCCGACGCGCCCCTCGACGCCCTCGGGGATGAGCTCGGTGTCGGTCGCGACGTCGGCCTGGAAGTAGCGGTCCTTCGAGTACGACCGGCCCTTGCGCGGCGCCATCGCGCCGAGCGAGCCCATGCCGCGGTAGCTCTTGTACTGCTTGCCGTTCACGAGGATGAGGTCTCCCGGGGACTCGTCGGTGCCGGCGAAGAGCGAGCCGAGCATGACGGAGTCGGCACCGGCGACGAGTGCCTTGCCGATGTCGCCGGAGTACTGGAGGCCACCGTCGCCGATGACCGGCACGCCGGCCTCACGGGCGGCGAGGGAGGCGAGGTGGATCGCGGTGACCTGCGGGACGCCGACCCCGGCGACGATGCGGGTCGTGCAGATCGAACCCGGTCCGACGCCGACCTTGATCGCGTCGGCACCGGCGTCGATGAGCGCCTGCGCACCCTCCCGGGTGGCGACGTTGCCGCCGACGATCTGCACGTCCTTGAACGCGGGATCACCCTTGAGGGAGCGGATCATCTCGGTGACACCGCGGGCGTGACCGTTCGCCGTGTCGACGACGAGGACGTCCACACCGGCCTCCGCGAGGAGCCCGGCACGTTCGGCCGCGTCACCGTAGAACCCGACGGCGGCGCCGACGAGCAGGCGACCTGCGCCGTCCTTCGACGCGAGCGGGTACTCCTCGCTCTTGACGAAGTCCTTCACGGTGATGAGGCCGCGGATGACGTTGTTCCCGTCGACGATCGGGAGCTTCTCGATCTTGTGCTCGGCGAGGAGGGCGTACGCATCCTCGGGCGAGACACCGACCGGAGCGGTGACGAGGGGCATCTTCGTCATCGTCTCGCCGACCGTCGTGGTCGCGAACTGCGAGGGGGACACGAAGCGGAGGTCGCGGTTGGTGACGATGCCGACGAGGACGTCGTTCTCGTCGACGACCGGCAGGCCGGAGATCCGGTACTCACCGCAGATGCGGTCGAGCTCCTCGAGGGTCTTCTCCGGGGTGATCGTGAGCGGGTCGTCGATCATGCCCGACTCCGAGCGCTTCACCCGGTCGACCTGCTCCGCCTGGTCCTCCTTGGAGAGGTTGCGGTGGATGATGCCGATACCGCCGATGCGTGCCATCGCGATGGCCATGCGGGCCTCGGTGACGGTGTCCATGGCGGCCGAGACGAGCGGCAGGTTGATGTCGAGTTCGCGGGTCAGACGCGTCCGCGTGGACGCCTCAGAGGGGATGACGTCCGTGTCGCCCGGGAGCAACAGGACGTCGTCGTACGTGAGTCCGGTGAGCGCGAAGGGATCCTCCGCCATGCCTGGTACCTGCTCGGCCATCGAAAAAGCTTCCCCTCCGCAGATGGTTCTGGTTGAGTCAATGGTAGTGCCGGGCCGCGTGGCCGCCCGGGTGAGTTCGCTCTCGCCGGCGTGAAATCCCGCACACCTTCCGCATTCGGGACCCCGGGCCGTACCGGCAGCGCTTTTCACGCCCCTCCGCTATGCCCGCTCCGGGTCGAGCCGCATCCGGCTCACGAAGACCCGGTCCTCCCCCGTGAGCGGGTCCGTGAACTCCACCCGCTCGGCCAGCAGGGCGAGGGTGTGTGTGAAGTCGTACGGGTCCGGGTTCCGGTCGACCGGGTACACGGGGTCACCGAGCAACGGCATCCCGAGGCCGTTCATGTGCACCCGCAACTGATGGGTCTTCCCGGTGTACGGGTGGAGGACGAACTCCCCCGCCCATCCGCCGCGGTGCGCGAACACCCGCACGAGGCGGATCCCCGTGTGCGTGTTCGGCTCCCCCGGGATCTCGAGGACGTTCCGCTGCCCGTCGATCTTGAGCAATCGCGTCCGCCGGTGGACCTCCGGCCCGCCTTCCACGAGCCCGAGCGGGAGTTCCTCCCCCGGGCGCCATCCCTCCGGAAGACGAGCGAGTGCCCGATACGTCTTCCGGATCCGCTTCTGCTGGAACAGCACCTGATACTTCCCCCGGGTCTCCGGTCGCCGCGAGAGCACGAGGAGTCCCCCGGTCACCCGGTCGAGGCGGTGGATCGCGACGAGGTCGTCCTCTCCCCGGTCCACGCGCAGCCGGGTGACGACGCACTCGCGCACGAACATCCCGTTCGGGGTGCTCGCGAGGAAGTGCGGCTTGTCGACGACGAGGAGGTCGGCGTCCTCGTGGACGATCCCGACCTCGAACGGCACCCGGTCCTCGTACGGGATCGGCTTGTGGAAGAAGTAGAACCCACCGGGGAGGACCGGGTCGTCGAGGGCGACCCGCCGTCCGGTCTCGTCGGTGAGTTCTCCTGCGGTGACGAACCAGTCGAGGCTGCGGAGCGCCTCGGCGGCGGGATCGGCACTCCCGGCGGCGGCGAGGAGTGCCTGCTCGCGGTGGAGCACCTCGGGCACGACGGTCTCCGCGAGCCACTGCCGGACACTGCCGGGCACCGGCAGATGGGCGCCCTCGTGCGTTTGCTTGCCGCCGGGCGCCCGCAGGCGGGCGGCGGAGATCCCCTCCCGAGGCGCCAGCGGGCGGATACCGCGGTACGTCATGCGGGTGCCCCGCCGGACGCGG
>NZ_BAAANO010000005.1:153774-172814 GCF_039529845.1 Brevibacterium samyangense | reverse complement strand
CGGTCGAGGGTCCATCCGACCCCGTTCGAGAAGGACACGGCCCGGCCGAACCGGCGGGGCGCCTCGGCGGTGGGCCTCGGATCGGTCACAGGCGGACGTCGAGGCCGGATTCGGCGACGAGTTCCTCGATCGTCTGCTGCTTGCGGATCTGCGTGAAGGCGACCTCGCCCGCGGCGTCCGCGGAGTACGCGTAGACGGCGGTGCGGGGCAGGGCGTTGTAGGCGAAGGGCGTCGAGAAGTAGTACGCGCCGGTGTCGTGGACGAGGGCGATGTCCTCCGGCTGGTACTCGGGCACCTCGTAGTCGCGGCCGATCATGTCGCCGGTGAAGCAGCACGGGCCGGCGAGGTCCTGGGTCATGACGGGCGCCTCGGAGGGCAGACCCTCCTTCGTGTACGTCGACACACGCAGCGGCCAGTGCTCGGGCATGAAGACGGTACGGGTCGCGACCTGGGCTCCGGCGTGGCCGATCGCGAAGCGGCGGTCGCCCACCTGCTTCGTGTACTCGATCTTCGTCGCGATCGAACCGGCCTTCGCCAGGAGGGACCGGCCGAACTCGGTGAGGACCATGTACTTCCCGCTGAAGAGTTCGGGGACCTCGCGCTTGAGGACGTCGGCGTAGTCGTGGTAGCTCGGGGTGATCTCGTCGGAGTCGAAGTTCACCGTGAGGCCGCCGCCGATGTCGAGGCGGTCGATCTGCGCGGAACCGGCCTGCGCGTTCACGTCCTCGGCGAGGGCGATGATGCGGCGGATGCCCTCGGCGGCGAGTTCGAGCGGGACGCCCTGGGAGCCGGAGTGGACGTGGAGCTGGGTGATCCACGGGCGCGCGACGATCGCGTCGACGAGTTCGGTGCGGGTCGCGTCGTCGATGATCGGGATGCCGAACTTCGTCGTCGTCGTGGCGGTCGACATCGCGGCGATCGAGCCGGTGCCGACGACCGGGTTCACGCGGACACCGATGACGGCGCTCGTCTCCCGGCCCTCCATGAGGGCGTCGAGCCGCGCCATCTCCTGGTAGTTGTCGATGTTCATCGCGGCACCGACCTCGAGCGCGTGCTCGATCTCCGGGAGCGTCTTCGCCGGGGAGTCGACGACGATCTTCTCGGGGGCGAAGCCGGCGGCCTCGGCCATCGCGAACTCACCGGGGCTCGCGACCTCGCACCCCATCCCGAGGTCCGCGAGGAAGCGGAGGATCGGCACCATCGTCGCGGCCTTGCAGGCGACTGTGTGGTTGGTGAGCGGGATCGCGTCGAAGGCGTTGTGGAGGGCCTCGACCTGACGCTTCACCGCATCGGTGTCGAGCAGTCCGACGACGGGCTGGTCGGTGCTGATGAGTCCGTTGTCGACGAGAGCGCGCACGGCGGCGTCGCGGTGTGTCACGAAGGTATCCATGGCCAAAAGTCTACTTTGCATACCTTTACGGTCCGATTTCGGGGCCCGCGCCTCCGTGACACTCACGCCCCGGCGACCATCTCCCGGAGCCGGTGCTTGAGGAGCTTCCCCGCGGGGTTGCGCGGCAACACGTCGACGACGAGGAGATCGCGGGGCACCTTGTACCGGGCGAGGGTGTCCGCGAGGAAATCGCGCAGAGCCGCGAGGTCGAGGTCCGTGTCCGCCTCCGTCGTGACGACGGCGACGACCTGTTCACCCCATTCCGGATCCGGCCGACCGACCACCGCGACGTCGACGACATCCGGATGCGCGATGATCGCCTCCTCGACCTCGAGCGAGAAGACATTCTCCCCGCCGACGATGATGACGTCCTTCATCCGGTCGACCACGTAGTAGTACCCGTCCTCGTCGACCCTAGCCACGTCCCCGGACCTGTACCACTCCCCCTCGAAGGCCGCTGCGGTCGCCTCGGGGTTGTTCAGGTACTCACGCATGCGGGTGTCGCCGGCGAACCAGATCTCCCCGGTCTCCCCCGGACCCGCGTCCCGGCCGTCGGCGGTGACCACGCGCATCCGGTTGCCCCACATCGCCTCCCGGCCCACCGAACCGGCCTTCCGCAGTTGGTCGTCGGGCCGGAGGATGCACCCGGTCGGCCCCATCTCGCTCATCCCGAAGAGGTTGTAGAACCGGTCGGTCCGGTAGGTCCCGATGAGCATCTGCGCGGTCTCGCGGTCGATCGGTGCTCCTCCGTAGTTCCAGATCCGCACCGAGGAGATGTCGTAGTCGGCGAAGTCCCGCCCGAGCTTCTTCGCCGCGTGGATCGGGGCGACGTATCCGACGGTCGGCGCGAAGAACACGGTCACCCGTTCCCGGGCGAGAATCTCCATGCACTCGACGGGGTCGTACTCGCGCATCATGACGACGGTGCCGCCGATGAACACCATCGGCAGCAGGATGATGTTGAGCGGCGCCGCGTGCCAGATCGGCATGCACATGAGGTACCGATCGCTCGGCAGGTACCCCATGTTGAGCGTGATGATCTGGGCGACCTGCACCATGTTCCGGTGCGGGTGCACGCACCCCTTGGGCGCGCTCGTCGTCCCCGAGGTGTAGAGCACCTGTGCGACGTCGTCCTCCGTCGGCCGTTCCGCCTCCGGAAGCACCGCGAGGTCGAAGGGCTCGGCCGCTCGGCACAGGGCGTCGAAGGACCCCGGCTCCTCGGTCTCGGTCTCGAGCCACGGGATGTCGGGATTCCCCTCGCGTGCGGTAACTGCCAGTTCTGCGCTCACGATCCCGAGGCGCATGCCCGAGTGCGTCGTCGTGTAGGCGACCTCCGGCGGACGGAGCTTGTGGTTCACCGGGATGAATGTGACCCCGAGGTACCACGCGCCGAATGCCGCGAACACGAATCCCGGCGTGTTGAAGGACATCACCCCGATCGTGTCGCCCCGCCGGATCCCCCGGTCGTACAGCACGCGGGCCGCGCGCAGCGATTCCTCGCGCAACTGCCCGTAGGTCCATCTCCGTTCGCCGAACACGAGCGCTTCCTTCTGCGGATCGCGTTCGACGGTGGCATCCAGCATCGTTCCGAGCTCCATTGCTCCTCCTGATCACGGTGACGGGGTCCGCCCGTCTCCTGCAGGAGAGTGAAACACACCGAACGGTCGTTCGGGAAGACGAGAACGCCCGAGGCGCCGGCCCCCTCGGGAGGGAACCAGCGCCTCGGGCGCGGAGGAGCTCGGCGCCGAAATGCTCGGCGCGGAGGTCACCGGAGGAGAATCACTTCTCCTCCTCGTCCTCCTTCTTGTCGACGACGAGGGCCTCGGTGGTGAGGACCAGCGCGGCGATGGAGGCGGCGTTGCGGAGAGCCGAACGCGTCACCTTCACCGGGTCGATGATGCCCTTGCCGATGAGGTCGCCGTACTCGCCGGTGGCGGCGTTGTAGCCCTCACCCGGCGCGAGTTCCGCGACCTTCGAGGCCACGACGTAACCGTCCTGGCCGGCGTTCTCGGCGATCCAGCGCAGCGGCTCGACGACCGCGCGGCGGACGATGTTCGCACCCGTCACGGCGTCGCCGGTGAGGCCGAGGTCCTGCTCGTCGAGCACCTTGACGGCGTGCACGAGAGCGGAACCGCCACCTGCGACGATGCCCTCCTCGATGGCGGCACGGGTCGCGGACACGGCGTCCTCGACACGGTGCTTGCGCTCCTTGAGCTCCACCTCGGTCGCGGCGCCCACCTTGATGACGGCCACGCCACCGGCGAGCTTCGCGAGGCGCTCCTGGAGCTTCTCGCGGTCCCAGTCGGAGTCGGTGTGCTCGACCTCGGCGCGGATCTGGGCGACGCGGGCAGCGACGTCCTCGTCCGAACCGGCACCGTCGACGACGGTGGTCGAGTCCTTGGTGATCCGCACCGAACGTGCGCTGCCGAGATCCTCGAGGGTCACCTGGTCGAGCTTCATGCCCATGTCCGCGGTGACGACCTGACCACCGGTGAGGGTGGCGAGGTCCTGGAGGATCGCCTTGCGGCGGTCACCGAAGCCGGGGGCCTTCACCGCGGCGACGTTGATGATGCCGCGGATCTTGTTGACGACGAGCGTGGAGAGCGCTTCGCCCTCGACGTCCTCGGCGACGATGACGAGCGGCTTGCCCGCCTGCTGGACCTTCTCGAGCACCGGGAGGAGATCCTGGATGTTCGAGATCTTGCCCTGGTTGATGAGGATGTAGGGGTCCTCGAGAAGGGCTTCCTGGCGATCCGCGTCGGTGACGAAGTACGGGGACAGGTAGCCCTTGTCGAACTGCATGCCCTCGGTGAACTCGAGCTCGACCTGGGCGGCCTGGCTCTCGTCGATCGTGATGACGCCGTCCTTGCCGACCTTGTCGAAGGCCTCGGCGATGAGGGCGCCGATCTCCGGGGACTGCGCGGAGAGCGCGGCCACGTAGGAGATCTCCTGGGAGTCGGCGACCTCGCGCGCGATCTCCTTGAGGCGGCCCTCGACGGCGTCGACGGCCTTCTCGATACCGATCTTGAGCTGCGCGGGGGCAGCGCCGGCGGCGACGTTGCGCAGGCCCTCGTGGACGAGTGCCTGGGCGAGAACGGTCGCGGTCGTGGTGCCGTCACCTGCGACGTCGTTCGTCTTGGTGGCGACCTCCTTGGCGAGCTGAGCGCCGAGGTTCTCGTACGGGTCGTTGAGTTCGACCTCGCGGGCGATGGTCACACCGTCGTTCGTGATCGTGGGGGCGCCCCACTGCTTGTCGAGCACGACGTTGCGGCCCTTGGGTCCGAGCGTCACCTTGACGGTGTTCGCCAGGACGTCGACTCCGCGTTCGAGGGACTTACGCGCCTCGTCGTCGAAGGAAAGGGTCTTGGCCATGATTCACACTTCCTGAAGTCCGGATGTACTGATGTACGGGTGGGTGAAGGGTGATCAGCCGATGACGGCGAGGACGTCGCGGGCCGAGAGCACGAGGTACTCGGCGCCGGCGTACTTGACCTCGGTTCCGCCGTACTTGGAGTAGATGACCTTGTCACCGACGGCGACGTCGAGCGGGATGCGGGTGCCGTTCTCGGCGACGCGGCCGGGGCCCACAGCGACGACTTCGCCCTCCTGCGGCTTTTCCTTGGCGGTGTCGGGGATGACCAGACCGGAAGCGGTGGTCTGCTCAGCCTCGACCTGCTTGATGACGATGCGATCCTCGAGCGGCTTGATGGAGACCGACATGCGGACACTCTCCTTCGTGTGTAGTCCGAGCCAACTGCCGACTGGGCACTGGCTTCTGAAGCACTGACTGTGCGGGGCCGGGCCGGTGGTGGGACGTGTTCCGTGCTCCCTCCGCTGGTGAAGGCGGGGTGCACGACGGCCCGGACCGGCGCTGATCCACTCGTCGTCGCGGGTGCCGAGCGGCTCGCATTCCGTCCCCGAGGGGGTTGGCACTCTCACCTCGAGAGTGCAAAAACCACACTAGGACCGCCGTTGGCACTCGGTCAACTCGAGTGCCAATGATGGCGTGAACTCCCAAGAAATCTCACGAACTCCCAGGAATTCACACCCGCAGCGCTCCCCTCCCACACCCGAAACCCCTCACGCCACGCCTCGAACATGCTTAAACTGACCGAACAACTGTTCGGCGAACGATGGAGTTCGATACCGCATGTTCAGCACCCCTGCAGAGATCTACGAGAACGCCTTCCGCAACTACGCCACCCTCGTGGCGGTCCGCGACGACACCCCCGGCGCGGCCTCCGGCGGCAGCGCGGCCGGTTCCTCCCCCGCCCGTACCTCCTCCACCGGCACGGACGGGCCCTCCGAATACACGTACCGGGACCTCCACGTGTGGTCCGACGCGGTCATGGACCAGCTCGACGAGCTCGGCGTGCAGCCGGGGGACGTCGTCTCGATGTTCGCGCGCAACCGCGTCGAGTGGCCGGTGCTCGAGACCGCGATCGCCCGCTTCGGCGCCACCCGCTCCCCCGCGAACTACATGTCGGCCCTCGACACGATCGTCTACCAACTCGGGTACGCCCGCACGAAGGTCCTCGTCGCCGACCACGACCTCGGCGCAGAACTCCTCCCGAAACTCGCGGCCGACCCCCTCACCCGCGACATCACGGTCGTCCAGCTCCGCGATCCGGAGGGCCGGTTGCTCCCCGGAGCGATCCCGCTCGTCGACCAGCCGCCCGCCGGGACGGCGCCGCACCGGGAATCGGTGAAGCACGATCCGCAGGGGCTCTCGACGATCAACTTCACCGGCGGCACCACCGGGAAGCCGAAGGCCGTCGCCCACACCCGCGCGTCCTCGGCCGCCGCCCTCTACATCCAGATCGTCGAGGCGGAGATCGCGACCTCGGAACGCATGCTCGTCATGTCCCCGCTCGCGCACTCGGCGGGCGCGTTCACCTCGGCCGGGATCGGGCGTGGGGCGAACGTGCGGATCCTCGACGGCTTCGACGCGGAGCGGACGGTGGACCTCCTCGAGTCCGACGGGATCACGTGGACGTTCATGGTGCCGACGATGATCTATCGGATACTCGACGTCGTCGAGGCGCGGCGCACCGGGGCCGGCGAGGGCACCTCGGCAGGTGAGGGCGCCTCGGCAGGAGGAGCGACACCCCACGATCAGCGCGCGTCGACGACGCCGCTCGACCTCCGCACCCTCGTGTACGGCGCCGCCCCGATGTCCCCGACCCGGCTCGAGCAGGGCCTGCGGCTCTTCGGCCGGGTGTTCGTCCAGCTCTTCGGCCAGACCGAGGCGCCGCAGTTCTGCACCTCGCTCGGCAAGCTCGACCACGACCTCGCGCGGCCCGAGCTCCTCGCGAGCTGCGGCAATCCGACGCTCTTCACCCAGGTGCAGGTCGCGGACGAGGACGGGAACTTCCTCGCGCCGGGCGAACTCGGCGAGATCGTCGTGAAGACCCCGTTCGCGCTCCGCGAATACCTCGGCAACCCGGAGGCGACGGCGGAGAAGTTCTTCGGCGACTGGGTCCGGACGGGCGACATGGGTGTGCGCGACGAGAACGGGTACTTCTACCTCAAGGACCGCCGCAACGACATGATCATCTCCGGCGGCTTCAACGTGTACTCCCGTGAGGTCGAGGACGCGGTCACCGCGCATCCGCAGGTCGCACAGGCGGCGGTCATCGGCATCCCGCACGAGGACTGGGGCGAGGCGGTGCACGCGTACGTCGTCTCCCGCGACGGCACGCCCGAGGCGCCCCACGGTTCCCTCACCGAGCTCGAGGTCTGCGAGTTCACCCGGGGGAAAGTCGCGAACTACGCCCGCCCGAAGTCCGTCACCTTCGTGCCGGACCTGCCCCTCACCCCGTTCGGCAAGATCGACAAGAAGGTGCTGCGCGCGCCGCACTGGGAGAACCGCACCCGCGCGATCGGCTGAGCACGGTTGCCGGGCACGGAAGAGTTCGATGAACACGGTTCGCGCGAACCGTGTTCATCGAACTCTTCCGTGTCGTAGACGGAAATCTGCACGCTCGGAGACATCGGACGTCACCCTGGCTGCGATCGGCGCTGCGTCAGGCGCAGGCCCACTGTCCCCAGCCCGCCTTCTGCTGGAGGATCTTCGCACGTTCGAACTGCTCCTTCGGGGAGGCATCGATCGGGTTGCCCGTGCCGCCGACGGACTCCCAGGTGGCCTGCTTGAACTGGAAGAGGCCGAAGTGCGCGTTGTTCTGCTGGTTGACCGCACGCGGGTTGAACGTGGACTCGCACTTGACGAGTTCGTACCACCGCGAGCCGGGGCCGCCGAGCATCGCCTTGATCTCCTCGGTCGTCATGTCCATGGGGTCCTTCGTCCCCTCGACGACGACCTCCTCGACGGGTTCCTCGAGGACCTTCTCGGAGAGCTCCTTCTTCGACACTTCTTCGCCGTCGACCGTGCGGACCTCGTAGACGACCTCGCGCTTGCCGTCCTTGCCCTCGGTCGTCACCTCGGTCTCACCGATCTCCATGTCGTCCGATTCCTCGGTCTTCACGGGATGCTCGATGGCCTCCTCCTCGGTCCGCTGTTCGACGGTCACGCGCATGACCTGCACGTTCTGGCCGTCGGTGGCGGGGGCGTCGAGGGGGACCGAGACGATGTCGTCGTTGTCGACGGTGATCCCGGCGGAGTCGAGGACGTCGGCCACCGTGGAGGCCGCCTCGTCGACCTTGTGGGTCTCCCCGTCCGCGGAGACACTCACCGACTTCGGGGTGACGACCTCGACCGCGGAGACTCCGTCGGTGACCGTCTCCGAGGCGAGTGCGGCATCGAGGTCCGTGGACACCTCGGCGTTCTCGGCGTCGATCCCGAGGTCCGCGAGGGCCGCACCGACGGTGTTCGCCGTCGTCGTCTCCTCGGTGGTGACACCGTCGACCGTGACGTCGACGGTCTTCGTCGTATTCACGACGATGTCCATGCCCCGGTCGACCGAGGCGCCACGGCCCGGCAGCACCTGGTCACGTTCCGAGAGGTCGAGTTCCTGGGCCGCGATGACCTCGTCGACGCTCGTGCCGAAGGTCCGGACCTCCTGGGTCTCGCCGTCGACGGTGACCGTCACCGGCTTGTTGAGGACCACGAAGGCACCGGTCCCGACGACGAGGCCACCGATGACGACGGACTGGGCAGCGATCTGCACCGCGCGATTGCGAAGGATGTCCATGGGAGTGCTCCCGCTCAGCGGATTCCGAGCTTCGAGGTGCAGCTCGGCCATGCGCCCCATCCCTGGGACGCCTGGACCTTCTCGGCGATGTCGATCTGCTGTTCGCGGGTCGCCTGGTGGGCGTACTCGGCGTACTTCCCACCACCGAAGGCCTTCCACGTGGAGGCGGAGAACTGGAGGCCACCGTAGTAGCCGTTACCGGTGTTGATCGACCAGTTGCCGGTGGACTCGCACTGCGCGAGCTGGTCCCACACCGAGCCGGAGGGCACGGTGGGCGCGTCCGCACCGGTGTTACCGGAGCCCGAGTCGTCGGAGGAGCTGCCGGAATCGCTCGAGGAGCTCGAGGAGCTCGAGGACGAGCTGCTCTCCGGCTCCGGCTCGGGGGCCGGCTTCTCCTTCGTGCCCTTGAGGACGACCTCGTCGACCGGCTCGGCGGTGACCTTCTCGGAGATCTTCTCCTTCGAGGCTTCATCACCGTCGATCGTCCGGACGGCGTACACGATCTCCTTCGAACCGTCCTTCCCCTCGGTCTCGACCTCGGTCTCGCCCTCGTAGAGGTCGTCGGTCTCCTTCGTGACGGTCTCGTGCGCGATCGATTCGGTCTCGGTCACTTGGGAGTCCTCGACGGCCATGACGTCGACGGTCTGGCCGTCGGCGACGGGCGCGGCCAGGGGGATCGACACGATGTCGTTGTCGTCGAGTTCCACTCCGGCGGCGTCGAGGACGTCGGCGACGGAGGACACGACGTTGTCGACCTTCTTCACCTCGCCGGCAACATTCACCTTGACGGTCTTCGCGGTGACGACGTCGATCGCCTCGGCACCCTCGACCCCGGTCGCGGAGGCGAGCGGTTCCTCGAGATCGGCCGACACCTCGGCGCCCTCGGCATCGACACCGAGGTCGGAGAGGGCCTGGCCGACGGTGTTCGCGTTCGTGGTCTCCGTGGTCGTCACACCGTCGACGGTGAGTTCGACGTCCTTCGCGGTGTTGACGACGATGTTCATGCCGCGTTCGACGGAGGCCGAACGACCGGGCTGCACCTGGTCGCGTTCCTCGAAGTCGACGTCCTGCGCCGCGAGGACCTCGTCGACCGTGTTGCCGAAGGTACGGACCTGCTGCTGCTCACCGTCGACCGTCATGGTGACCTGCTTGTTGAGTCCGATGAAGGCACCGGTGCCGCAGACGAGGGCGCCGATGACGACGACCTGCCCGGCGATGAGGGCCTTCTTCTTGCGCGAAGCATTCACGAGGTGGAAATCCAATCGATTGCGGACATCGGCCCTTTCGACCGTGGCCTGGGTACGACGGCACACAGAGCCGCCGCAGCCCCAATAGCGTAACCGAACCGTTATGTTCGCCGCAATTTCGTTACGTAGGAAATCCGGCGCAGTCCCGTGTCGCTGCCCGGCCGAGGCGCCGCACCGTGTTCTCCTGCGCTCTCACCTGGCCCGACGGACGCGAGCCGGGTCACACGCGGCACGCCGCGCGAGGAAGATCACGGTCCCGCCACAACCCGGAATCGGACCCGGGAGCGGCACCGAGCCGGTCACCGGTCCCAGCTGCCGAACACCCTCCCGGCGTTCTCGGTGACGAGGCGCGCGATCTCCTCCTCGGTCGTGTCCCGGACCTCGGCGAGCTTCCGGATCGTGAGCGCGGTGAGATAGGGGCCGCCCGGCTTCCCGCGGTGGGGCACCGGGGTGAGGAACGGCGCGTCGGTCTCCGAGAGGAGGAGTTCGGGCGGCACGATCGCTGCCGCGTGCCGCAGCCCGTCCGCGTTCTTGAACGTGATGTTCCCGGCGAAGGACATGTAGTACCCGCGCTCGGCGCACTCGCGGGCCATCTCCACGTCACCGGAGAAGCAGTGGAAGACCGTGCGCTCGGGGGCACCGACTTCCCGGAGGATCCGCAGGACGTCGGCGTGCGCCTCGCGGTCGTGGATCTGGAGGGCGATCCCGAGTCGTTTGGCGATCTCGATGTGCGCGCGGAAGGACTCCTCCTGGGCGGCGAGGCCGTCACCGTCGGTGCGGAAGTAGTCGAGTCCGGTCTCCCCGACGACACGCATGCGTTCGCCCGCGCACAACTGCTCGATCTCCGTGAGCGACTCCTCGAGTAGACCGGCGGCGGCGAGGCGGGGCGCCTCGTTCGGGTGGATCGCCGCGCCGCCGAGCATCCAGTCGCGACCGGCCGCGGCCTCCGCCTCCACCGTCGCGGCGGTCCAGCGGGCCGCACCCATCTCGCACCCGATCTGCACGATCCGGGTGATCCCGGCGGCGAACGCGGTCTCCCGGAACCAGTCGAGGCTCGGGAACTCCTCACCCTCGGACGGGTCCACCTCCGGAGCGGGTTCCCCCGCCTTGAGCGGGCCCCGGGCGCCGGTGCAGATGTCGAGATGCGTGTGCGTGTCGACCCCGGGGACGGCGAGCGGCTCCGGGACGGCCGGGTACGAGCCTGCGGCGCGCGATGCCATGGAAGGTCAGTCCTCCTGGTACTTCGGGAACACGGGAGCCGGTGCCGGCAACGGGGTACCGGCGACGAGCGGCGAGTCGATCGCCGCGAACATGCGTTCGGGGACGAGCGCACCCTGGGCGTTCGGCGCCTCGAGGGCGGCAGCAACGGAATCCGCCGAGGCGCCCGCCGCGTCCGCCGCTCCCGGCACACCCAGCAGGTCGAGGACCTTCCCGGCGGCGGTCGGCATGACCGGCTGCGCGAGGAGGGAGACGATACGGACGACCTCCAGGGTCACCCAGAGGACCGTCTCCATCCGGGCGGCGTCCGTCTTGCGGAGCTTCCAGGGTTCCTGGACCGTGAAGTACTTGTTGGCGGCGGCGAGCACCTTCCACGCGGCATCGACGTAGAGGTGGATGTTCTGCGCGTCGATGTGCTCGCGGGCGGCGGGCAGGACGGCACGGGCGGCGGCGAGGAGGGCCTCGTCGTCGGCGGTGAGCTCGCCCGGGGTGGGGACGGCGGCTCCGCAGTTCTTCGCGACCATCGAGAGCGAGCGCTGGGCGAGGTTGCCGTACTCGTTCGCGAGGTCCGTGTTCATGCGGGTGACGATGCCCTCGTGGCTGTAGGACCCGTCCTGGCCGTAGGAGATCTCCCGGAGGAAGAAGAACCGAACCGTGTCGAGGCCGTACTCGGCGATGAGCGCGTGCGGGTCGACGACGTTGCCGACCGACTTCGACATCTTCTCGCCCTTGTTGAAGAGGAAGCCGTGGGCGTGGACGCGCTTCGGCAGTTCGATGCCGGCGCTCATGAGGAAGGCGGGCCAGTAGACCGCGTGGAAGCGGGCGATGTCCTTGCCGATGATGTGGACGTCGGCCGGCCACCACGTCGCGAAGGAGTCCGCGTCACCGGGGAATCCGGCACCCGTGAGGTAGTTCGCGAGGGCGTCGACCCACACGTACATCACGTGCTTCTCGTTGCCGGGGACCGGAACGCCCCAGTCGAAGGTGGTGCGGGAGATCGAGAGGTCCTTGAGACCGGAGCCCACGAAGGAGGCGACCTCGTTGCGGCGGACGTCGGGGCCCACGAACTCGGGGTGCTCGGAGTAGAGCGCGAGCAGCTTGTCCTGGTAGGCGGAGAGGCGGAAGAAGTACGACTCCTCCTCGGTCCACTCGACCTCGGTGCCGGTCGTGATCGCCCGGCGGACCCCGTCGACGACCTCGGTCTCGTCCTCCGCGAAGTACGCCTCGTCGCGGACCGAGTACCACCCGGAATAGGAGTCGAGGTAGATGTCGCCTTTCGCCTCCATGCGGCGCCAGAGCTCCTGCGCGCACTCGAGGTGGTCGGCGTCCGTCGTGCGGATGAACCGGTCGTAGGAGGAACCGACGGTGTCCTGGAGTTCGCGGAACACCGCGGCGTTGCGGTCGGCGAGCTCGCGGGCGGTGACGCCCTCCTTCTCCGCGGTCTGCTGCATCTTGAGACCGTGCTCGTCCGTGCCGGTGAGGAAGAAGACCTCTTCGCCGTCGAGGCGCTTGAACCGAGCGAGGGTGTCTGCGGCGATGTACTCGTAGGCATGGCCGATGTGGGGGACACCGTTCGGGTACGCGATCGCGGTCGTGATGAAGAAGCTCATGATCCCGAAGTCTAACGGCGGGCACGGACGCGCCCGCACCGGGCGAGTCCGTCACCGGGAGCGGGGGCCGGCCCCCGCTGTCGGCCTCACTCCTCGCGGTGCAGGTACGCCTCGTACACCTCGCGGGTGGAGACACCGTGACGGGCGGCGATCTCCTGGGCGGCCTTCTTCGCGCGCATACCGCCGTCGACGAGTCGGATCATCTCCCCGAGGTGGTCGGCCGCTGCGGTCCGCTCCCCCGAGTGCCCGGCGATCACGAGCGTGAGTTCCCCGCGCAGCCCTTCGGCAGCGAGGTCCGCGAGTTCGCCGGTGGTGCCGCGCAGGACCTCCTCGTAGGTCTTCGTGAGTTCCCGGTTGATCGTCATCGGGCGATCGGGGCCGAACGCCGCGACGACGTCGTCCATCGCCTCGGCGACCCGGTGGGGGCTCTCGAAGAACACCATCGTGCGGGTCTCCCGTGCGAGGTCCGCGAGGAACCGGGCCCGCTCCCCCGCCTTGCGCGGCAGGAACCCCTCGAAGGAGAAGCGGTCGCTCGGCAGGCCGGAGAGGGCGAGCGCGGTGAACACGGCGGACGGCCCCGGTGCCGAGGTGACCCGCAGGCCGCGCCCGGCGACCTCCTTCACCACCCGGTAGCCGGGATCGGAGACCGCGGGCATGCCGGCGTCGGTGAGGAGGACGACCGTCTGCCCCGCGGCGACGGCGTCCGCGAGGTCACCGGCCCGGTCCTGTTCGTTGTGGTCGAAGACGCTCACGATCCGCGCGGTGTGGGTGATCCCGAGGCGATCGGCGAGCCCGAGGAACCGGCGGGTGTCCTCCGCGGCGATGACATCGGCGCGTTCGATCGCCTCGCGCATGTGGGGTGAGGCATCGGTGAGGTTCCCGATGGGCGTACCGACGAGGACGAGGGCACCGTCCGCCTGCGCGGAGGTGCCCTCGGAGAGGTGGGTGGTGGTGTTCATGGGGTCAGTACGTCGACGCCGTGACGCCGATCATCACGAAGATGAAGACGAAGTAGAGGACCCAGAAGACGATCCAGCCGATCACCGACACATAGCCGGTGATGAGGCCCCACAGCGCCATGCCGTCGCCCTGTTCACCCGACTGCTTGATCTGCTTGCGCGCGATGTGGCCGCAGATGATGCCGGCGACACCGGTGACGAAGGTGAAGAAGCCCATGATGCCCATGACGAGCGCGAGGATCGCGAGGGTGTTCGTCGCCGGTTGGGCGTACACGACCTGCTGACCGTAACCCTGCTGGGCGTAGGGATCCGGCTGTCCGTACCCCTGCTGCGCATAGGGGTCCTGCTGACCGTAGGGCTGCGCACCCGCACCGTACTGTCCGGCCCCGTACTGTCCCGCGGCGTAGGGGTCCTGCGCGCCGGGCTGTCCGGAACCGTATGCGGCGGGATTCGAACCGTACTGCGGAGTGCCCTCCGGGTATCCGGCACCGGGCTGGAACTGGGAGTGGGGATCGTACGGGTTCTGGGACATTCCATCCACCTCTGTCGACTGCGCGTGCGGTAACCCCAGCCTAGTGAACGAACATGAGCGTCGGCCCACAGCGAGGTCACGGATCCGTTGCAGGGTGCGTGACCTGGCTCTCATCCGCGTGACCTCCCCCGCTCGGCGTGCCGACGCCCCGTGGCAGACTGACGTCCGTGACGTCCTCCACCTCCGAGCTCTCCACCTCCGCACCGGGCTCACATCCGCACACCCCGCAGGGCTTCGTCACCTCGGCACGCCGGACCGTGCGGAACCTGCCGTTCGGTGTACTCGCCTGGCTGTTCCCCGGGCTCGTCGCCCTCGTCGGCGGTCTCCTGCGGTTCATCCGCCTCGGCTTCCCCGGAACCCTCGTGTTCGACGAGACCTACTACGTCAAGGACGGATGGACCCTCGTCCACAACGGCTACGAGAGCGAGTGGCCGGAGGAACCGAACCCCGAGTTCGAGGCGGGCAACACCGACATCTTCCTCGACGACCCCAGTTATGTCGTCCACCCGCCGCTCGGCAAGTGGCTCATCGGCTGGGGCATGCAGGTCTTCGGCGCGGATTCCCCGTTCGCCTGGCGGTTCTCCGCCGCCCTCGTCGGTACCCTCTCGATCCTCCTGCTCGGATACTTCGCCGCGCGGCTCTTCCGTTCTGTGTGGATCGGGACGATCGCCGCGGGCCTCCTCGCGTTCGACGGTGTGCACTTCACGCACTCGCGCACCTCGCTGCTCGACCTCTTCCTCATGTTCTTCGTGCTCCTCGGGTTCGGGTTCCTCGTCCTCGACCGGGAGCAGGCCCGAGCGTCCCTCGCCCGGCGACTCGCCGCCGGCGGGCACGGCGGAGCACACCCCGGCCGAGGCGCCGGCCCCGGTTCCGGCACCGCCCGCGCCACCGGACTCCCCGGCCTTCTCGACCGCCTCCTCCCGGCCTCGTTCGGTCCCGTGCTGTGGTGGAGGCCGTGGCGCCTCGCGGCCGGGATCTCCCTCGGGTGCGCAATGGGCGTCAAGTGGTCGGGGCTCTACGCGCTCGCGGTGTTCGGTCTGCTCGCGGTGTTCTGGGACGTGTCGATGCGCCGGGCCGCCGGTATCCGCCATCCGTGGCTCGCGGCGCTCACGAAGGACGCGGTGCCGGCGTTCCTCATGCTCGTCCCCGTCGCGTTCGTCACCTACGTCGTCTGTTGGACGGGGTGGATCGTCACCTCCGGCGGGTGGGACCGCACATGGGCGGCGAACAACCACGGCTGGTGGGACTTCCTGCCGGACTGGATCCCCTCGCTCGCGCACTACCACTACACCGCGTACACGTTCCACGTGGGTCTCGCCTCCGAGCACCCGTACATGTCGAACCCCTGGGGCTGGATCGTCCAGTGGCGACCGACGTCCTTCTACTACGAGTCCCCCCAGGCCGGCGACCCCGGCTGCGACTTCCCCGGGGTCGACTCCTGTTCGGCCGCGATCCTCTCCGTCGGCAACCCGGTGATCTGGGGACTCGCACCGCTCGCGGTCCTCGCGCTCATCGGCCTGTGGCTGCTGCGGCGCGACTGGCGCGCCGGCGGGATCCTCGCCGGGCTCCTCGCCACGTGGGCGCCGTGGTTCCTCTACCAGGAGCGGACGATCTTCACCTTCTACACGATCGTCATGGTGCCCTTCGTCGTCCTCGCACTCGCGTACTGCCTCGGACTCCTGTGGGGCCGGGCACCGGCGGTCGGCGCCGGACCGGCGCCGGGGCAGGGCGCCTCGGGCCGGGATGCCGACTCTCCCGCGCCGAGGCGCTTCGCCCGCTGGGCACCGCACCTGCCGGTCGCGCTCGTGGCCCGCAGGCTCGTCGTGGGACTCGTGCTCGTCGCCGTCGTCGGCGCCTTCGCCTTCTACTACCCGATCTGGACCGGGCACACGATCCCCTACGACGCGTGGCGGTTGCGGATCCTCAATCCGACCTGGATCTGATCGTTCCCGCAACCGGTCCGTTGCGGAGTTCCGTTTCGGACACGTGGCGGGTAGGTCACGAAGGTGTCACGGCTTCCCAGGTCGCTGGTGTACCGTGAGAAGCCTTGTGACTGATCAATCTACGAAGAATGCACCCCGCGCGGTCGCGATCATTCCCGCGCGTGGCGGCTCAAAAGGCATCCCGCTCAAGAATCTGCAGAAGGTGGCAGGCAAGACCCTGCTGGCCCGCGCGGTCGAAGCTGCAGTGCATGCGCAGGGCATCGACCTCGTCGTCGTCTCCACCGACCACGACGGCATCGCAGCGGAGGCGCAGCGCGCCGGCGCGACCGTGATCCGCCGCCCCGACGCCATCTCCGGCGACCTCGCCTCGAGCGAAGCGGCCCTCCTGTACACGCTCGATCAGCTCGCCGAACAGGGCAAGACGTTCGAGCTCACGGCTTTCGTGCAGTGCACCTCGCCCTTCATCGACCCGCAGAACATCGACCGTGCGATCGGTCGCGTCGTCTCCGGTGAGGCCGACGTCGTGTTCTCCGCGGTCGAGGACCACAGCTTCCTCTGGACGCTCGACGAGGCCGACGGCAGCGCCGTGGCCGTGGGGCACGACGCCTCGTTCCGTCCGCGTCGCCAGGACCGGAAGATCCACTACAACGAGACCGGTGCCTTCTACATCATGCGCACCGACGGTTTCCGTGAGACCGGTCACCGTTTCTTCGGGCGGGTGGAGATCGAGGAGGTCCCGCCCGAGCACGCGCAGGAGATCGACTCGATGTCCGATCTCACCCTCGTGCGTGCGATGGCCAAGGCCCACGAGGACACCTCGGCGCTCGACGTGGATGCCCTCGTCACGGACTTCGACGGCGTCCACACGGACGACGCGGGTTACGTGGACGAGAACGGTAAGGAAATGGTTCGCGTCTCCCGCGGCGACGGTATGGGGGTCTCGCGCCTGGCGAAGGCCGGATTCCCGTTCCTCGTTCTCAGCAAGGAACGCAATGAGGTCGTCACCCGCCGCGCGGAGAAACTCCGTGTCGAGGTCGCCCAGGGCATCGACAACAAGGCCGAAGTCCTCATGAAGTGGATGGCGGACAAGGGGCTCGACCCCGCTCGCGTCGCGTATGTCGGCAACGACATCAACGACCTCGAAGCCTTCAGCGTCGTCGGTTGGCCCATCGCCGTTGCCGACGCCCATCCCTCGGTCCTCACCGCTGCGCGCCTGGTATTGTCCAGGCGCGGAGGTCACGGCGCGGTCCGTGAGGTGTGCGACCTCATCCCTGATGCAACCCTCAATCGTTGACACGTTCGACTACCAGAAAGAAGTTCTCATGACTGTGAACGAGATCAAGCCGGTCGCTTTCGGCGATATCCTTGTCGGTCCCGGCCAGCCTGTCTACGTCATCGGCGAGATCGGCATCAACCACAACGGTGACGTCGAGATCGCCAAGCAGCTCATGGACGTTGCCGCCGAAGCCGGCGCGCAGGCCGTGAAGTTCCAGAAACGCAACCCCGACGTCGCGGTCCCGGAGGACCAGAAGTCGAAGCCCCGCTCCACCCCCTGGGGCGAGATGACGTACCTCGAGTACAAGTTCCGTGTCGAGTTCGAGGACGCCGAGTACACGGAGATCGACGCGTACGCGAAGGAGAAGGGCCTGCAGTGGTTCGCTTCGCCGTGGGACATCGACTCCGTGAACTTCCTCGAGAAGTTCGACGCCGTCGTCTACAAGATCGCCTCGGCCTCCGTGACCGACCTCGAGCTCCTCAAGGCCGTCGCCGCGACCGGTAAGCCCGTCATCCTCTCGACCGGTATGTCGACCCTCGAGCAGATCGACGTCGCCGTGAAGACCCTCGGCACCGAGAACCTCACCCTCATGCACGCGACCTCGACCTACCCGCTCCCGCCGGAGGAGGCCAACCTCCTCGCGATCCCGGCCCTCCGCGAGCGCTACGGCGTGCCGGTCGGGTACTCGGGACACGAGCTCGGTACCTCGATCTCGCTCGCCGCTGTCGCCCTCGGTGCGAACACCCTCGAGCGTCACATCACCCTCTCCCAGGACATGTGGGGCTCGGACCAGAAGGCTTCCATGGAGCCCGAGGAGTTCAAGACCCTCGTCGAGCAGGTCCGCGTCGTCGAGGTCGCCCTCGGTGACGGCAAGAAGCGCGTCATGCCGGGCGAGGAGTCCAAGATCGAATCCCTTCGCGTCGTCAAGTGACGCATCCCTCGCCGAGGTGCGTGGCGCCTCGGTGAGAGGGCCTCACGGCCGGTCGTTCCCCCGGGAACGGCCGGCCGTTGTCGTACCCGGGACCGGGGGCCGGCGTGAACGGAGTGGAACACGGAGCGGGGGAATTGCTGACAGTCGGCACTGGGCCCTTTCCGGCCCGGCTTCCGTGCGGCAGACTGGGACGACACATCACGTGGACTGCGCACGTACTGCATCACCGTCGATCAGGAGGTCCTGCCATGTCGATCGCCCACTACTTCTCGGAAGCCGGGGAGAAGCACAGCGTCCCCCACGCGAACTCCGAGGCCACCTCGCGGTTCTTCACGAAGCTCAAGCGTGCCCGGATGGTCGCCAGGATCCCCCAGAACGAACTCGCCGACAGCATGGGGGTACCGGTGTCGGACATCGACGCGATCGAGAACGGCTCTCCCGATGTGAGTGTCGGGACCGTCATCAAGTACCTCGACGCGATCGGCGCGGTGTTCGACGTCGACGTCGTGCCGTGCTGGAAGAAGTCGGCGTAGTCAGCCGCGGGCCAGCCGCACGATCCGTGCGGCCTTCCGCACCGCCCTTCCGGCGACCTTCCGTGCTCCGTGCAGAGCCACCCGGGCCGTCGTCCCGACGTTCCGGTTCTCGGCCGTCTCCCCCGACCGCCGAGGCGCCGCACCGGCTCCCGAGCGCGTCACCGTCTCCTCGCCGCGGGGCCGCGGTCCCGCCTCGAGCGCGGCCCGCCCCTGCGGCCAGTACGCGAGGACGTCGCCCACGGCGCCCGCC
>NZ_BAAANO010000005.1:111624-153749 GCF_039529845.1 Brevibacterium samyangense | reverse complement strand
CGCCACGAGATCCTCGTGGCGGGCGCCGTCGAGCGTCCGCACGTCCTCGTACGTGGGGTGACTGAGGAAGGTCGAGAGCAGGTGCACCGCGAGGCGCGGCCGCATGACGAGTTCCCGCGCGTACGGTCCGAAGACGGTCGCGTAGTCGTCGAGGAACGCCCGGACCCCTGCCTGGACCTCCCCGCGCACGGGATCACCCGGATCACTGTTCTCGAGGACCGAAACGGACGTGCCGCCACGGATCTCGAAGCCGGTGCAGGACTCGAGCCCTGCCGGGGTCACGAGGTACTCGAGCAGGCCGCCCGAGGTGAAGAACACCGGGTCCGAGGTGAACTCGTCCACCTGAAGATCGTTGATCCACGCGTGTTCGGTGTTGTGCTCCATCGTCGTGAAGTACATGCCGGCGACGGGACGGCCCGCGGCGAGAGAGATACCGCGCTGGGCGCTCCCGGAATACCCGATGTCGACGATCGCGGGGTGTTCTGCCCCGGAGAGCGCCTGCGTGTAGTACGCGGTGACGGCCTCGTTGTGCCCGCGGGTGCGGGCGATGATGTCGTCGGCTGCTGCGGAGATCGCGTTCTTCACGGCCTCCACGTGACGACCGAGCGGTTCGCCGACAGTCCCGGGCCCGGCGGCGGCGATCGACGGGCCGAGCGCGGTCGCGACCTCGTCCCCGAAGCGCGTGCGCAACAGTCCGTCGACGGTCGTCCGCCGGTTCACCCCGTGGACGAACTCGGTGTACGCGACGTGCCCCGGCTCCTGGTTGAACACCGAGAACATGGCCCGGCGGGAACTCATCGTGTACCGCAGATCGATCCCGTCGAACGGCGCACCGAGCACCTCCTGGAGGCGGCGGGCCACATCGAGCGGGAGGTACCCGTCGCGGGAGAGGAAGTGCACCGCGTCGTGACCGCGCGCGTGCGCCGTCCGCAGGATCCACTGTGCCCACCCGGAGATCGCCGGGCCCACTGCCGCGTAGCCGAGCAACCGCGGGTCGCCGCCGACGACGGACTCGGAGTCGAACACGCGGTACGGATTGTCGAAGAGGTGCGCGGTGACGAGGCCCCGGACGAGCGCCGAGGCGCGTTCCTCGCGGATCCCGGCCCACGCCTCGGACCAGGCGCGGTGCCGACCGGCCGCAGCGGTGGCCGAGGGCAGCCACGCGGCCCTCAGGCCGTGCTCCTGGGCACCGGCGACGTCGTGGTCCTCCCGGTCGCCTATGTGGAGGACGCGTGCGGCCGGGACGCCGAGGTCGGCGACGAGGACGTCGAAGAGGTCACCGGCGGCCTTCGTCGCCTGCTCCTCGTGGGAGCTGAAGAGCGCGTCCGGACCGAAGGGCAGCTTGCCGAGGGCCACGGAGCCGAGTTCGTCGGTGTCGAAATACGTGTCCGTGGTGACGACCCAGCGTTTGCCGTACACCCGGGCCACGTGGGCGAGGGCGATCCCGGCCCGGCGGGGTGCGACGAGCCGGGACTCGAGGGCCACCTCGGCGGCGTGCATGCGGTTCGCGGTCTCCTCCGTGAGCCGGAGGGTCCGCGCGAGATAGTCGTAGACGTCGTGGAGCGAGTATTCGGCCGGGCGGCCGCCCCGGGAGGCGAAGTCGGCGTCAAGCCGTCCCCACACGGTGCGGCGGACGTCGGAGAAGCGCACGTACGGCGGCAGGTCGTCACGGAAGGCCGAGTCGAGCAGAGCGTAGATGTCGGCACCCGAGGAGGCAGGACGCTTGACGAGAGTGTCGAAGAGATCGAAGGAGACGACCGCGGTGTCGTCGGCGGCAACCGCCTTCACGAGATCGACGTACTCCGGCCCGAAATCGACATCGGCGAGCATCCGGTGGCCCTCGTCGTCGACGAGCGGAGGATGCGCCTCCATGCGGGAGGAGAACACGTCACGGGCGCGGTGCACCTCGAGTGCCGGAGGCAGTTCGTCGACGGTCGGGACGCGTGCGGCGAGCGCGACCTCATTGCTCACGAGGCCCCGCCTTTCGACGGGGATTACCCGTGCGACGTCGAACTGCGCGAGTGAGGGGATCCGGAACGACGGGACGTCGAAGTACTGGGGTGCGGTGAAGAGGCTCGTCGAACTGATCGCGACGACCGCGGCAGGGGTGCTCTCGAGGAACCCGACCTCGAGGAGCATCGCGGGATCGCGGTGCTCGGCGAAGCGGGAGAGCTCGTCCGCCGTGAGGAGCGCTCGGATGCGCTCGAGCAGACCCGTGTTCTCCCGCGGGTGTTTCTTGTAGACGACCCGGTACCCCTTGCCGAGGATCGTCCGGATCGCTGTGACGTACTCCGCTGCCGCCTCGTCGATCGTCTGGGCCCCGCCCTTGCGGAAGAGGTACTGCTCGACGACGAGCACGGCGTCGGGGCCGAGCTGCGAGGCGCCTGTGCTCCGAGAGCCCCGCGCGCCACCGGTGCCCCGGTCTGCGAGCTTCTCGAGCAGGGACCGGAACCGTTCGCGATCGATGAGCCCGAACACCTCGGGGTGGTCCGCCGCGTCGATCGGGAGCATCCGGTCGCAGTAGTTGTGGAGGTACACGCCCTGCAGACGGCCGCGTGCCTCGTACGTCGCGAGGAGGCCCGGGTAGTAGGAGGCCATGCCCTCCTCGTAGAGGACGATCGAGGCCTCGGGGAAGGACCGGAACACCCGGTTGTGCAGCCACGTGTTGTGGGTGAAGAACATCCGGATCTCCGCCGGATCCGGGCTCACGGAGCGCATGAACCGGCGGTCGGCGAGCTTCTTCGTGTACTCGGAGGTGTCGGTGAGGAACTCGACCTTCCGGATGCCCGGCAGCAGCGACCGCATGGTGGCCTCGAGGACCTTGTTGTCCTCCTTCGAGTAACAGAACAGGCCGAGAACATCGACCTCGTCCTGCGGTCCGACAGCCCGTGCCGAAAGCGCGGTGAGGAATCCGAAGAGACCGTTGACGACGAACAGACGTTTCACTTCGGGATCCTCCTGCGGACGAACCGGGCGGCTCTCATTGCGGTGGTCTTCGCCATCACCTTCGCCGCGCCCTGACGGTTGCCCGAGGCGAGCAGCGCTTTCGCGAGTACCTGCCGGTTCCGCAGCGAGTCGGGCGTCTGCTTGAGCGCGGCGCGTGCGACCTTGATCGCCGAGTTGTGCTTGCCGAGTGCGAGGAGCCGCTCGGCCTCCCGGTAGCCGCCCTTGCCGGTCCCGAAGGGATCGCGTCCCTTCCCCCGGGCGACCCGGCCGCCGACCGCATCACGCAGTTCGATGATGTACTCGATCTTCTCGTGGTCGCTCAGTTGGGCGAACCACAGATCGTCAAGTGACGACCATTCCGGCTCACCCACGAGGTGCCATGGTTTGGGCCCGACGTAATGGATGATCCGGGCGTGCTGCAGCGTGACGACGTCCGGGTACCGGCCGAGCGCACGACGCAGCGTGTTGTACTCCGGCGGCAGCCACGTGATGTCGGTGAGCACCTCGTTGAGGAACCCCTGGTCTCCCCCGTCGTACGAGGGTGTGCTCGGGATGAGCGCGAGCAGGCGCTGGTAGAGGTCAGCGTCCGGGGAGCAGACGAACACTCCCGAATTGAAGACGTCGTTCTCCAGACGCAGGCCGAAGTCCGGAGCGGCGGCGAATCCCTCGTAGCCGAAGAGCTCGTCCGGGGACCGCAGGACGATCGTGTCCGCGTCGATGAACACCGCCCGGTCGAGGAATCCGAGGCCGAACACCTCGAGCTTCGTGTACGTGTTCGTGAACCGCAGCTGGTGCGACTTCTGGTCGTGCGGATTGCGGATCGAGTTCACCGGGTGCAGGCGCACATTGCCGTGCTCGAAACTCACGTCGGTGATGTCGAAACCGGGCGGGACCATGAGGACGAGAGGCACGTCCGACACCGCCGCGAGGGAGTTCGCGAGTGCCCGGACCCCCCAGAGGTACTCGTGCGAATCGCACATCGTCACATAGGCGCACCGGAGTTCCTCGCCGCCCGGGCCCACGGGCAGGAGCGCGCTGAGGTGATCGTCGCCGAGGGGGTACTTCGCGAGGGGGACGAGGCGATTCGCCGAAGGCACCTCGGGCGCGGGCGTGAGCACGAGACGCATCCGGTTGCCGACGGTGACGTCGTGGAACGCGGTGTCGGGGAACTGGGTGAGTGCCGCAGCGAGGACCCCGAGGTCGTTGTTGATCCGTGACCACGACTCGTAGCGGCGGTCGAGTGCGAGGGTCGAGTCCCCGACGTTCGTCGCCGGGCGGGCTGTGATGTAGGACCGCCGACTCGTGATGGAGCTGAGTTCCTGATCGAGCACGAGCACGGTGCCGTAGCCCATGGCGGCGACGACCGCGACCATCCGGCTGATCGGGTTGGGGCGGCGGTCGCGCATGAACCACACCGCGAGTTCGGGATTCGAGGCGATGAGGTGGGCGTAGTCGAAAACGTTCCGGTGCGCGGCCCGCCGGAGGGCATCGATCCCGAGGCGGGTACGGGAACCGTCGACGAGGATCCGCCCGAGGCGGTACTCGCCACGGAGCTTCACGCGTGTGAAGTCCTCGACGGAGGCGGAGTCGTCGACGAACCACCCGGCGACATCCCGACCGAAGTGCAGGGCGAGTTCCGCGGTGAACGCACCGAATCGATAGACGTCGATATCGGAGGGGATCCGCGTGTAGTCGATATCAGCCTGGTTGATACGCGGATCGACGACGAGGGCCGTGCGGTTGGAGAGTCCCGGGTCGAATTCCAACCGGTCGATGTGCGTCAACACCTGCGCCACGTCACCACGTACCTTCGTTTCGTTCTTCCTATTCCGCACCGGAATACCCTACTCATGCACCACGAGCCTACTTGTTACCGATTCGTAGCCCCGGAGTCCTCCCCATCCAGCAGGATGTCCTGTGTGATCCTCCATTCCATCTCCCGCCGGTTGTTCCTCGGGCTCGGCCTAGGTACCGTCGCAGCACTTTCCGGTTGTGGCCCCGACGAGCGCTCGGTGCGGATCGGGGACGACGACGGCACCGCACGGGACGCAGGCACGGAGGAGACCTGGGTGTCGGGCACACCGCGGGCGACGCCACCACGAAGCGTCTACGAATCCTGGCCTGTCCTCTGCCGCGCGGACGACGGAGCGGCGGTTCTCGCCTACTCGTGCGGTGACCTGCACGGCCGGTCGGCCTCGCGCCTCGTCGTGTTCACCCGGTCCACCGACGGCGGTGTGTCGTGGACGGAGGAGACCGTGCTCGAGGAGCCGGGGTACGACCTCTCGATCTATTCCCTCTCGACGCTGTCCGACGGCAACCTTTTCGCGATCGTCCGGCGTGTCCGCGCGGCGGACAACTCCGACTGGACCCACCTCGTGTACGTCTCCTCCGACGCCGGGCGCACGTGGAACCGTCGAGGCGCCCCGATCCGGGTACCGAACACGCCGGTTCTGCTGGAGCCGGTGTGCGAGACCGTCTCGGGGACTCTTCTCACCTGCTGGCACGCGGAGCCCGGTGAGGGTGGCGGTTCCCTCGCCTGGGGGCTGCTGCGCAGTGAGGACCGCGGTGAAACCTGGAGCCAGGAGGAGTTCGGGACGGCCCCGAGCATCGATGACCTGCCCGTTGAAGGCCGTCTCCTCCGGCTTCCCGACGACCGTCTCCTCATGATGTGGAGGGAACAGACCGAGGGTCGGGCAGTCCGCATGGCCCTCGGGGACGCCGAAGGTCGCGGCTGGGATCCGCTCGTCCGGACGAACATCACGGATGCGTGGGCGACGCCTCTCGCGCCGGTGGTCGACGGCGACCGCATACACCTTTACTGGTTCGACCGCGGCTCGATGACCTTCCGCGTCCGCCGGGCGCCGCTCTCCGTCGACGACGACCTCACCTCCTGGCCGGAGTCCGAGGTGTACGGAGAGGTCCGCGCCCCTTCCCCGTGGGACTCCGGGTACGTCGATGCCTGTCTGCTCGAAGCCGGGGTGCACCTCACGGCGTTCTACGCCGGCGATCGTTCCGGGACCCGCGTATACACGCACACGTGGACCGCAATGCGCCCGGGTGCCGCGACCGACGGCGGAACGGGCGGCGACTTCGTCCTGCCGTCGGAGTCCTGACTCCGGACCCACCCGTGCCCGCTCGGACCGGGTGCGACACAGGGCGCCTTGTTCTCCGACGCGCCGGGACACTGGGAGCAGGGCCCGAAACTCCCTTCCGGTAGCATGTCTGACGGTCCAGCAGCAGCTTCCGAAAGGCGACGATGAGCAGTCCGCTCGTATCCATGGTGATCCCCGGCAAGGACGCCGCTGCCACGGTCGGCAGCACACTGCAGAGCGTGGCGGCACAGGGACTCACCCGCGACGAGCTCGAGGTCATCGTCATCAACGACGGCTCGACCGACGACATGAGTGCGGTCGTCCGTGAGTACACCTCCTCGTTGTCGATCGATCTCGTCGAGCACGCCGAGGCCCGCGGGGTCTCTGCCGCGCGGAACGAAGGAATCCGGCGCGCGAACGGGAGGTACATCACCTTCCTCGATTCCGACGACTGGTACGGAAAGGGCCACCTCCGCAACCTCGTCGACACGATCTCCCGCCTCGAGGTCGACTGGGTCAAGGCGGACTACGTCGTCGCCAACGGCCAGGTGCGCCGCATCGTGCAGGCTCCCTGCGCACTCCGGAACACACCCCTCGACCCCCGCGACTACATCAACCCCATCAACACGTCGTCGATGGTCGACTTCCCCAATGTGTGGTCCGGTATCTACCGGACCGATCTCCGCGACCGGGGACTGCTGTTCTTCGACGAATCGCTGCGCACGAGCGAGGACCGGCTCATGACGTGGGGCCTTCACCTCGGCACCACGTCCTTCGCCGTCGCGACCTCCCACAACATGTTCTATCGCAAGGGTTCCTCGACGTCCCTCACGGGAGTGTTCGACGAACGACAGCTCGACTTCATCCGCGCGTTCCGACTCATGTTCGACCTCGTCGAGCGCGAAGGGGTCTATGAGGAGTTCGGTGTGAAGGTGGCACGCAGCTTCCTCGGAATCCTGCACTACCAGCGCGCGAACCGATTCGACTCGATGGATCACGGCGTCCGGGACCGCTTGAAGCGCGAATCCGTGGCACTCCTCGAGCACATTCCGGCGCGCATCACCGCAGCAGCACTCGTCGGCTTCGGGGACAAACGTATCCGTGTGCTCAAACCGGTTCTGCACCAGGCGGGAGTCTCGCTGTGACCCAACTCGTTTTCGCATCCACGTTCTACCAGGCCGTGTCCCTCGCGGCCATGGTCGATGCCGGCCAGATCGGAACACCCGGCGAACGGCGGATCCTCGTCACCTCGAACAATGCCCCGGCGCCGGAACTCGCGCCCGACATCCCGGAGATGCTCGGCGCGAATTCCGTCCTGTCTCGCTTCGATGCCGTCCACAGCTGGAACGATCTCATCGAGCCACTCCACCCGAAGGACTTCTCCTTCGGCATCACCCACCAGCCGATGTACTCCCGGTACGTCGGCCGGGAACTCGGCCTCACCGCAGACGAACCGATCGAGTTGCTTCTCGAGTCGTTGCCCTATGCACCGGCGGGCACCTTCGCCACGCTGTTCCCGCACGCGCCCATCTCCGTGCACTCGGACGGGCTCATGAGTTATGGCCCCTCACGCCGCGGGATGCCGCAACACGTGAAACAACGGCTCACGACGCTGCACTATACGGATCTCGTCCCGGGACTCGCGCCCCAGCTCCTCATCGAGGAATCGCCCGTACTCAATGCGATCGACCCGTCGCACATGCGGTCGGTGTTCGGCGAGCTCGTGCCACTCATCGAGCCGATCCTGCTCGAGCGGGGAATCCGCCCGCAGGACGGGACCGCGGTCGTCCTCGGTCAGTACATCGCAAGCCTCGGACTCATCGACCACGAGGAGGAGATCGCTCTCCACACCTCGATGGTGGATGCCGCCGCGGAGCGGGGTTGCACCCGGATCATCTTCAAACCACACCCGGCCTCCCACCAGCAGACGGTCACCCGGATGGCCCAGCGGGCCGCGGGTCTAGGCATCGAGTTCTGCACCGCGGATGTGCCGGTCTCGGCCGAAGTGCTGTTCGAGATCCTGCGCCCCGCGCTCGTCGTGAGCTGTTTCTCGACCGCGCTGGCCACCGCTGACGCAATGTACGGGATTCCCGCAATTGCGGTCGGCACAGAAGCGCTCATGAAGGACCTGGCACCCTTCGAGAACAGCAACCGCGTCCCGCTCGTCATCGCCGACTACCTGTACGGTTCACTGCACACGCCCGACACGCAGGAACTGCAGGCACTCACCAATACGGTGGCGTACTGCATGCAGCCGGAGCTCCTCGCCGACCGTCGCGACCTCGCCGAGGACTTCCTGCGAGATGCCTCGATGGCCGAAGTCCAGCGGTACTTCAAGCGGCGTCGCCTCACGAAGCTCGATCTTCCGGGCCGTCTTCCCCCGCGTGAACCGCGAACCGGAATCGTGTACCGAGCGAAGCGGGTTGCCCGCCGGGGTCTGCGCACCGTCTCCGGCCTCGTCCGGAAACCGAACCGAGGCCGGTGACCGTGTCTGCTCCCGACCTCACCGTCATCATTCCCGCGAAGAACGGGGCTCAGTACCTCGGCACCCTGTTCCGGTCCCTCGAGCGTCAGTTCCGGGATGGCGAGCGGGCCCAGATCATCTTCGTCAACGATGGCTCGACCGACCACACGGAGCGTGTGCTCGAGGATCATGCAGGGGTCTTCGACGACTTCACGGTCATCCGCAACGAGAGGTCGGTCGGCCTCGCGAGTGGCCGCAATATGGGTCTACGGGAGGCACGCGGCGAGTACGTCGTGTTCCTCGACGGCGACGACTGGCTCCCCGACGGGCAGATCCGTACGGTCCTCGACGCTGCCCGCCGGCTTGACGTCGACTTCGTCCGCTGCGACCACACCCGGGTCGAAGGGACGAAACGCGAACTGCGCCGCGCACCGATGGCGATCCGGGACCGTGCTCTCCCTCCCCGCGCAGGGATCCTTCCTGCCTACGACTCGACGATGGTCGATTACCCCTTCGCCTGGGCGGGGATCTTCCACCGGCGCCTGCTCGACAATGCGCTCCTCTACTTCCCCGAGGGCTTCATGACCGCCGAGGACCGCTCGTGGATCTGGAACCTCCACCTCCACGCGGAGAGTTTCGCAGTCGTCGACTCACCAGGTGTCTGTTACCGCCGTGGTGTCTCCGGTTCGCTCACCCAGATTCTCGATGTCCGCCAACTCGACTTCATCCGGGCGTTCGAGGGAATCTTCGACCTCGTCGCCGAGGACACCTTCGCCGACCTCTACTGGCCGAAGGCGACCCGCAACTGGCTCGCGATCCTCGAACACCAGGCGAAGCGCTTCGCTTCCTCTCCCGCGGACATTCGGGCGAAGTTCGCCTCCGGCGCACGGCGCGCGAGTGCCCGGGTACCCTTCGACGTCCTGCGGGAGGAATTCCGCAGGAGCCGGCCGGACCGGCAGGCCCTCGTGCACAGATATCTGCCACAGCCGGGGCTCCTCGTGAAGGACATCGTGAAATGAAACAGGTCTTCCTCGCTTCCACGTATTTCCAGGTGGTGTGCCTGTCCGCCGGGATCGACGCCGGCGAATACGACCGTCCCCCACACCTTCGCCTGTACGGCGCCGAACTCGACTTCCCGGAGTGGACCGCGCCGAGTGAACGCATCCTCCTCTTGAGCAACAACGCGCAGGTCCTCGAACTCACCGCACAGCTCGACTCGGCAGCCGGACTCGCACCTGCACTGCGGTCCTTTGACCGGATCGTGCATCTCAACGAGGCGATCGCCCCGACCCATCCGAGTTCGTGGGTCCCCCAGGAAGCCGACCTGCCGATGCTGCGACGCTTCCTCGGCGACCTCTGGGACCTCCGCGAGGAACCGGTCGAACTCGTCCTCGAATCCCCGCAGGTGAACCCCGCGATCGCACTCGGCCGAGTGTTCCGCGATTCCGTGATCAGAGTGCACTCCGATGGCCTCATGAGCTACGGACCCACCCGCAACAAGATCCCCCTCGGCAACGGCCAGAGGGTGAGCACGCTCCACCACCTTCCTCTCGTGGAGGGTGTGACGCCCCGACTCCTCGACGAATTCGACGCAGTCGCCGTCCCGCTGTCGGTCGCGGCATTCCGGGCGAAGGTCGCGGAGGTCGCCGAGGCGATCCGCGACGAGCTCTCTGTCCTCGACGGGATGCGCGGTCCGGGCACCGCATTCGCGGTCGGTCAGTATCTCGCGGCACTCGGCCTGCTCTCCGAACAGGAGGAGGAGGCCCTTCACGTCTCGATGATTCAGGAGGCCGCCGACCGCGGGTTCGACACCCTCGTTTTCAAACCGCATCCCGCAGCCCCTCCCGCCACACTCGTGCCCCTGCACGAGGCGGCGGACCGCCTCGGGATCCGCCTCGTCCCGTTCTCCAGCCCGGCGATCGCCGAGGCCGTGTTCGAGCACCTCGAGCCGGGTCTCGTCCTCGGATGCTTCTCGACCGCGCTCGCGACCGCCCGCCGGTTCTACGGTATTCCGGTACTCGCGCTCGGCACCGAGATCCTCCTCGAGCGCATCACGCCGTTCCAGAACAGCAATCGCATTCCGGTGACTCTCATGCGTGAACTCGCGGACGGGACCGCTCGCGAGCGCACACCGGTCGAATCACGGGAACTCCAGAGCCTTGTCGACGCGGTCGGCTACGCGATGCTCTCGGAGGTCGTACCGCACTTCCGGTCTCGGGCCACCGAGTACCTCTCACGGATCATCGGGACCGAGGCAATGATCTATTTCAAACGTCGGCGCCTGTCGACCCTCGGGCTCCCCGGCGGACGTCCGGAACGCACCACGGTGGCCGCTTCGGTCCGGCGCACGGGCCGGCTCGGGGTAAACACCGCACGATTCAAGCTCCGTGAGGCCCGCGCCGTGAGAAAGGCGAAGCGCGCATGAGCACTCTCTGCTGGGTCGAATCCCCGCTCCAACTGCTCTCCGCTCTCGAGGCGCACACGGCACTCGGCGACACGACGGAACTCGAGATCCTCGCCCGGATCGATGCTCCGGGCATGCGCAGTTTTCTCGACCGGTTCCCGCGCGGCTGGTTGCCGACGGGTGTGACGCTCACGCCGGTGGGGAGCTTCGCTCCCCCGCCGCCGGGTACCTCACGGGTCCTCCTCGGCGATCCGTTCTCCGGGCAGATCCAGAAGGCGCTTCTCTCCTCGCCGCGTTCCCTGCGGGCACAGTACGTCCTGCTCGATGACGGAATCGCCACGCTCGATGCGGTCGACCGACTCACCTCGGACCGTCCCAGGCCGCTCGTGCGGTCCCGGGCTTCCGGTTCTCCTGCCCGCACCGTCCTCGGCACCACCGCATGGACCCTCCTCCACACCGCGCTTACCGCCGGACGTTTCGCCTGGGTGACGGGGATGGATGCGGACCCCGAGACCGTCGCAGCTTTCACCGCCTCCGGAGGAAAGCTCCGCCACCACGACTTCCCGTTCACCCGGGGCGTGCCGGTAAGCGAACCCGAGATCGGTCCCCGTATCGTCATCGGCTCGGCCATGGTCGCAGATCGTCTCATCGCCGCGGCCCCGTATCTCGAGTGGCTGCGAGGCCTCGCTGCCGAGGGGCCGGTGGAATATTTCGTGCATCGCCGGGAGGAACGTTCACTCCTCGACGAGATTCGCACCATCGACGGCGTGCACGTGCGCCGCGCCGGCCTGCCGGTGGAGATCCGCCTCGCGAAGGCACCGGCCGGGGCCGAGGTCTTCAGTCTTCCCACCTCCGCCGTGCGCACACTCCCCGTCACGATGCAGGACCCCCGCATCCACGTGAGCGCCGTGCCTCCGGAATGGTGGACCCGGCAGGCGCCGGACGCGCTCCGCCGGAACCTCAATCGGGAGAGCGGCGCTGCCGAGGACGACCCGACAGCCTCGACCCGCTTCACCGTTGTCTCCGTCTCCGACAGCGAGTCCTACCTCAAATGGGCGTGCCACACGCTCGATTCGCTCGGACCTGACTTCGACATCCATGTCCTCCTCGTCGACAGTCCGATTCTCCCGACGCGCGAGCAGATCACGAACGCGATCGCTGGATCCTCCTGGGACGGACGACGCATTCGCATCGTGAACCGAGCAGATCTCGCTGCCGAGTTCGAACGCCTCCGTCCGGACGTCGTCCTCGCTGCCGCCACCGGTCCCGTGGTCCAACAGGTCTACGCCACCGCCGCTCACCTCGAACGCCGTCCCGGCCTCGTGTCCGGGCTCCCCGGCGTCGGGCTGCCGGCGACCTCGAAGGGGATGCGGTACCGGCGCCTCGGGGATATGTTCATCGCGCACTCGGAACACGAACGCTCCGCGTACGAGGAGGTCGCCGAACGGGTGGGTGTCCCGGTCGAGGTCGTCCTCGGTCGGCTCCCGATGCTCGCCTCCGTCGAACCTCCGGAACCGGCGTTCGCGCCGGGGAGTGTGCCGCGTACCGTGGTGTTCGCTCCGCAGGCGAAGGTCCCCAAGGAACGTGCACAACGCATCGACATCCTTCTCGCCCTCGCCCGGTTCCGCCGGAACTTCTCGGACTCAGAGGTCGTCGTCAAGGTCCGCAGTCGCCCCGGCGAGCAGGAGACCCACCACGAGGAGTTCACGTACGTCTCCCTCATCGAGGAACTCCTCGCCGATGGGGCCCTCACCGAGGGGGAACTGCGGATCGAGGTCGGGCCGATGGCGGACTTCCTCCAGCCCGGCACGGCGCTCGTGACAGTCTCCTCTACGGCAGCCCTCGAATCGCTCGACCGTGGTCTGCAGACGATGGTGATCTCCGATTTCGGGGTGAACGAGGAGATGCTCAACATCGCGTTCGAGGGTGCCGGCGAGACTCTCGGCACGCTCGACGACCTCACAACCGGTCGATTCGGTTTCCCGAGCCGAACGTGGCTGGCAGCGAACTACTTCCAGGAACCGAACACCGAACTCGTCGACGCTTTCACCCGCCTCGCGGTCCGATCGCGCGAGCGGCAATTGTCGGATCTCCGCGGCGCCGCACGCGTCCAAGACCTTCGCCGTTTACGCGCCGAGGTCCGGACACTCTCCCCGGCTCCCGTGGTGAAGGCGTACAAGGCAGCTCGGAAGAAGCTGGGCGAGATCCGAAACCCGCATGGCTGAGCTTGCGAGAGCAATAATGCTCGACTGCAGCATGAAACGGCGCCCCGAGTAAGTCCTCGAGGCGCCGTCCTTCATTCAGCTGGATCAGGTGTTCCGTCCCCAGTGATCAGCTCGCGCGACCGCTGGTGGAGACGTGAACATCGATATCATCGTCGCCACGCTTCTCGTAGGACACTCCCCACTTGTTGTCGTCCCACTCGACCTCGTCGAGGAGGCCGAGCCGACCGTTGTTGTAGCGATTCGCGAAGAACGTGTTCGACGCGTCGATGGCCTTGCCCATGTTGTACTTTCCGGCGCCGTTGTATGCCTGGCGATCGTCGTCGTCGCGCTCATCGTCGCGGTCGTCGAGGCGTGCATACGTCCCCGCGAGGTTCACGTCGTACTCACGGGACTGGCCGGAGGAGTTCACCAACGTGATCTCCCACATGCTCTGGGCCTTGTTGATCGCCTTCTTCGCGTTCTCGACGGTCGGGCCGGTCTTCGGTGCCGTCATGTTCTGTCCGTTGGGCAGTTTGTAGGACGGGCTGCCGTTACGGATCTGCACTTCACCGAACACGAACTGCTGTGTCGTCACACCGTTCTTCGTCGCCGGGTTGCTCTGGGGGAACTGGAGCGTGCCCTTCTCCCAACCGGTGTTCTTCCACGCGCTCGTGGTCGCTTGGTTCATCCACCGCGCACCGGCTTTGCGACCGGTACCGCTCTTGTTCCAGACGACCGTGCCCTTCTGGAAGTTCTGGTAGGTGCCCAGTCCGGTGCTAAGGCGCTGCTGTTCACCGGTGGGGTAACCGAGCGAGCCCTTCTCCCAGCCGGTCTGCGACCACACCGACCGCTGCGAACCCCACGTGGAGTGCGCGCCGGTTGCCGGCGACCAGTGGATCGAACCCTTCTGGAAGTGCTGATAGGCGCCCTTCCCGTCCGGGGTCTTCGTCTCGTTCATGGTCGGGTATCCGAGGTTGCCCTTCTCCCAACTGTTCTTCTTCCAGGTGTCCAGCATGCCCTTCTTCATGACGGCGTTGCCGGTCTTCTTGCTCCACACCACGGCACCGTTCTGGAACGTCTGGTAGGTGCCCGTCTTGGTACCGAGCCACTTGTCGGCGGACGTGGCCCTGCCGAGTCCGTATTGTGCTGCCAGCTTCTCCTTCGGAGTTGCGGCGGCGGCCGGAGCTTCCGTGACCGTCATGCCGACCGAGGTGAATGCGGCGGATGCCAGGAGTGCCGCAGCAACGAGTGCGGCGAGGCGTCCGCGGCGACGGGGGATGCTCATGATGAACTCTCCTCGAGTCGTGACCGGTGCACGTGAAAAGAGATTCTTCGCTGCGTCCCGATCGGGTGTGCTTCCACTGTCGCGACTCGAATATGAGAAAATTATGAAGTTTGGCACATAGGAGAATCGGTCTCAGAAGCCGTCGGACTGCCTTTGTTCCCGGGCGGTCGACCGGTGCGATGTCGACTCCGCGGGCGCACCGCTTTCGGTGATCACGTCAGCGGTACAGCTTCCCTCGGCCGGGAGCACCCCGCCGCCGTCCGGATCGAACTCCGAGCGATACGACACGAGTATCGCTTCCGCGAGTTGTGCATGGCCCTTCGCGTTCGGGTGGATGTGATCGGCGAAGAGATCGTCCCCCGCCCCGACGAGCGGGTCCCTGAGTTCGAGAAAACACGCACCGTGCTCGCCCGCCGAAGTGCTCACGCGCTCGGCGAACTCTTCCATGACCAGCGGATCAGCGCCGCGCCGGTGAAACGGTGCAAGGCTCACAACTGGAGTGTGCGGCAACGCTGTACGCAGCGCGTGGAACGTAGCATCGATCTGAGTACGCTGTTGCGCAGCCGCATAGTTACCCGCCGAAGCGACGAACACGAGGTCGGGCTGCACAGCCACGAGGTGCCGCACGCTCTCTGTGAAGGACTCGCCTCCCGGGACGCGCCCGGCCGTGTCGAAGCTCGATCCGTTGTGCGCGACGTTGAACTCGATCCATCCCTGCGCGCGGGCGACTCGGCTGGACCACCGCGCCGATTCCGGGGATGCTCCCTGTCCTGTAGTGAACGAATCCCCGATGAACGCCACCACCGGCGGACGCTCGCGCTTGCTGTCGGCCGAGAACCGATGTGCGACGACGGACCCCACAACGCCAGCAGTCCCGGCGATGACGACAACACACACCGCGACGGCAAGCGCAGTCACCCCGTGCTTGTTCGGTCGATCAGTTCTGGGCACTGGTCATTCCTCCGAGGACACGGTCGATGGACGCACAGCACCGTCATATCCGTGACGGCTCACAACTCGAGCATCTCCGCGAGAGGCTCGACGAGCGTCCTCGCATACGTCGCCGAGATGTGGTTCTGGTCCCGGTACACGAGCACGTTTCCGATCACGGCCGGGCACTCGGTCTCGGTGCAGAACTCGTCCGTGAGGGACTCGAACCGCACGCCTTCCACTCGCTCGGCAGCAGCCTCCAGAGCCGCATTCGCATCCGTGAACTCGCGACTCTCGGCGCGGGGGATCGCGCACTCGGCAAGGTCATAGAGATTCGCGCTCACGCAGTCGGGAACGTTCTCCTCATCGACCGGGGTCGGAGTGTCGCGAAGTGCCACCACGTCGATCCCCTCGTCCACCATCGGCTCCATGACATCGACGAATCCCTGGGTGCCGCGCGGCTCCTCGTCACTGTCCGGCGCGAGATCATCGACCGCGAGGTTCGTCATGAGTACCTTCTCCGGCTGCATTTCGAGGATCCGGTCGAGAGTCTTCTCATTGGGTTCGACGCACGGGAACTCCGGGTCCTCGTGCAACGCACGCGGTTCCAGCGAGAACGGGCACGAGTCGTGCATGAAAGTGACGAGCTTCCATTCCGTCCCCTCGACCGCGGCCTTGAGCGTCGGCAACCACTGATGTGCGTGCGAGTCACCGACGACCACAAGGGTCTTCTCCCCGTCCGGGTTCGCCTCCACGCACTCGGGCGTCGACTCCGAACGTGCATCGGCAGCCCCCATTCCCTCACAGGAATCCCACTGCGGAACGTCATCGCGTGCTTCTGCCGGCACCGGGACGATTATGTCCTCATAACCCGGAATGAACGTTTCGAACGAATTCCCGTCGATGGACCCGGCACCCATGCCGTCGACGTCCGCTGCAAGCAGCTGCTGCGTGCGTTCTTCCTGCACGGCAAGATGCCGATCGTACACGGCCTGCGGGATGAAACAGAAGGCGCACGCAACCGCCATCGCGGTGAGAGCCGCACCTACAGTCATCCAACGCCGATCCCGCAACGTGACGTTCTTCCGCACCGGATTCTCGACGAGGTAGTAGCTCGCGATCGAGAACACGAGGGAGATCGCGAGGACGCACAGACCGAAAAAAAAGCCGGGGTGGTGACCGACGACGGCGACGTAGTACGTAATGACCGGGAAGTGCCAGAGGTAGAGGGAGTACGACCAGTTGCCCACCATCTGCGTGGGCCGCCAATCGACGATCGGATGGAGCGACCCGAGTCCGCTCGTGCGCCCTGCGACGATGACGGCGACACACCCGAGGACCGGGAGCAGTGCCGCGGTACCCGGGAAGGGTGTGGCACCCGTGTACATGAACGAGGCGGCGAGGATCGCACCGACACCGGCGAGCGCGAGCACCTTTCGGACGACGGGCAGACCCCGCGGGTCACCGAGCACACACGCGAGCATGCCTCCGACGCCGAGTTCCCACACACGGGTGGGCGTGATGAAGTACGCGGTCGGATCCCCCGCATTCACCTCAGCGACGCTGTAGACGAACGAGGCGGCAACGACGACGGCGAAGACGACGAACGAGGTCTCCCGGAACACCGCAGGAGCGTAGGGCGCATCCTGACCGAGACCACCGGCACGTCGGTGCGTACGTTTCGAAACCCACCGGGCGATCACGAGCGCGAGGATCGCCAACAACGGCCAGAACACATAGAACTGTTCCTCGACCGACAACGACCAGAAGTGCTGGAACGGGGTGTCCGCGGCCTCCTGGGTGAGGTAATCGACGGACTTCGCCGCAAGCGCGAAGTTCTGCACGTACAGTGCCGAAGCGATCCCCTGCTGCGCCACCGACTCCCACTGCGTCGACGGCAGGAACCACGTCGCGGAGATACCGACGGCGATGATCGCGACCGTCGCCGCCGGGAGAATGCGCCGTGCTCGGTTCGACCAGAACGTGAGAAGAGAGAGCTTCCCGGTCTTCTCGATCTCTCCGAGCATGTGCGAAGTGATGAGGTACCCCGAAATCACGAAGAACACGTCGACACCGACGAATCCGCCGGGCAACCAGTCCGGGTTGATGTGGTAGATCACCACGGTGAGCACGGCGATCGCCCGCAGCAACTGGATCTCCGGACGGAACTTCCGCGGTGCTTCTCCTGCGGCTGAGCTCGGCATCGAAGGCGTGGCCCCACGTCGATGGCGGGGAGGGGCCGAGGTCAACAGTGTGTCTTTCACAGCCGGAAGGGCACCTTTCTTCGCGATTCGCTCAGGTGGTCGTATGGCCGCACCGAGCGACGGACCCGAACAAGTGTGCTTGCTGAAGCTGATCGATTCGTGGACCCACGCCGGGAGTCTGCGCAGGTTTTGACACCACGGGCCCAACGCCTCAATCGAGGTCGAGAATCGCGGCCACCTCCGGAACCAACGTCCTCACATACGTCGTGGTGAGGTGGGAGTCGTCCCGGACCACGAGAACGGACCCGACGACCGCGGGGCACTCCGTGTCCGTGCAGATCCGGTCGCCGAGGCTCTCCCAGCGGACCCCGTCGACCAGCTCTGCGGCCGTGCGGAAGGTTCTGTTCGCGTCGGTCTCCTCGCGTCCCTCGGAACGTGCCATCGTGCAGGCGGAGAGGTCGTCGTGATGTTGTACCACGCAATCGGGCACCATCTCGCCGCGAGGACGCACCGGGGTACTCCCCAGCGCGATCACGTCGATGCCTGCCTCCGCCATCGGCCTCATGACGTCGAGATACCCGGTAACTCCTCGCGGTTCCTCGGTGCTGAGGGAAGCGAGGTCGGTGTACGACTGATTGCTCATGAGAACTTTCTCGGGCCGCAGTTCGAGGATGCGGGAGAGCGTCCCGCGATTCACCTCGGTGCAGTGCAGCACGCCGTCCGTCTCCCATCCGCGCGGCTCCAGGTTGAACGGACACGAATGGTGGATGAAAGCGATCACTTTCCAGTCCGTACCGCGGACAACCTCCTCGATCGCGGGCATCCACTGTTCGGCGTACGAGTCGCCCACGACAACGAGAGTCCTGCTCCCGGCAGGATTGGCGACGACGCATTCCTCGACGGTCGGAGACCGGGCCTCCGCCGGGGTTCCGGGGCACTCCGGGAATCGCGGGAGGTCTTCGGCGGCTGCTTCCGGAGTCGGCACGATCGCCTCTCCATAACCGGCCACAAAAGCGTCGAAGCTCTCGGGCTGCAGCGATCCGGCACCGAATGCCGGGGGCGGATCGGCGACCAACCGCGCCGCGCCTTCCTCCGCCCGCGCCACCGCACGCGTGTGCAGTCCGTGCGGGACGACGGCGCAGGAGGCGGCGACTGCCATGGCCGTGACGGCCCCGATGGCAACGGTCCACGGCCGACGTCGGAGGTATTCGGACCTCCGCACCGGGTTCTCGACGTACCGGTAACTCAGATCCGCGGCGATGAGGCAGAGGACGAGAAGGCACAGCCCGAAGACGGGTCCCGGGTGATGGCCGCGAACCGCGACGTAGAACACGACGGCCGGGTAATGCCAGAGGTAGAGCGAGTACGAGCGGTCACCGAGGAACTGCAGGGGACGCAATCGGAGCACGCGGTCGAGACCGGTCCGACCCGCTGCGATGACAGCGAGGCACCCGAGTGTCGGCAACAGGGCCGACAGTCCGGGGAACGGTGTTCCGTCGTGGTACACGACCGCCGAGACGAGCACAGCGCCGAATCCCACGATCGCGAGTGCCGTCCGTGCCTTGGGGAATCGCACCGGGTCGCCGAGGACGCACGCGAGCAGGCCACCGATCCCGAGTTCCCACACCCGCACTGCGGTCGAGTAGTACGCGCGAGGATCACCTGCGTCGACCCTGACCGTCCCGTACACGAACGACGCGAGGACGACGAGCGCGAAGAGGGTGAACACTCCGGTGCGGAATCGGCGACGGAACATGAGGAGCGCCAGGAGCACAAGAAGGGGCCAACCGAGGTAGAACTGTTCCTCGATCGAGAGGGACCAGAAGTGCTGGAAGGGCGTGGACGCCGCGTCCTGGCGCAGGTAGTCGACCGACTGGCTGGCGAGAGCCACGTTCTGCACGTAGAACGCCGAGGCGATCCCCTGGACCGCGGTGAGGTCCCACTGCGTGCGCGGCAGGAAGAGCGGGGACGCGAGCGCGGTCGCCGCGAGGGTGACGGTCGCCGCCGGCAGGATCCGGCGCGCCCGGTTCGCCCAGAATCCGGCGAGGGACAACCGGCCGGTGCGGGTCACCTCGGCGAGCATGTGGGCGGTGATGAGGTACCCGGAGATGACGAAGAAGACGTCGACGCCGACGAATCCACCCCGCAACCACTCCGGGTTGATGTGGTAGACGACCACGGTGAGCACAGCGACTGCCCGGAGCGCCTGGATCTCCGGGCGGAAGCGCCTGGGGTGCGGCGGTGCGTCGTTCACGATCGAACGGCGCCCCGGTCCTGCTTCCGCTGCTTCCTCCGGGCACACCACCACAGGAGTGCCCCGGCCGTGACGGCGAGGGCCGGCCAGTACGTGTAGCGGAAGTGGTTCGCGGGGGCGATCGGGAAGTACCCGAGGACGTAGAACATCGCGGAGGTCGAGAGCACGACGACCTCCGCGCGGAATGCCGTCAGGCGCCGCGCACCGACGAGCAGCAGCGCTCCACCGAGGAACCAGAACCACGGCGTGAACAGCATGGGGAAGGTCCCGAGCGCGAAATCGACGACGTAGGGCTTCACCACGTAGTCGGCCGTACGCGAGCCACCTCCGAGACCGACCTTCGATGCCTCGCCGTCCCAACCGCGTTCCCAGTACTCGAGCTGTGAGGTGAAGAAGTAGTGCGAGAACACCGCTGCCCGGTACTCGACGTACCGAACGGGGTGTGTGACCACCTCGGTGACCCACAGGTGGCGGACCTCGTCCTGGTACGCGATCGGGCTGAAGGGTTCGCCCGTTTCACCCCGTCCGTAACAGTTCCAGTACGCGTCCCAGATCTCGCCCTGGTCGATGCACTCGGCACGTGCCGTGTTGATGTGGTCCTTGAGTTCCTTCGGTGCAGCGGAGGCATTCAGCTCCGACTCCGGCACGGAGAACATCACGTCGTCGAGCATGATCTGGGAGATCTGCCCGGTGGCCCGGACGTCCTTGGCCTCCGCGATGGCGCCGTCGGTGGCGAGAGTCGCGCCTCCGAGCACCCCGAGGACGACGAGTGCACTCACCGCGCTCCCCCAGAACCGGATACGGGTCGTCCGGAGCCGCTCGCGCCGCGCAGCGAGCGCCGACCACGCCATCCATCCGAGGTAGACCGCGATCGGGACGAGAGCGAAAACCGCGTTCTTCCGGGCGAGCGTGCCGTAGACGAGGAGGACGGCCGCCGGGACGAGGAGGACCCACAGCGCGCGCGGCCGGAGCCGCACGAGGAAGACGAGGACGACGGCGAGGAGGAAGGCCGTCGCCATCTGGACGTCCTTCCACATGATGTTCAACTGGCTCAGCGACCACGGGAACACCGGGAGGAGGACGGCGAGGAACGATCCGAGGCGACTGGCGAGCCGGTGGTGCACGAGGAGTCCGAGCCCGAACGAGCCGAGGCTCATGAGCACGAGCTGGACGACGAGAAGAGAGCCGATCTCCCCGGTGAGACCGATGAGCCATTCCCACAGGGCCGCGACGACGGGCGGATGCCAGTCGGAGTACGGGATCTCCCCGAGCGCCTGCTGCGCCTGGTTCACGATGTCGTTGTTCGCCCGTCCCGGGTAGAACGCGTGCACGAGGTACGCGCCGATGGCCGCGGTGACGAGTGCGAGAACGGCGTCCCACCAGTGACCGCGGATCCGGGAGAGAACCGGTATCACGAGCGCTGTTCCTCCTCCACCGCGCTCCGGCTCCCGGTGCCGGCGCTGTCGACGACCTCGACCTCGGGCACGGAGACCTCACGGAACACCCACGTGCGGTAGGCGTAGAAGCGGAAGATCATCGCCAGTCCGATGCCGATGACGTTCGTCGAGATGTTGTAACTGATGGGATCCCGCAGCCCGAGGAGGTACCAGCTCACGCCGAGCGGCAACACGGCTATCACCATACCGATGCCGTTCACCACCCAGAACAGGAGGAAGCCGCGTACTCCGCCTCCCCCGGTCCGATCCCCGTAGGTCCAGAACTTGTTGCCGATCCACGCGACGAAGATCGAGGCCACGGTCGAGATGATCTTCGCCTTGAGCGGGCTGTCGGCGAGCAGAGCAGGTACCCCGAGGAACGGGATCCCGTAGACGAGGAGGTTCGACACCCCGACGTCGACGATGTATCCGAGCCCGCCCACCATGAGGAAGCGGAAGACCTCGGTCGCGAGCCGGCGCCACCGCGGCACGGCGGGGGCCGGAGCCGGAGCGGTTCCGGCGGCGGGGTCGGAGACGTGCCCGGTCATTCAGGCGACGCCGTTCCGCGGGACCTCGGTCTCGATCCTGGTCCCGGCCAGGTCGGTGCGCACCGGCACCGAGTGGGCGTTCGTCGTCACCGCCGGTGGCAGCGAGAGGTAGTGGAGCCGCGCCTGTTCCCGCCGCTCGCGGCGCAGACCGTCGAGGACGAGGCCGACGCTCAGCATGAGGAACGCGAGGATCATCGAGCACGCCGCGAGGACCGCGGTCGGCAGACGCGGGACGAGGCCGGTCTGCCAGAACTCGTAGACGACCGGCAGTCCGAACCCGAGGGAGACGAGGGCGAAGAACAGGGTGAGCAGACCGTAGAAGAGGCTCGGTCGTTCGTGGCGCACGAGCGAGGCGATGAGCCCGAGGATCCGGAATCCGTCCTTGAACGTCGAGAGTTTCGACTCGCTGCCCTCGGGGCGATCGCGGAACCCGACCGGGACCTCGACGTTGGGGATCCGCAGCGACATCATGTGGACCGTGAGTTCGGTCTCGATCTCGAAGTGCTTGCTCACCGCGGGGAACGACTTGACGAAGCGCCGGGAGAACACCCGGTAGCCCGAGAGCATGTCGGTGACGGAGTCCTTGAACAGCCATCCGGTGAGGCGGTTGAACATCCGGTTGCCCGCCTCGTGCCCGGGACGGTACGAGGAGGTCGCCTGGGTGTCCTGGCGGACGCCGAGGACGTGGTCGTAGGGCCCGGACAGCAGGAGGTCGATCATCTCCGGAAGGTGGGAGGCCTCGTAGGTGTCGTCCCCGTCGACCATGACGTAGACGTCCGCGTCGATGTCCGCGAAGGCCCGGCGGACGACATTGCCCTTGCCCTTGCGTTCCTCGCGACGGACGATCGCCCCGGCGGCCTCGGCCCGTTCGGCGGTCCGGTCGGTCGAGTTGTTGTCGTACACGTAGACCGTCATCTCGGGGACGGAGGCTCGCAGATCGGTGACGACCTTCTCGACCGTCACCTCCTCGTTGTGGCACGGCACGATCGCGGCGATCCTCAAGTGACCCACCGACGAGGAATCCTGCATGCGTCCATCTCCGCTCGACATGTTCTCCTTCGCGCCCGAACCCTGTCGGAGCGCCCTGCCCATCGTACTGTCGCCATCGGCACCCGTCCGGGATCCGCCTGCCTGCACCGGCGCGTCAGCCGAGGCCGACCGCGTCCTTGACATCGGCGCCGAGCGATTCCATGTACGTCTTCCCCACGTGGTTCTCGTCGCGGTACACGAGCACGTTGCCGATCACCGCCGGGCACAGGTCCGTCGTACAGAACCGATCGGTCATGTCGAGGAGCGTGACGCCCTCGACCTGCTCGGCGGCGAGGGCCATCGCGTGATTCGTGAGCTCGCCCTCGTACGACTCCGTCCGGGGGAACGCGCAGGCCTCGAGATTCTTCATGTTCGAGGCGACACAGTCCGGAACGCTCCCGCCCTCCGGCAGATAGGGGGTGTCCTGCATCGCGTACACCTCGATCCCCGCGTCGACGAGAGGTCGCATGACCTCCGCATAGCCACGGACACCGGGCACGTCCTCGCCCTCGGCCCCGACGACGTCGTCGACTGCGAGGTTCGTCATGAAAACCTTCTCCGGCTTCGTGTCGAGCAGGCGGTCGAGCACCTCGTGGTTGGGGCCGACGCAATTGAGCCCGCGGCCCTCCCATCCGCGTTCGGCGAAGGTGAAGGGACACGAGTTCCGCAGGTACACGACGACCTTCCAGTCGGTGCCCTCGACGGCCTTCCGGAGCGCCGGCACCCACTGACTCGCGTGGGAGTCGCCCACGACCGCGATCGTTCGCGTGCCCTCCGGGTTCGCTGCGACACATTCCTCGGTCGTCGGCTGGTCCGATCCACCGGGAGTCGCGGTGCAGCCGGGATAGAACGGCTGGTCCTCGTCCTGCGCCTTCGCCGGCAGCGGGACGACGAGGTCCTCCTGTCCCGGCACGAAGGTGTCGTACCCGTCGGACCGCAGGGACGCCGCCCCGAACGGCGGGGTCTCCTCGTTCTCGGGTTCCGCGGCGCTCTGCGCCACCGCATCGATCTGTTCCGCGTTCTCCGACTCGTAGATCGCGAACGCTGCCTGCGGCACGACGCAGAACGCCGCAGCGACGGTCATCGAGGTGCCGGCGGCGGTGAGTGCGAGCCACCGATGACGCCTGAGGTCGTGGTTCCGGCGGACGGGGTTCTCGACGAGGAGATAGCTCAGCACCGCGAGGCCGAGGGAGACCGCGAAGAGCACGCTGCCCCACGCGAATCCCGCATGGGCACCCGTGAGGGCGACGAAGTACGTGACGACCGGGAAGTGCCACAGGTAGAGCGAGTACGACCAGTTGCCGATCGCCTGCACGGGGCGCAGGTCGACGATCGGGTGGAGGGAACCGAGGCCGCTCGTCCGCCCGGCCACGATGACGGCGACGCAGCCGAGGGTCGGCAGGAGGGCCGCGACGCCCGGGAAGTGCGCACCCGTGTAGAGGAAGCTCGCCGCGAGGATCGCGGCGACACCGGCGATCGCGAGGAGCTTCCGCAGGACGGGGAACCGTTGCGGATCGCCGAGCACACAGGCGAGCAGACCGCCGATCCCGAGTTCCCACACCCGCGTGGGCGTGACGAAGTACGCGGCGGCGTTGCCGGCGTTCACCTCGATCACGCTGTACACGAACGAGGCCACGACGACGACCGCGAAGAACACGAGGGCGAGCTGCCGGAAGGACCCGGCGACACGCACGGGGTGCCGACCGGTGCCGACTCCCGGCACCACGGAGCCGGTACCCGCGGCCGAGGCGCCCCGGGCTCCCTGCGCCCGGCGCCGCGCGAGAGCCTGGGCCAGCACGAGCGCACCGATCGCGATCAGGGGCCAGAACACGTAGAACTGTTCCTCGACCGACAGCGACCAGAAGTGCTGGAACGGGGTGTCCGCAGAGTTCTGCGTGAGGTAGTCGACGGACTTCGCCGCGAGTGCGAAGTTCTGCACGTAGAACGCGGAGGCGAGACCCTGCCACGCGGTCGCCGTCCACTGGGTGTTCGGCAGGAAGAAGGGAGCGGTGATCGCGATCGCGATGATCGCGACGGTCGCGGCCGGGAGGATGCGACGGGCCCGGTTCGCCCAGAAGGTGGCGAGGGACAGCCGCCCGCTCGTCTCGATCTCCTTGATCATGTGCGAGGTGATGAGGTACCCCGAGATCACGAAGAACACGTCGACACCGACGAATCCACCGGGCAGCCAGTCCGGGTTGATGTGGTAGATCACCACGGTGAGGACGGCGATCGCCCGCAGCAGCTGGATCTCCGGGCGGAACGACCTCACGACGCCCACCCGCGGCGGGTTCTTCGGCCGTGCGGGAAGCGGAGCGGGGTCTTCACGGCTGAGGAGTCGGACCCGGGACGGTGCGTTGACGATCATTCCTCCTCGGACTCGTGGCGACCCGCCGACCGTGCGGCCGTGGGAGCGGACTGGGGTTCCGGTGCCGGGACGGGGCGGGCGCGCAGTGCCCGTTCGGCACCGAGCAGGGCCCAGGCCGCGAGGCAGGCGACGACCGGCCAGTAGATGTACCGGTAGTTGTTCGCCGGAACGAGGGGAATATACCCGAGGATGTAGAACAGACCCGAAGTCGTGAGGACGATCACGCTGCGCGAGAACAGCCGGGTCCGGCGCACCCCGAGGTAGAGCGCGGTGCCGAGCAGGGCGGTCCACAGCCAGGCGTCGAAGGTCCACGGCAGGTCCTCGACGAACCGGTTCGTGTAGTCGGTCATCGCCACGTGGGCCTGCGGATGATCACGGTCGAGTCCGTACTCGTTCTCCTTGTTGACGATCTGGATCTTGTAGTCCGTCGCGAAGAGGAAGCGCACGAAGGTCGTGAACCGGTACTCGACGTACCGCCCGAGGTGCGAGGGCACCCAGTCGAACCACAGTGCACGGATCTCCTCGTCGTACGCGAGTCGGGTGTACCCGCCGTTCTCGCCCATTCCGTAGCACCGCCAGTACGCGTCGGTGAGGTGCCCGTCGCCCTCGGGACCGCCGTCGGGCGGGCACACCGCCTGGGAGGCGTGGAACTTCTGCTTGAGCTCGGCGGGGATGTCGAGGGCATCGATCTCGTCCGCGGTGATGGTGAAGAGCACGTCGTCGAGCATCACCTGCGTGATCTGCCCGGTGCGTTCCGCTCCCCCGACCGAGGCGTCGACGAGTTTCCCCGCGAGCTGCACTCCGAGGACGAGGAGGAGCATGCCGGCGACGAGGGCCACCGCGGCCCGTTTCCACGACCGCAGGAGACCACCGAGGCGCGGCACCCCTGACATCTGCGGCACCGCCACGGTGAGCATGAGCCAGAGGAGGGGCAGCGCGGCGAACACCGCGTTCTTCCGCACGAGGACCCCGTACACGAGAGCGAGCGCCGCGAGCCCGAGCAGCACCCATACGAGGACGGAGCGCATGCGTGCTCGCCCGGTGCCCGCCGCTGCTCCACCGATCCGCGCCGCCCACAGCACGAGGACGACGCACAGGAACAGCGCCGTCATCATGTGGACGTCCTTCCACAGCATGCCGAGGACGTTCGCGACCCACGGCAGGAGCGGAATGACGGTCGTGACGAGGGAGAGGGGCCGGCGCCGGGTGACGTCGTACACGAGGAGCCCGAGGCCGACGGAGGCGAGCCACGTGAGCGCCACCTGGAGGTACATGAGGGAGGCGATCGACCCCGTGGAGTCGATGAGCACCTTCCACAGGACGCTCATGACGATGGGGTGCCAGTCGTTCCACGGCTCCTCGCCGAGCGCCTGTGCGAGCTGGAACAGACCGTCCGAGTGGTATCCGCCGGGCGAGTAGGCGCGCATCGTGAAGGCCGCGCTCAGCACCGCGACGACCCCGAGCACGAGGCCCCACAGGCGGTCGGCCGTGGTCCACGGGGTCCGGGGCATCTCGAGTCCCGTGTCCCGGATCAGTCTTTCCACGTGTGGGTCCGTCTCCTCAGCTGCTCGCCAGGCCCGGCGTGCTGCCGTGGTCCAGCAGTCAAGGATAGTGCGTCACGTGTAGTGGATCTGCGCCTTTCCGTTCACCCACAGCATGTAACCGCCTTGGAAATCCTGCCGGGTCACCCCGTTCTTCTTGTATTCGTTACTCGTCGGATATCCGAGCCGTCCACGTTCCCAGCCGAGCTTTCCCCATGCGGTTCGGAACCCGCCCCATGTCGCATGTCCGCCGGTCGCCGGGGTCCAGTGGATCGACCCGCCCTCGAACTGCTGGGCGAACCCGCCGTTCTTCAGCCCACCCTTCTGACCCTGGACGGGATAACGCAGGGGGCTCTTCTCCCACCCGATGCTCGCCCAGTGCGAGCGGATGCCACCGAAGGTGCGCTGCGCCTGGCCCACCCGCTTGATGTAGTGCAGGGAGTGCGCTGTCGAACCGTTCTTGAACTGCTGGGACCATCCGCCGTCCGCGAGGGGTTGGGACGCCGTCACCGGGCTCCCCATGAACGTCATGGCGTTGTGCGTGATCCAGTAGTCGGCGAAATGCCCCGTGATGGAGTAGCGGAACCCGTACTTCGACTTCGCGTTCGACCGGATCGACCCGAGCTTCGTGTACAGCCCGTTGCCCGGGCATTCGGTCGTCGACACGTCCCGGTGCCCCATGACGCGGCCCAGGGTCACGCGTTCGCCCTCGTCGTACCGGGTGGAGCCGCCGGAGGTGAGCGTCACCCGCGTCGTCGGGTCGTAGGCCCAGCGCTTCGACTGCCACCCGACGATCCGCTCGAGCGCGGGCAGCGCACTCGTCGGCGTCGAGCTCGAGTACGTCCCCATGACGGCGACGCCGAAGGTCCCGGTGTTGAATCCGCCGGCATGGGCGCCGACGGTCATGCGTTCACGCTTGTCCGGCAGGGATCCCTTCCGGCCCTCGTAGATGTTGCCGAACTTGTCGACGAGCATGTTGTAGCCGATGTCGCTCCACCCGCGCCCCTCGGTGTGGTACCGGAGGATGCCGCGGAGGATTCCCGGCACCTGCGAGGCGGTGTAGCTCGTCGAACCCGCGGTGTGGTGGATGATGACCGCCTGGTTCCGATCCGTGTGGTCGACGTCGTCGGAGACGAGCGATTCGTCCGCGCCCCATTCGCTGCGCATCGTCACGGTCCCGAGTACGGGCACCGATCCCATGGGCGTCGCCGCGTACGCGCCGGCGGCCGAGGCGCCGCTCACCGGCGCACTCGCGTTCGCCGCGGTGCCGGACAGGGAGGGCTCCTCCGTCTCCTCCTCCGCCTCCGGAGTCTGTGGCGGCGCCGGTGCCGTGGTCTCCGCCGGTGCCGGGCCCTCGGTCCCCGCCGGCGCCTCGGCGGTGGGGGTTCCCGCGTCCTGCCCGCCGGTGGCCGGTGAATCGGTGGGCGCGTCCGTCTCCGGCAGCTCCTCGACCTCGCCGGCGTCGGAGGGAGCGAGATCCGCGATCTCCTCGTCGCCCTCGGTCGACTCCGAGGAGTAGACCTCGACCTGGAGGTCCTGCGCATCCGCCTCGAGATCCACCGTGCGCACCTCGACCTCCTCGGCACCCGTGACGACGAGCGGTTCCGTGCCCTGCCGGCCGTTCTGTGCCTCGGCGGATCCGGCGTCCGGGCCCGCGCCGTCCTCGACCGGCACCTGCTGCCAGTCGAGCCAGCGGCCGTTCTCCTTCACCCGGTACTCGGAGCCGGGGTTCTCGCCGTCCCAGGTCACCGCGAGAACCGCGAGGTCGGGGACGTCGACCGTGGTCGGTTTCTCCTTCACGAGCGCGTCGACCCGCCGCTCGACCTTCGCCTCGGCGTTGTTCACCGGCTGCGTCCGGACGCCGAGGGACCCGTCACCGCCCGGCAGCGGGACGACTCCCCCGCTCACCGGGCCCGAGGTGCCCCCACCTGTGGCCGGACTCCCGGCCGGGCCGTCGATCGGGACGAGGGGGTTCGCGACGGCCGCGACGCCCGGGACGAGAACCGTCCCGGGGGCGAGGGCCACCGCCGCACACACGGCGACGGAACGGGGACGTTGAACCTTCTGCATGGGAACTCCGGGTGTGAAGAGCGCGCGTGACGAGTTGTGACGGTGCAGTAACTCTTCGACCCTAGCGGCGCACCGCACACACCGGAAGGTCGTATCCCGGATCGGGCACGAGCCGTCCCAGGAGGTGACTCAGACCGAGCGAGAGGCGTCCACGAGGTGGAGCGGCTGCTTCTTCAGTCGGAGGCCGGGCACCGGCTGGTCCGTTCCACGTGCCTCGAAGCCGGCACGGGCGAAGACGGTGTGCGCCTCCTCCTGTTCCCGGACGTACATCGTGCGGACCTCGGTACCGGCGGGCAGGGACCCGAGGAAGCCCGAGAGCGCGGACTCGACGGTGCCGCTGCGGAAGGCCTCGTCGGTCGCGAGGACGAGGACGACCGCGGGGTTCGTCGCCCCCGAGGCGAAGGACTTCAGGTCGAGCGAACGCATGTCCTTCCACGCCCGCAGTGCGAGGTTCCACGTGCCGGGCTTGAGGAGGAACTTCTTGCCGAGGCCCGCGAGGAGGCGCTTCCTCCACGAGGGGTCGGAGCCGACGGAGGCGCGGATCGACTTGAGGGACGCCGGCGTCGCCTGCGAGGTCGTCTCCCCCGGAATACGCGTGACGACGAGCCCGGTGGGCCGGCCACCGGTGCGCAGGAGATGAACGGAAGCGTCCTTGTCGAGATCCGCGACGGCCGCAACGAGGATCCGGGAGAGGGAACCGGCCTTCTCGACCTCGGCGACGACGTCCGCGAGGGTCCCGCCACCCGCCTGTCCGAGGACACCGCCACGGAGCACGGCGGTGAGGGCTGCTGCGGCGTCGGCCGACTGGGAGTTCTCGTACGGACGGGCTTCGGGAGCGAGCATGGTTCTCCTGGGGAAGTCACGAATCGGTGTCGGGACCGACGATATACGAACCCTCCGCGTGTCCTCACTCACATCGAGCGCGTTTCAGGACGTTTCCGCGTCGAAATATGACACGTGACGGCGAGGTAACCCGGCCCGGGCCGGAAACTCGAACCTCGCGTGCATCATGCACCGACCCATTTCCGTCCTCCACCCGCCCGCACTCCGGCGTGTGCCTCCGACCTATAAGGAGTCCGTGTGATCGAACTGCGTGCCCTGCGCAAGGAGTTCTCCGGCGTCGTCGCGCTCGAGAGCATCGACCTCAGCGTGCCCGCCGGCCGGATCCACGGGATCGTCGGTCGTTCCGGCGCCGGCAAGTCGACGCTCATCCGGTGCCTCACCGGGCTCGAGACGCCGACCTCCGGCACGGTCTCGATCGCCGGTGAGGACCTCACCGGGCGGTCGTCGGCCGCACTGCGGAAGGCCAGGCGGAACATCGGGATGGTGTTCCAGCACGCGAATCTCCTCGATTCCCGCACCGCGCTCGAGAACGTCGAGCATCCCCTGCAGATCGCCGGAGTGAGCCGGGCGCAGCGCCGGTCGAAGGCCCTCGAACTCCTCGAGCTCGTGGGCCTGGCCGATCGCGCGCAGAACCACCCCGCCCAGCTCTCCGGCGGTCAGAAGCAGCGCGTCGGCATCGCCCGCGCGCTCGCCGCGGATCCGCAGATCCTCCTGTGCGACGAACCGACCTCCGCACTCGACTCCCGCACCACCCGCCAGATCCTCGAACTCATCCGCGACCTGCGCGACCGCCTCGGCATCACGGTCCTCATCATCACGCACGAGATGTCGGTCGTCCGCGAGATCTGCGATTCCGTCACCCTCCTGCAGAACGGGCGCGTCGCCCGGACCGGTTCCCTCGCCGAGGTCGTCCGCGAGGGAACCTCGGACCTCAGTCGCGAGCTCCTCCCCCTGCCCCCGCACACGGGGACGGACTCCGCCTCCACCCTCGAGGTGTTCCTCGCCGACCGGCCGGTCACCGACCTCCTCGCGGTCCTCACGGACGCCCCCGGCGCCGAGGTGACCGCCGGGTCCATCGAGACCCTCGCCGGGTCCCGGGTCGGCCGGCTGCGCCTGCAGGCACCCGATGCCGCCGGGGCCGAGGCGCTGGCCACCGCCCTGCGCACCGCCGGATTCGGTGTCGAGACCCTCGGAAAGGACGCCTGACATGACCGTTCTCCCCCTCGCACAGTCCGTCGTCCTCGCCTCCGGGACCGCCGTCGGTGGTACCGCTGTCGGTGGCACCGCCGTCGGAGGGACCTCCACGGGAGGCGGGTCCGGTGGCGGGATGTGGCTCGACAACCCGGCGATCTCGGTCGAACTCCTCCCTGCTCTCGGGGAGACCCTCGCGATGACGGGAGTCGCGACCGCGTTCGCGCTCGCCCTCGGCATCCCGCTCGGCATCCTCCTCTACGCGACGGCCCGCGGTTCGCTCATGCCGAACCCGGTCCTCCACCGGGTGCTCAGCACCCTCGTCGACATCGTCCGTTCGCTGCCGTTCATCATCCTCATGGTCGCGATCATCCCGTTCACCCGCTTCGTCGTCGGCAGCTCGCTCGGCTGGCAGGCAGCGGTCGTGTCCCTGTCGATCAGCGCGATCCCCTTCTATGCCCGCCTCGTCGAGACCGCGCTCTTCGACGTCGACCAGGGCAAGATCGAGGCGGTCCAGATGATGGGCGCGACCCGTATGCAGATCGTCCGCCAGGTCCTCGTCCCCGAGGCACTGCCCGGCCTCGTGTCCTCGGCGACCGTCACGTGCATCGCGATCATCGGCTACACCGCGATGGCCGGCACCGTCGGCGGCGGCGGCCTCGGTGACCTCGCGATCGCCTACGGCTTCCGCCGCTGGCAGCCGGACACGATGATCGCGTGCGTCGTCGTCCTCGTGGTCCTCGTCGGCCTCGTCCAGATCGTCGGCGACCGGCTCGCCCGTCGCGTCGACCACCGCTGACGACCGCTCCGTCCCTCTTCTTCCCTCCTATTTCCACCCCGTTCCGGCGCAGCCGGACTTCCTCCCGAGGAGACCCCATGAAGACCCCGTTCATCGCCCTTGCCGCCGGCGCCTCGGCGCTGCTGCTCGCCGGTTGCGGAGCCACCGGCTCCGAAGTCGGCACCACGGAAGGCGACATCACCACCCTCACGGTGGGCGCCTCGGCGGTGCCCCACGGCCAGATCCTCGAGTTCATCGACGAGAACCTCGCGGCGGACGCCGGACTCGACCTCGAGATCGTCACGTACGACGACTACACGATGCCGAACCGTGCGCTGTCCGACGGCGACCTCGACGCGAACTACTTCCAGCACATGCCGTACCTGCAGTCCGAGGCCGAGGCCCAGGGCTACGAGATGTACGCGTTCGAGCCCGGGATCCACATCGAGCCCTTCGCGCTGTACTCGGAGAAGCACGCCTCGATCGACGAGCTGCCCGACGGCGCCCAGATCGGCATCAACAACGATCCCGCGAACCAGGGCCGCGCACTCACCCTGCTCCAGCACGAGGGTCTCATCACCCTCGCCGACGGTGTCGACCCCGTCACCGCCACGATCCACGACGTGGCAGAGAACCCGAAGAACCTGCAGTTCATCGAGGCCGACGCAGGCATGCTCGCGCAGACCCTCGCGGACACGGATGCCTCCGTCATCAACGGCAACAACGCGATGGAGGCCGGACTCTCCGCAACGAAGGACAGCCTCGCGGTGGAGTCCCCCGAGGGCAACCCCTACCAGAACATCCTCGTCGTCCGCTCCGGTGACGAGACGAACGAGGCGATCCTCGCCCTCAACGACCTCACGCACTCCGAGGAGGTCCGCGACTACATCACGCAGACCTGGCCGGACGGCGAGGTCATCCCGGCGTTCTGATCAGCCGAACCGCTCCTCGTAGAGCCGGTCACACGCACTCGGTTCCGGTTCCCACGGTGTGGGGGCCGGGACCGAGTTCTCATTCACGGTGTCGACGAGCCACCGGCCGCCGGCACGGATCCGCACTCTGCCGGCTTCCGGGTCGTAGTCGAAGTGCTCGATCTTCTCCCCGAGCGTGAACACATGGGCGTGGAGATGCGCGGCCACGGACATCGCGGCGGATCCGAGTCCGTGGATGAAGACCGCCCGGCCCTCCTTCCGCAGGAGATCGACCCGGAGGTGGAACCGCCTCCACGCCTCGGGGTCGGAGTCGAGGAGCCGCGTGAGGTCCGGGACGTGGGCGCGCGGGGTGAGCAGCTGGTGCCGGAGCACCTCCTGGTCCGCGAAGTGGACGTAGGGGTAGAGGTTCTCCCCGAGCACCGGATCGTGCGGATCCGCGTCCGGCGCGCTCTCGCGGAGGATCATCTTGCCCATCGCGCACGGGCGTACCGCGCCGAACACGGCCTTCTCCGCCGCCACGTCGTGGGCGTACTGTGCCTGCACCGCGGGGTGCCGCACGCTCGTGACGCCGAGGTCGTTCGTCGAGGTCGATTCATTCGTCACCTTCACGACGCCCAGAGTACGACCGGGGCGGACTAGGCTCGCGAATGGTCCACCCCCGCCCCCGTTCCCACAACGAAAGGTTTCGGATCGTGGAATACCGCTACCTCGGCAACTCCGGACTCAAGATCTCCGAGATCACCTACGGCAACTGGCTCACCCACGGCTCCCAGGTCGAGAACGACATCGCGACGCAGTGCGTGCACGCCGCCCTCGACGCCGGCATCACGACGTTCGACACCGCGGACGTCTACGCGAACACGAAGGCCGAACAGGTCCTCGGTGACGCCCTCAAGGGGCAGCGCCGCTCTTCGCTCGAGATCTTCACGAAGGTGTACTGGCCGACCGGTCCCAAGGGCCCGAACGACTCCGGCCTGTCCCGCAAGCACATCATGGAGTCGATCGACGGTTCGCTCGAGCGCCTCGGCACCGACTACGTCGACCTCTACCAGGCGCACCGCTACGACTACGAGACGCCGCTCGAGGAGACGATGCAGGCGTTCGCCGACGTCGTGAGCGCCGGGAAGGCCCTCTACATCGGCGTGAGCGAGTGGACCGCGGACCAGATCCGCGAGGGCCACGCCCTGTCGAAGGAGATGGGATTCCAACTCATCTCCTCGCAGCCGCAGTACAACATGCTGTGGCGCGTCATCGAGGACCAGGTCATTCCCGCGTGCGAGGAACTCGGCATCTCCCAGGTCGTGTGGTCCCCGATCGCCCAGGGCGTCCTCACCGGCAAGTACAAGCCGGGTCAGCCGTTCCCGGAAGGCTCCCGGGCGACCGACGAGAACGGCGGGGCGAACGCGGTGTCCCGCTTCCTCAATGATGAGGTCCTCACCGCGGTGCAGGGCCTCGAACCGATCGCGAAGGACCACGGACTCACGATGGCGCAGCTCGCGATCGCCTGGGTGCTCGCGAACCCGAACGTCGCGACAGCACTCGTGGGCGCCTCGCGTCCGGAACAGATCGCCTCGAACGTCGGCGCGGCCGGTGTGAAGCTCGAGGCGGACGCCCTCGAGGCGATCGACGCGGTCATCGGTCACCTCGCGGAGCGCGACCCCGCGAAGACGGTCTCCCCGGAGACCCGCCCGTCCTGACGGGCGCCGTCCCGGCAGGCTCCTCGCGACGGAGCGCAGCCCCACGGGTTCGCGTGTGAACGCCCGTCCGAACGGAACCTGAAGAAGGCCAGCGTTCGGTCACGAACACATCACGCCGCGCCGCATGTTTACGACTGCTGCGCGGCGTGACGTGTTTCTGCGTGTAACAAAAAGGCTACAAGGATCGGCCGCGACAGACCGTTCCCTGTAGTTGACTCGTCGTTGACCGTTCAACAGAATGGGCTGGAGTTTTGTTACCGGCGAGTCACTTGAGGAGGTCGACCGTGATCACCGAACCGCACCACGATCGCGACGACGTCCCGCTCGACCTCTACGGCCTGCCCGCGGTTCCGCTCGACGAACGCACACCCGAGCCCGCGCCGTGCCCGGACGATCTCCCCACCCAGGGCTTCTGCTGGTTCCGCCGGAATCTCGCCTGGCTCGTCTCCGGTGGCGTCGTCGTCCTCGGACTCGGGATCGCTGCCGCCATTCATCTCCTCGGCTGAACTCACGGCCTCTTCTGGCGTCTCATGTCCGGTACTACAATGCGGGCATGTCTTCCCTGTCTCGCACTCCACCGTCCGATGCGTACGACTCCTACATGGATTTCCATGCTCCCGGAGCCGCACTTCCGGCAGGTGTCGGGGCAGCCGAGGAGCAGCGCCGGACGGGCCCGGTCTTCGTGGCTCCGACCCCGCAACTCACCGTCGTCCCCGACAGCCCGGCGGGCACCGCCTCCCCCACCGAGGCGCCGGGGGAGGCAGCGAGCACCCTCACCGGAGCATCCGACACGCCCGGAGCCTCCGTGCCCGCTCCCCCGGATCGACCTGCGGGACACCCCCTCGTCATCGACGATCGATTCGTGTGCACCTATGCGCCGTTGTACGAGGTCACCGACCTCGAACGAGAGGTCCTCGAGGAGGACGGGCCGCGCAACCGTAAGCGCGAGTACGTGAAGAAGAAGGCATTCCTGCGGGCCGGCGAGTGGAAGTCGGTGGCAACGCTTCGGGCACTCACGGCCGTGAGCGCCGAGGACATCGAGTTCATGACGGCGATGGCGCTGTGGAAGAAGACGCCGGACCGGTACCGACTACGGATCCTGCGCACGCTCGACGGAGTGACGGTGCCGATGGCGAGCGCACTCCTCGCCGGCGTCCGGCCGCAGCGCTTCCCCATCATGGACGCCCGCGCGGTGGGCGTGCTCTTCGAAGCGGACTTCGTCCTCACCCGCAATCCCGCCGCGATCGACTACATGGAGTACACACGGGTGATGCGGAACCTCGCGGAGTTCTGCAGCTGCTCGCTCCGCGACCTCTACCGCGCGCTGTACGCGTTCGACCGGCTCGCCTGACAGCACCACCGCGGCGAGGCCTCAGGCCGTGAACCACTCCGGGAGTGCCGGGATGACGAAGTCGCGGGTGAGTGGCGCGAACTGCCGCTCGGCGGTGTCGGCGGGCAGGTCCTCCCAGGGGAACCAGCCGGCCTCGGCGATCTCCTCGAGGACCTGGGGTGCGTCGATGTCGAGTCCCGCCGGGACGCCTCGGTGGAGGAAGACGGTCCCGGTGACGGAGCGGCCGGCCTCATTGGCCGCCGCTGTCGTCCACGTCCCGAGTTCCTCGACGTTCCCGTCCTCGAGAACGAGTCCGAGCTCCTCGTGGATCTCCCGGAGGATCGCCTCACGGGCGGTCTCCCCCGGCTCCGGCTTGCCGCCGGGGAGCATGAAGGACGTCGTCCCGCGTTTGCGCACCATGAGGAGCGCACGCGTGTGCGGATGACGGACGACGAGAGCGGAGACGACGATCGCCGGGTGTGCGGACATGAGACCTTTCGGACGAGAACGGAGAGGGGGACGGATCCGCTCAGCGCGGGAAGCGCCCGGAGATCCCCCGGCGGTGCGATCCGAGGAGGTGCGTGTCGACGAGGCCGAGCGCCTCGAACATCGCGTGCATCGTCGTCGGTCCGACGAAGCGGAACCCGCGTTTCTTGAGCGCCTTCGACAGCGCGATCGATTCCGCGCTCGTCGTCGGCAGCTCTCCGAGGGTGAGCGGTTCGGGTGTGGTCTCCGGAGCGAAGGACTCGACGAACGCGAGGATCCCTCCCGGGCGGCTCTCCCGCATCGTGCGGATCGCGCGCGCATTGCCGATCGTCGCCTCGATCTTCCCGCGGTGGCGGATGATCCCCGGGTCCTGCACGAGCCGTTCGACGTCGTCCTCGGTGAACGCCGCAACGGAGTCCACGTCGAACCCGGCGAACACCTCGCGGAAGCGCTCCCGCTTCTTGAGGATCGTGAGCCAGGACAACCCGGCCTGGAACCCCTCGAGGCTCATCCGTTCGAACAGGGCGTTCTCGGCGGCACGCCGTGCGGTGGGGTCCTCGGGATCACCGAGCACGATCGGCACACCCCATTCGGTGTCGTAGTACGCGAGGAGGAGCGGGTGGCCATAGGCCCACGGGGTCCGGGCGAGGCCGTCCTCGCCGACCCTCACACCATCAGTCGGATTCACGCCCGTCACTCTAGTCGGACGCGCGGACACACGTGTCAGGACGGCAACCGGCCCTGTCGGGGTCGGCTCGACGAGCCACCCTCGGCTGGACGGGTGAAAGAATCGTCGTCACCGTCCTCGGCCTCGTTTTCATCCTCGTCGGCATTGCCCTGCTCGCTCTCGGCGTAAGGGCCTCGGCCGTCGCCGAGCAGCGGGAGGCGACGTGGGAGCGGGACGTGGCGACGTCCGAAGCGGTCGACTCCGACGTGAAGAAGGGTGATCGCCGCTTCCGGGAGATCTACGTGTGGGACGACGTGAATGGCGTCGAACACGAGTACCGGACGGGATGGCGGGACACACGGCCGCGGAATTCGCCCGAGCAGATCGAACTCCTCGTCGACCCGGAAGATCACACGCATGCAGTCCGCGTGGGGAACCACCGTGCGACCACGTTCTTCGGCATCGGCGGGATCGCCTCCCTCGCCGGACTCGTCGTCCTCATTGCCGGCATCCGCGGCAACCGAGGCCGGGCCAACGCTCGGACGTTCCCCGTCCGGCACACCTGATCCTCTTCCCCCGCCGGGGGACGGCAACCTACGGTGTGCACATGCGCATCACCCGCATCGGCACCGCGGCCGCCCTCGCACTCGCGACGGCGGCGCTCGCCGCGTGTGCCGCACAGGAGGGAGAACCCGTGGAGATCGACCCCGCCGCACCCACGTCGAGCACAGCCGATCCGAGCAGTTCCGCATCCCCCGCGGTTCCGCCGGACGGGGGTTCGGGTGCCGCCTCGGATCCCGACGCCGTCGTGTCCTCGCCCGCCGTCCACACGGACCCCGATCCCGCCGCGATCACCGATCCGCCGCTCACGGACCCCCGTGACGACCTCGTCCACGAACACTGGACCGAATGGCAGTCTGCCGTTCCCACCGGCGACTCCACGGTGCGCGTCGAGTACTGGAACGGCACCGAGACCTGTTACGGCGCCCGCGCCGTCGTCGAGGAGACGGACTCCGAGGTCCGGATCGCGATCGTCACCGGCACCCTCCCCGAGGCGCCCGACGCCTGCATCGCGATCGCGAAGCAGGACTTCATGGAAGTGACGACCGCGGCGCCGCTCGACGGCCGCGAGATCACCGTCCTGCCCGAAGCCGAGGCGGGCCCGCTCACCCCGTGAGCTCCCGATCCCGAACGCAGCCGTCCGGACACCGAACCCGTTCGGGCGGGTGTGCTCAGCTCCCGGAAACGACCGGCAGCAGCGCCACTCCGAGGACGACGAAGAGCACCCCGAGCGACACGTCGATCCCGAACTCCGCGCGCCGGTAGAGCGCGACGACCGGCCCGAGCGAGGCGATGACGGCGACGCCCACGAACCATGCGAACGCGGTCACCACCATCGCCGTTCCCACGAGCACCGACTCCCCCGCGGAGATCCCCGCGGGCAGGAGCGTCACGAGGAGCGCCCCGAAGAAGACGACGGCCTTCGGATTACCGATCGTGTTCGTGAGGAATCCGAGGCGTACCGCCGTCCACACCGGCGGTACGGGTTCCGCCGGGCCGGGTTCCGCCGAGGCGCCGCTCGCCGCGGCATCCGCGTTCACCGGGCGCTCCCCGTCCTCCGCATCGGCGCCCCGCGCGTCCACAGCACTCACCCCGGGGCCGGCAACGGTTCCGCCCGCCGTCGGGACACCCGCCTTCGCCTTTGCCGCATCCGCCGCCCGCCGTGCGCGCACGAGCCCCACGAGGATCTGCAGCCCGTAGACGATGAGGAACAGCGCACCCGCCCAGCGGATCACGGTGTACACCCCGGCGTGGGCGTGCACGAGGCCGACCACCCCGACGAGCGAGAGCACGAGCCACACCGCGATCCCGCCGGCGATCCCGGCCGCAACGGCGGTGCCGGCGGCCCGCCCACGGGCGAGCGAGGTCTTGAGCACGGCCACGAAGTCGGGGCCCGGCGAGGCGACCGCGACGAGCCACGTGCCGAGGAGGACGAACCACGCACCCGCGGTCACCGGTCGAACTCCGTCACCGTGTGGGGGCGGGAGGTCTCCGCGGTGGAGCCGAGGGCGACGACCGCCTCGGCGCCGTCGGGCCCCGCGAGATAGGAGTGGGCACAGTCGCCCGCGAACTCGACGAGGTCCCCCGCCTCGAGCACCGCGGCCTCGCCGTCGGGGCCGGCGGTGAGGACTCCGGTCGTGACGCGGATGATCTCGACGGTGCCGGGGGCGTGCGGCACCCCGGTGAAGGAATCGCCGGCCGGGAGCCGGAGCGTCCAGAACTCCCAATCCCTGCTCCCGGAGACCCGGGCGAGGAGCTGTGTGTCGGGCGCGGTGGCCGGCTCCTTCCGGCCGCGGACCACCCGGGTGCGCGGCGCCTCGGTGACGAGGATGTCCGCGACGGGGATCGCGAGGGCGAGAGCGAGGCGCTCGACGGTGTCGAGGGTCGGATTGCCGGTGCCGGCCTCGACCCCCGAGAGCGTCGCTTTCGACATGCCCGCCTTCTTCGCGAGAGCCGAGAGGGAGATGCCGCGCTGGGTGCGGATGGCGGTGATGCGGGTGCCCACCGACTGCGACCAGGAACTCATGACCTGGACGCTAACACGAACGATTCGTTCAGTACACCGAACGGAACATGTGCCGCCGAATTCCCGTCACTGTCCCGAGTTCGACGCACAGTGAAGCGACAGTGCACGGAAATCGACATCGTGCAAGGAATTCGCTGCGCCCCGACGAGAAACGGCACGTCCCGCGGCTCCGGAGGGAACCGCGGGACGTGCCGTCATGCGTGCACTCGCACGTGCGAGGAGAACTCAGACGTGCGCCTTGAAGTAGAGCTGCTTGTTGCAGAACTCGTCCATCGCGAGCGGGCCGAGCTCACGGCCGACGCCCGAACGCTTGACGCCACCGAAGGGCAGGTACTCGCGCGAGCCCTCGGGCATGTTGATGAAGACCATGCCGGAGTCGATCTGCGAGGCGATCTTCTCGGCGCGCTCGAGGTCCGTGGAGAACACGGCGGAACCGAGACCGAACGGGGTGTCGTTCGCGAGGGCGAGCGCCTCCTCGTCCGAGGACACCTTGAAGAGCATGAAGGCGGGACCGAAGAGCTCCTCGTGGAAGCCCTTCATGCCCGGCTTCACATCGGTGAGGACGACCGGCTGCACATAGGCGCCCGGACCGTCGTACTTCTGACCACCGGCGAGGAGGGTCGCACCCTCGGCGACGGTCGCGTCGACCTGGCCGAGGAAGCGCTCGGCCGCGGCGACCGAGGAGAGCGGGCTGAGCGAACCCGGATCGGTGTAGGGGTCGGCCGGGGTGAGAGCCTTCGCCTTCTCGGTGATCTTCGCGACGAAGTCGTCGTAGATGTCCTCCATGACGATCATGCGCTTGGGCGAGTTGCAGGCCTGGCCCGTGTTGCCCATGCGGGTCGCGAAGAGGGTGTCGACGGTCTGGTCGAGGTCCGCGGTGTCGAGGACGACGTACGGATCCGAACCACCGAGCTCGAGGACGACCTTCTTGAGGTTCTTGCCCGCCGCAGCGGCGACCGCGGAACCGGCGCGCTCGGAACCGGTGAGGGACACACCCTGGTTGCGGGGGTCCGGGAGGATGATGTCGGAGACCTGCTCGTTGGTCGCGTACACGTTGATGTACGCGTCCGCCGGCAGTCCGGCCTCGACGAAGATCTCCTCCATGATCTTGGCGGAACGGGGGCACTGCGGGGCGTGCTTGAGGATGACGGTGTTGCCGAGCGCGAGGTTCGGCGCCGCGAAGCGGGCGACCTGGTAGTACGGGAAGTTCCACGGCATGATGCCGAGGATCGAACCGACCGGCTTGCGCAGCAGGTACGCCTCACCGTCCTTGGGGCCCTTGAGCTGTTCCTCGGAGATGAAGGTCTGCGCATTGTCCGCGAAGTACTGGTAGATCTTCGAGGAGATGATGGTCTCGCCCACGCCCTCGGGGATCGCCTTGCCCATCTCCAGCTGGATGACCTTCGCGAGCTCCTCGCCGCGCTCCTTGTAGATCGCCGCGACCTTCGCGAGGACGGCGGTGCGCTCCTCGATCGGGGTCGAGCGCCAGGACTGGTAGGCCTTGTGCGAACGCACGAGAGCGTCGTTGATCTCGGCGTCGGTCGCGGTCGGGAATTCCTCGACGACCTCACCGGTCGCGGGGTTCACCACTTTGTACTCGGACATGCAGAGTGTTCCTTCCGGGTAGCGGACGACACCCGTGCGGGCGCCGTCGGGGGATGACATGAATGCGGAATGGATGTCCAGGGCCCAACCTATTCCCGGTGTGGTCCCCCGCACAACCGCCCGAGGCCGCCCCGCGGGACGACCGCCCGTCGCGCCTCGGACGCCCGGACAGTCGGTGGGCCCCGCCGCGTTACGGCGGACGTACCCGGTCGCCCTTCACCCCACCGCACCGCTTTTCATTCCCGCAGGTCACCAGGCGGACCGTCGGGTCTCATCCGGCCCGCGGCGGAGCCCGGGCCTGCATGCGGTGGCAGAATGAAGCCATGAGCAACGTCGATCCCCGCGTCCTGTCCCTTGCCGAGGACGAACTCCTCGCCGCCCAGGAGGCCGCCGATGTCACCGTCCGCGAGTTGCACGACCCGCACGAGTGCGCCGATGCCTCCCTCCTCCTCGACGAGGTGTGGAACGTCGGTCAGGCGGGCACCACGCAGATGGAGGCGAGCCTCCTCGTCGCGCTCGCACACTCCGGCAACTACGTCGGCGGTGCGTACTGCAACAAGACGGGCGACCTCATCGGGGTGACCGTCGGGTTCTTCGGCGAACCGCTCGGCAAGATGATGCACTCGCACATCGCCGGCGTCTCCCACGACCAGGTGGGCCGCGGTACGGGAGCGGCGATGAAGCTGCACCAGCGTCTGTGGTGCCTCAATCGCGGGATCCATCAGATGACGTGGACATTCGATCCGCTCATCGCCCGCAACGCCTACTTCAACTTCCATCGCCTCGGCACCGTGTGCCTCGAGTACATCGAGGACTTCTACGGCCAGATGCGCGACGGTGTGAATGAGGGTCAGGGTTCGGACCGCATGCTCGTGTCGTGGCGCCTCGACCGCCCCGCGCGGGTCGAGCCGATCGAGGCCGAGGAGGACGAGGTCTTCCACGCCCTCGCGGTGAACCCCGACGGAACTCCGGAGATCGCGGACGTCCCGCGCACCGCTCCGCTCGTCGCCGTCCGGATCCCGAGCGACATCGAGACCCTCCGCGGGGAGAACGCCGACCTCGCCGCCCGCTGGCGCGTCGCCCTCCGCGATGCCCTCACCGGCCTCATCGCCGACGGCTGGGAGATCGTGAGCTGTGCCCGCGGCGGCACGTACCTCCTCACCCACCCCGAGGAGGAGGACGTCGACTGACGTCGCACACCCTGCCGTGCACCCGCCGAGGCGCCCCGGATTCC
>NZ_BAAANO010000005.1:96386-111587 GCF_039529845.1 Brevibacterium samyangense | reverse complement strand
GCCCCGGAGTCCCGAGTGCGGGGCGCCTCGGCGCTGTCGGGGCTCACGTCCCCGTCGTGCGTTCACTGCCGTCGGACGCTCACTCCCACTGCGCGCGCAGGAGCTTCTTGTCGAGCTTCCCGACCGAGGTGCGCGGCAGCACGTCGGTGAAGATCACCCGATCGGGCAACTGCCACTTCGCGAACCTCCCGTCGAGGACCGCGAGGACGTCGCCCCGGGTGAGCCCGGACTCGGGGCGGGCGACGACGTACGCGACGGGACGCTCCTGCCATTTCTCGTCGGGGACGCCGATGACGGCGGCCTCCGCGACCTGCGGATGGTCGAGGATCGCGTTCTCCATGTCGATCGAACTGATCCACTCGCCGCCGGACTTGATGACGTCCTTGAGGCGATCGGTGAGCTTGAGGTACCCGTCGGCGGTGATCGTCGCGACGTCCCCGGACTTCCACCACCCGTCGTCGAAACGCTCGGCGTTGTCCGGCTGGTCGTGGTACGCCCGGGTGATCCACGGTCCCCGCATCTGCAGTTCCCCGACACTGTGCCCGTCGTGCGGGAGCTCCTCCCCCGCCGCGTCGACGATCCGGAAGTCGATGCCGGTGAGCGGCAGCCCCTGGGACCGCTTGAGATCCCACCCCGCCTCCTCGGAGAGGCCGTCGAGCGAGGCCTTGAGCATCCGGTTGGCGGTGACGAGCGGCGTCGTCTCCGTGGCGCCGTACCCGTGGATGACGTCCGCGCCCGTGAGGTCGTGGAAGCCCTTCATGAGCGAGAGCGGCGGCTCGGTCGATCCGGACACGAGGCGAGCGCGGGACAGATCCGGCATCTGCGGTTGCGCCCTGTAGTACTCGAGGATCGGGGTGAAGAGGGACGGGGCACCGTTGGCGACGGTGACGCCCTCGGTGACGATCGCCTCGGCGACGACACCGATGTCCTCCGCCTGGAACCGGCCCGGCAGCACGAGTGCCGCCCCGGCGTACACGGCGGCCTGGGGAAGCCCCCAGGACTGGGCGTGGAACATCGGGGTGATCGGCATGACGACGTCGCGGTACGTGATCGACAGGGTCCCGACGAGTGCCATCGTGTGGAGGTAGATCGCCCGGTGCGAGTAGTAGACGCCCTTGGGCCGGCCCGTCGTGCCGGTCGTGTAACACGCGGAGTACGCGGTCGTCTCCTCGACGTCCTGCCAGTCGTACGTCGGTGCGGCCGCGGCGAGGAGGTCCTCGTAGTGGTGGACGTTCGGCAGGCGCGTGTCGATCTCGGACAGCGGCCGATCACTCAGGACGATCCACCCGGTCACGGTGTCCGTCCGGGCGGCGAGCTGTTCGGCGACGGGCAGGAGCGATTCGTCGACGCACACCCAGGTCGCTCTCGCATGGTCGACGACGTACGCGAGGTCCTCCCCTGCGAGGCGCAGATTCATCTGGAGCATGGTCGCGGCGAGACCCGGGATCGCGAAGTAGAGCTCGAAGTGGCGGATCGAGTTCCAGTCGAGGATCCCGACGACGTCCCCGGGACCGATCCCGAGGGACTCGAGCGCGCCGGCCGCCCGGCTCACCCGCTCCCACTCGCGGCCGTAGTCGGTGCGCTGCCACGTGCCGTCGGCGCCGCGGTGGACGATCTCGCTCTCGGGGAAGGTCCGGGCGGCGTGCCGCAGCATCGTCGTCGTCATGAGCGGGACGTCGTCGCCCATCGTCGAGGGGATTCCTCTGAGCATCGTTGCTCCTCCTGGATCGTTCGGGACACCCGGCGCGGTGTGCGCGCGGCTCTGTGCGCGGCCTTGTGCGCGCGGCTTCGTGCGCGGCCTTGTGCGCGCGGCTTCGCGCGCGGCCTTGTGCGCGCCCGGCGGTGTTCACTCGGTAGTGCGCGTCCGGCACTGCACCCACCTCGGTGTGGGGTCGGCGTTGTGCGTTCGGCACTGCACCCACCTCGGTGCGGGCACTCCCGAGGCGATGCTAACCGAGGCAGGGGCCGCGAACGGGAACGATCCGGTAAATCCCGACGGCTCCTCGCTCCCCTCCTCCCCCAGTGCATCGAGCGTCGCCGTCTCCGCACCCGTGCTCCGGGTGTCGAGGTTGCGATTCCCAGCGTTTCCCCCTGTTCACATCGCGATTGAATGCGCTGTTTCGCGAAAACCCGACATTCAATTGCGACTTCGGCATCCGACACCGCACGGAATCGAGACCTCAACACCGGGACGTCCGCCGTAGCCAGCTCCACACCCTTCATCCGGGTGTCGGGAGTCCGGTTTCGGAAGCCGAAAGTCGGGAATCGACTGTCGCCGATCGTGCGGTTCCGACGCCGATTTCCGCACGAACGGCGACACCGAACCGCGCGGAAGGCACCGGGTGCCGCCCCGTGACGGCGAGACACGGGAAAATCGGCAACCGGACACCTATGAAGCCCGTGTCTCGAAGATTTTCCCGTGAGTCGACCCGGTGCAGCTCGCACGACAGCCTGCAACCGCAGCGTCGAGATTGCGATTCCCGGCGTTGTTCCCGTTCACATCGCGACTTCCAGCGAACGAAGCGTTGAGGTCGCGATTACCTGCGCAGCAGCGTCGAGATCGCGATACCCAGCGTTTACCCCTGTTCACATCGCGATTGAATGCGCCGAATCGCGAGAACCCGACATTCAATTGCGACTTCGGCACCCGACACCGCACGGAATCGAGACCTCAACACCGGCACGGCCACCGTCAACAGCTCCGCAGCCGTCATCCGGGTGTCGCGAGTCGGAATCGGGAGTCGATGATCGAGTGTCGGTCATCGGGTGTCGAGTCCCGGGCCTCCGGTCACCGGTCCCGGCGTCTCCGGCCGCCGGTCTCCGGCCGCCGGTCTCCGTTCTCGTGTCTCCGGTCCCGTGTCTCCGGTCCCGTGTCTCCGGCCGCCGGTCTCCGGCCGCCGGTCTCCGGTCCCGTGTCTCCGGTCCCGTTGTCGCCGGTCCCGTTGTCGCCGGTCCCGTTGTCGCCGGTCCCGTTGTCGCCGGTCCCGATGTCGCCGGTCCCGATGTCGCCGGTCCCGATGTCGCCGGTCCCGATGTCGCCGATCTCGATGTCGCCGTTCTCGTTGTCGCCGATCCTGCGGTTTCGACTTCGATGTCCGCACGATCGGCGACACCGAACGCACGAGAACGCCCACCCCGTCCGTGCCCCGGTGGGCAGGAGAGGTGGGCGTTCCGGTGCCGAGGCGCGGGACACCTCGGCGGTGTATGTCCCCCGGGCACCGTTCCCAGCGTGGGGACGGCACCGTGGGGACTCCACGCGTTACTTGACGCCGCGCATGAGCTTCACGACGGGCTTCGAGACCGCGAGCACAATGGCGCCGACGGCCATCGCCCCGAGGCCCATCGAGGTCCAGTACGGGGTCTGGTCCGCTGCGTCGTAGTACTTCGCGAAGACACCCGACAGCGCAGTACCGACACCCGAGGACAGGTAGAAGAGCGCGATCATCTGGGACATGAAGATCTTCGGCGCGAGGCGGGTCGCGACGGCCAGTCCGATCGGGGAGATCATGAGCTCACCGATGACGAAGAGCATGAGGATGAAGATCACCCACAGGAGCGGGGTCCCGCCTGCGCCCGCGTTCGAGTACGGGACGAAGAGCAGGTAGGCAGCACCGATGAAGAACAGCGCAAGGCCGGCCTTCACCGGGGTCGGGGGCTGCCGGTCACCGAGCTTCATCCACAGGGTGGAGGCCACGGGTGCGAGCAGGATGACCCAGATCGCGGGGATGAGGGAGATCCAGCTGATCGGCATCTCCCAGCCGAACACGACGCGGTTCATCTGCGTGTCGGAGTACCCGGTGAGCACGCCGAAGACCTGCTGGTACAGGGCCCAGAACGCGACCGAGGCGATGAAGAACGGGATGAAGGCGAGGGCTCGGGACTTCTCGACCTCGTCGACCTTCTTGTGGGTGAGGATGATCGTGAAGTACGCCACCGAGGCGAGGGCGGAGACCACGGCGGTCCACGTCGCGAGGTTCGCTTCGTTCATGAGGCCGGTCGTCCAGAACACCGTGATGAGCACGATGACGAGAGCAATGGAGCCACCGAGCTTCCACAGCGAACTCCGCGGCGCCGGGTTCGGCACGCTGCGCGCACTCTCCGGGAGGTTCTTCCGACCGGTGAGGTAGATCGCGAGGCCGAGGGCCATGCCGACCGCGGCCGCACCGAAGCCGTAGTGGAAGCCGATGCGGGACTGGAGGAGCCCGGTGAGGAGCGGACCGAGGAAGGCGCCGAGGTTCACGCCCATGTAGAAGATCGAGAAGCCGGCCTCACGGCGGGTGTCCTTCTCGGTGTAGAGCGAACCGACGATGGCACTCGCGGTGGCTTTGAGTCCACCGGAGCCGAGTGCGACGAGCACGAGGCCGACGGCCACACCGCTGAAGCCCGGCAGCAGCGCGAGGGCGATGTGCCCGGCCATGATGACGATCGCCGACCAGAACAGGATCCGTTCCGAGCCGAGGAGGCGGTCCGCGACCCACGAGCCGAGGATCGTCGCGAGGAAGACGGCACCGCCGTAGGCACCGACGATCGCGAAGGCCGTCGTCTCCGGAAGCGCGAGCCCGCCGTCCGCCACGGTGAAGTAGAGGTAGATGGCGAGGATGCCGGTCATGCCGTAGTAGGAGAAACGCTCCCACATCTCGAGCCCGAAGAGCTGGGCGAGCGGCAGGGGGTGGCCGAAGAAGCGCGTGTCCTGGGCGACTTCCTCGGTGGCGGGGGTCTGTTCCGTTTTCACGAGAGATTGTCCTGTGTCAGCAGTCGACGGACGCAGGTGTGCGCCCGCTCGGTTCAGACGGCCAGGGTACGCCGTTCATGTGAGACACAAGAAATGTTTCCTTGTCGGAAAGGCGGGTACGTGAGAAGTGTCACGAACCCGCCCTTCCGCGGTTCTCACAGCGGGATCCACCGTCCCGCGCAGTGATATTTCTACTGCGGCTGTGCTCCCGGGAAGTCCGGCAGCCACTCGGGCAGGTCGCTCGGGATCCGACCGGGGAACTGCGGCGGCCGCTTCTCGAGGAAGGACGTGACGCCCTCCTTCGCGTCCGCCTGCCGCCCGAGTTCGTAGATGCCCTTCGAGTCGAGGCGGTGCGCCTCCCACGGGTTGTCCGCGGTGAGCATCCCCCACAGCATGGTGCGGCCGGCGGCCATCGTCACCGCGGAGGAGGTCTCCGCGAGTTCTCGCGCGAGGGCGTAGGTGACGTCCATGAGCTCGGCGGCCGGGACGACCCGGGACACGAGGCCCGCCTCCTTCGCCTCGGCGGCGTCGAAGACCTTCCCGGTGTACACCCATTCGAGCGCCCGGTTGATGCCGACGACGCGCGACAGGAACCACGTCGATGCCGCCTCCGGCATGATCCCGCGCTTGGAGAAAACGAAACCGAAGCGGGCGTCCTCACTCGCGATCCGGATGTCGCACGGCAGCGTCATCGTCGACCCGACCCCGACGGCAGCGCCGTTGAACGCGACGATGACCGGCTTGTGCATCGAGGCGATCGCGAGCGACACCCGGCCTCCGCCGTCCCGGCGGACGCCGTCGATCTCGTCCCGTCCCTCGGTCGGTACCGGCGGTTCCTCACCACCGGCCCCCGAAGCGCCCGTCCCCACGACGTCGACCGCGTCCTTCGCACGCGCGTCGTAGTCGAAGGTGTTCGCGCCACCCGAGAGATCGGCACCGGGGCAGAAGAACTTCCCCTTTCCGGTGAAGACGACGACCTTGACCTCGTCGTCCCGGTCGGCCCGCCCGAAGGCGGTGATGAGTTCCTGGCCCATGAGGCCGGTGAACCCGTTGCGGGTCTGCGGTGAGTCGATCGTGATCGTCGCGATCCGCTCGGACACCTCGTACGTGATGTGCTGGAATTCCCTCTCGGACACCCTTGTCCCCTTCGGTCGTGGGTGTCCGCGGCCGGTGCACGTGCGAGCACCGACCGCGGACCCCGGAATCTCTCAGTAGATCGAGTAGCCGCCGTCGATGACGAACTGCTGGCCGTTCGTGTACGCCGCACCCGGCCCCACGAGGTACACCGCCGCGGCGGCGAAGTCCTCGGGGGTACCCCAACGGCGGATCGGAGCGCGCTTGATGACCTTCTCCGTGAAGACGTCGTTGCCCTGCGCGGCCTCCGTCATGTCGGTGGCGATCCACCCCGGCAGGATCGCGTTCGTCCGGATCCCGTGACGGCCGTACTCGGAAGCGAGCCCGCGCATCATCGCGAGTACCGCACCCTTGGTCGCGCCGTAGTGGATGTTCCCGGCCGCACCCTCGATTCCGGCGAGCGAGGACACCGCGACGAGCGAGCCCCCGTTCCCCTGTTCGAGGAACTGCTTGATCGCCGCCTGGAAGCTGAGGACGACACCGTCGACATTCACCGCCGCCACCCAGTGGAAGTCATCGAGGGTGAGTTCGTGGAACGGACCCTTGCGCCCACCGATGCCCGCGTTCGCGATGAGCGAGTCGAGCTTCCCGTGGGCCGCGAGCGTCGCCGCCATCGAGTCGGTCACCTGCTGCGGCTGCGAGACATCGCACGTGTGCGCGGTGATCGTGCCGGCACCCAGGCCCTCGAGTTCGGCCTTCGCCGCCTCGTTGCGTTCGGTATTGCGGCCCCAGATCGCGACATCGGCACCCGCCTGCGCGAGACCCCGTGCCATGCCGAGACCGATGCCGTTGTTGCCGCCGGTGACGACGGAGACGTGTCCGGTGAGATCGAGGAAGTCAGCCATGGTTCCTCACTTCCCCTCGAACACGGCCGGCCGCTTCTCGAGGAACGCGGCGACGCCCTCGGCGAAGTCGGCGGAGTCCTTGAGGACCTCCTGCCCGGTGGCCTCGCGGTCGAGCGCCTCCTCGAGTCCGAAGAGGGTCGCCTCGTTGATCGCGAGCTCCGTCTTCCCGAGCGAGAGAGTCGGTCCGGAAGCGAAGGTCTGCGCGAGTTCCTGGGCGCGCGTGAGGTACTGGTCCGCAGGAACCACCTCGGAGGCGAGCCCCCACTCGAGTGCGGTGGCGGCCTGGACCTTCTCCGCCGTGAGTGCCATGCGGAGCGCCCGGTGGCGGCCGGCCGAGGCCGCGACGAGGGCGGTCGCCCCACCGTCGGGCATGAGGCCGATCCGGGTGAACGCGAGCATGAGGTAGCTCTTCTCGCTCATGACGACGTAGTCGCAGATGAGGGCGAAGGAGCAGCCGACACCGGCAGCGGGACCGGAGACTGCGGCGATCGTCGGGATCCCGAGGTTCTTGATCTTCTTCACGAGGCCGTTGATGAGGTCGAGGCCGACCCCCTTGACCTCCGGATCGCCGGCGTCCGCCTGCTGGGAGCCGAGGTCCGCGCCCGAGCAGAACGCGCGATCGTCACCGGTGATGACGACGGCCCGGGCCTCGGTGGCGGCGCGGTCGATCGCGGCGTCGAATGATCGTGCGAGATCGCGGGTGACGGCGTTGAGGGCCTGGGGGCGGTTGAAGCGGATGGTCATGACACCGTTCTCGACGCTCACGAGGAGGTCGTCGGTGAGGGTCTCTGCTGCAGTCATGGCAGTCCTTTCGTCGGGTGTGGGAGGAACGGGAGGGCAACGGGCACGGCCCGGACCCGGGGTTCAGGTCAGGGACGGGTTCACGTCGAGGAGCACCTTGCCGAGCACCGCGCGTTCGTCGAGGACCGCGATCGCCTCGGCGGCCCGTTCGAGCGGGAAGTGGCCGTGGATGTGCGGATCGAGCGCCCCGGAGGCGAGGTGATCGGTGATCGCCTCCCACTGGGAGTGGATGAGGTTCCGGTCGTCGCGGGTGGCCTCACCCCAGGCGACGCCGGACACCGCGACGTTCTTGAGCAGGAGGCGATTCACCTTGACGGTGGGGATCTCACCGGCAGTGAAGCCGAGGACGAGGACCTGCCCGTAGCGGCGGAGGCTGCGGATCGAATCCGTGAACCGGTCACCGCCCACCGGGTCCGCGACGAAGTCGACCCCGTCGGGGAAGATCTCGAGGACCGCGTCCTTGAACCCGTCGGCGAACACGACGTGCTGCGCCCCGAGGTCCCTCACGACCTGTGCCTTCTCCTCGGTGGAGACGACCGCGACGACCTCGGCGCCCATCGCGAGACCGAGCTGGACGAGCGCACTGCCGAGGCCGCCGGCCGCTCCGTGCACGAGGAGCGTCCGGCCCGGCTGCAGGTTCGCCCGCACCCGGAGGGTGAAGTCCGCGGTGAGGACGTTCATCGGGATCCCGGCGGCGGCCTCGAGGGAGAGCGAGTCCGGCAGGAGAAGCACCTGCTCGTCGTTCGCGAGGAGGAATTCCGCGAAGGTGCCCTTACCGGTGATCGTCGCGACCCGGTCACCGACGGAGAACCGCGACCCCTCGCCCACCGCGGACACGATGCCGGCGGCCTCGGACCCGAGGGTGAAGGGCAGGGGATGCTTCACCTGGTACATGCCGCGCGTCTGGAGGAGTTCGGGGAAGGTGACGCCGGCGTGGGACACCTCGATGACCACCTGGCCGGGGCCGGGGGTCGGTGCCTCCACCTCGGCGACGGCGACGTGCTCGGGTCCCTCGAGGGTCGTGACCTGGACTGCTCTCATGTGTTTTCTTTCCTTTCTCGGGCGCGTGCTCAGGCGCTCACGGCGGTGAGTTTGCGTTTGACGAGCTTGCCGGTGGGGGTGCGCGGGATCCGGTCGATGTACTCGAACCGGCGCGGGATCTTGAACCGGGCGAGGCGCGGGGCGAGCCACTCACGGATCTCGGCCGAGAGGTCGTCTCCCGGCTTCACGTGGTCCTCGACCTCGATGTACGCGACCGCGATCTCGCCGAGTTCCTCGTGCTTCTCGCCGATGACGGCGACGTCGCGGACGTCCGGGTGGAGCGCGAGTTCGTTCTCGACCTCCTGCGGGTAGATGTTCACCCCGCCGGTGATGATGAGGAAGCTCTTGCGCTCGGCCATGTAGAGGAACCGGTCCTCGTCGAGGTACCCGAGGTCGCCGGTCGTCGTCCATCCCGGGTGTTCGGGGTGGCGGGTGCCGAGGGTCTTCCTCTCGTCCTTGTAGTAGACGAAGGGTTCGGTGCCCTCGGCCTTCTCGAAGTAGATGGTGCCGACCTCGCCGGTGGGCAGTTCGGTACCGAGTTCGTCGCAGATGTGGACGATCCCCATGAGGCCGTCCCGGCCGACCGACCCGGGCTTGCGGAGTGCTTCCTCCGAGTTGATGACGGTGAGGCCGTTCGCCTCGGTCGCCGCGTAGTACTCGTGGACGATCGGACCCCACCACTCGATCATGCGCTGCTTGACCTCGACCGGGCAGGGAGCCGCCGCGTGGATGGCCGCACGCAGGGTGGAGACGTCGTACCCCGCGCGGACCTCCTCCGGCAGTTTGAGGAGCCGGACGAACATCGTCGGCACCCACTGGGAGTGCGTGACGCCGTACCCCTGGATGTACGACAGAGCCTGCTCGGGATCGAACTTCGGCATGACGACGACGGTGCCGCCGCGCGAGTGCGTCGTCATGACGAACCGGATGGGCGCCGCGTGGTAGAGCGGCGCCGGCGAGAGGTAGACGGTGTTCTCGTCGAAGCCGTAGAGCTGGGTGAACAGCTGCACGAGCGGGACGTTCTCGTCCTCGACGGGCTGCTCCTTGAGCGCCGGCAGGATCCCCTTGGGATTCCCGGTCGTCCCCGAGGAGTACAGCATGTCGTCGCCGCGCGGTTCGTACGCGGGTTTCTCGGCGGAGGACCCGGCGAGGATCTCGTCGTAGTGACGTGCGCCGTCGAGGGTGCCGGGGACGCCGCCGACCTGCACCCGGTGCGCCACGTCGGCGCAGTGGGCGTGGAGTTCCGCGGCCGATTCGAGTTCGGCGCTGATGAGGACGACCTCGGCGTCGCAGTCGTGGATGATGTACGAGCTCTCGCGCGGGGTGAGGTGACAGTTCACGACCGTGATGAAGGTGCCCGAGCGGAGGGCGGCCCAGTACGCCTCGATGATCTCCGTGCGGTTCTCCGCGATCATCGCGACGTGGGCGCCCGGCTGCAGCCCGATCTCCCGGAACCAGTTCGCGAGGCGGAGCGACCGCTCCTCGAGTTCGGCATAGGTGAGCGTCCGGCCGGTGTCGGCCATGACGATCGCCGGTTTGTCGGGGTACTTCCCGCTCCATGCACCTGGGTACACGTCTCTCACATCCTCGTGACGATTCGGTGGTGTCCGGCCGGGCGATCCCCCGCGACGATCGCGCGGCGGCGCTCCGGGCGGTCTTCCCGACAGGCTCCTCGTCGAACACTGCCGTAAAGTGCGTCCGGATCGCTAGGATCAAAAAGACCGAACGTTTGTTCAGTACCCTAGTGCGCGCCGCGCGCCGGGACAAGAACGGACCGGACGACCACCGACCGCACGGACCAGGAAGCAGGCGACGATGCCCACCTCCCCCTTCGCAGAACACACCGCGCGCCTCGCGCGCGAACTCGCCACGGCCCTCGTGAGCGAGGCCGACGACACCCGGCTCGCCGCCTCCGCGGCGGACATCGCCGCCCGGATCCTCGCCGCCGCCGAGGCGCCCCACACGGTGGAGATCGACGCACCGTCCCCCGGTGCGGCGCACATCCCCTTCGACATCACGCCGGCGTCGTCCCCGCGCAATCCGCTCGCTCCGCCGATGGACATCGTGTGGGACGGCGAGCGCTCGACGTGCATCCTCACCCTGCCGCTGCAGTACCAGGGACCGCCCGGCCGGGTGCACGGCGGGATCATCGCTCTCCTCCTCGACCACACGCTCGGCAATGCCGCGAATGCCGGCGAGCGCCCGCGGTCCTTCACCCGGTACCTCAACGTGCTCTACGAAGCGGCGACCCCGATCGGTGAGGAGATCGTCGTGACCGGATGGGCGGCGCGGCAGGAGGGCCGCAAGCAGTTCATGGAGGGGACGATCACGGTGAATGGTGAGGTCTCCGTGCGCGCCGAGGGACTGTGGATCACGCCGCGCGAGAACATGACCCTCGTCACCTCGGACGGGGCCGAACAGCGGTAGGTTGACCTCATGCGTGCCGCCGTTCTCCAGACCGACCTCCGTTTCACCGTCGAGGACCGCCCGATCCCGTCCCCTGCGGACGGCCAGGTCCTCGTGCGGATGATCCACTCCTCGGTGTGTGGTTCCGACGTCCACATCGCGCTCGAGGGCTGGGCCGCTCCCGAACTCGTGGGAGAGCCAGGTTTCCCCGGGCACGAGGGTGTCGGCATCGTCGAGGAGTCCCGCTCCCCCGACTGGCACCCGGGTGATCGGGTGCTCACCGTCCCCCTCGGCTCGCGCGGACGCCTGTTCGCGGAGTACGCGGTGGTCGACCCGCAGTACCTGCTCTCCCTCGAGGACACGGACGACCTCCCGGCGGTTCTCATGGGGCAGCAACTCGGCACCACCGTCGCCGCGCTCGACAAGTTCTGGCGCCCCGGCATGCGATCGGCCGTCGTCATCGGACTCGGCTCGGCCGGGCAGTTCTTCGTCCAGCAGCTCGTCGGCCGCGGACTCGACGTGTACGCCTCGGACCTCGACGAGGCGCGGATCGGACACGGTGCGCTCTTCGGCGCGCACGCGATGCACGCGGACGCCCTCTCGGAGGCCGTCACCTCCGCGTACCCGAACGGTGTCGATCTCGTCGTCGAGGCGGCGGGATTCGACGTGTCCCGGGCGCAGGCGATCGATCTCGTCCGCAAGCACGGGGTCGTCGGCTGTTTCGGGTACCCCGAGGAACGCGTCGGCACCTTCCCGACGATGATGGCGTTCCGGAAGTCGGTGACGATCGAGTGGTTCTCCGATGCCCAGACGTTCCCCGGGGTACCGTGCTTCGCCCGCGCACTCGACCTCATCCGGACGGGTGCGGTGAAGGTCGAACCGATGATCGAGACGCACATGCCGCTGGCGGACATCGATGCCGCCGTCCGCCGCGCACAGGGACGCGGGGACGGGGCGGCGAAGATCGTCATCGACATCGCCGCCCCGTAGTCGGAGAACCGCTCAGTACCCGAGGTCGTCCCGGAGCGCCCGCTTGTTCACCTTGCCCACGGCGGTCTGCGGCAGCGCGTCGACGAGGTGGATCTCCTTCGGGGCCTGCACCGCGCCCTTGAGGTCGCGGACGACGGCGATGAGTTCCTCGGCAGTGGCGCTCGCCCCCTCCTTGAGGACGAGCGCGGCGGTCACCTGTTCACCCCATTTCTCGTGCGGCACGCCGAACACGGCGGAGATCGCGACCGCCGGGTGCGTCGAGAGCGCGTCCTCGACCTCGCGCGGGAACACGTTGAAGCCGCCGGAGATGATCATGTCCTTCTTGCGGTCGACGATGTAGAGGTACCCGTTCTCGTCCTGCTTCGCGATGTCCCCCGTGTGGAGCCAGCCGTCGACGATCGTCTCCGCCGTGAGGTCGTCGCGGCGCCAGTACCCGGTCATCGCACCGCGTCCGCGCACGCACAGTTCACCGGGCTGCCCCAGCGGCACGTCCTCCCCCTGCGGGTCGAGGATCCGCACGTCGACGGAGCCCACCGGCTTGCCGCACGACAGCAGCAGGTCCGGGTTCAGGTGGTCGTCCTTGCTCAGGACGGACACCGGATAGCACTCGGTCTGGCCGTAGAGCTGACCGAACACGTTCCCGATGCGTTCGATGCCCTCCTTGAGCCGGGACTCGGACATCGGCGAGGCGCCGTAGAGGATGTACTCGAGGCTCGAGGTGTCCGTGGAGTCGAGGGCCGGATGGTCGAGGAGCGCATACACCATCGTCGGGACGAAGAGGGTGAAGTTGATGCGCTCGCGTTCGATCGTCTCGAGCACCTTCGCGGGATCGAAGCCGGCCATGAGGTGCACCGTGCCGCCCTTCATGAGGGTCGGCAGGACGTTCGTGCCCGCGACATGGCTCATCGGCGGGATGAGGAGGTACCGCGGGGTCTCCGGGAGTTCGAAGTCCGCGAGGACGTCGGAGGTCGAGGGCCCGAGGTTGAACTGGTACCGGTACGCACCCTTCGGCCTCCCGGTGGTGCCACCGGTGTAGTTGATGATCGCGAGGTCCTCGTGCCGCCCCTCGTTCCGGAACGGCTGCGGACCCACCGCGGCGGCCGCGGTCTCGAGGTCCGGGGCGAAGCCCGAGGGGCTCATCGACCGCGCGACGAGGCCCGAGGCGCCGGCCACCTCGGCGAGTTCGGCGCCGCGCTGCGCGTAGTTCGTCTCGTCGACGACGACGCCCTTCACCTGCGAGTCCTCGAGCTGGAAGGTCTGGTCGGCGAGCGAGCCCATGGGGTGAAGCCACGTGATGTACATGCCGAGGGACTGGACGGCCGAGCCGAGCGCCCACACCTCGAAGCGGTTGGCGCCGAGGGCGGCGATACCGTCTCCGCGCCGTAGCCCCACGTCGAGCAGGACCTGCTGGTACCGGCTGATGGTGTCGAGCACCTCGGCGTAGGTCTGCTGCCCGCGTGCGTCCCGGAACGCGATGCGCTCCGGGTACCGCTGCAGGGTGCGTTCGACGACGGACCCGTAGGTGGGCCCGAGCAGATGGGATGCGATCTCCATTGATCCTCCATGTGGTGAGCGGGAACTTCTTCGGGTGTCAGGTCTTCCGATCCGCAGTCGGCACCGGTGCCGACTGCGCGGGGGCATGCACGTCCGCGAGCGCCGCGCGGTACTCGCGCGCGAAGCGGTCGACGATCGAGGCGGCGGGTTCGAGGGCATGGACGCCGGCGACGGAGTGCCCGGCCGACTGGACGTCGGTCCAGCGTTTCGGCCCGATCTCCCGCGCGCGGTTGCCGAAGAGGTCACTCGCGTCCTCGGGAGTGACGTCCTCGTCGAGGTTCTCGGGATCGAGCCCCGACGCCTCGATCGAGGCGCGGAGCATGTTCGTCGGCAGCCCGGTGAAGGCGCGGGTGAGGACGACGTCGTCGGGACCGGAGTCGACGAGGAGGCGGGCGTGGTCGTCACGGGTGGGTGCCTCGGCGGCGGCCATGAACGCAGTGCCCGCGTACGCGAGGTCGTACCCGGCGACCCGGGCGGCGGCGAGCGAGCGACCCCCGGTCATCCCGCCGGCGAGGACGAGGGGGCCGTCGAAGAACTCCCGCACGGCCGTGACGAAGGCGAAGGGATTGAGCCACCCCGTCTGCCCGCCGGCACCGGCGGTGAGGAGCACGAGGCCGGTGACCCCGGCGGCAGCCGCCTTCCGGGCGTGTTCCACCGTCGCCACGTCGCTGAACACCGCGATCCCGGCGTCCGCGAAGAGGTCCGCGACGGGAGCCGGAGACCCCACCGAGGTGATGACGAGACGGGCGTCCGAGCGCGCCACGAGTTCGGCATGAGCGAGGGCGTTGCGGTCCTTCATCACGAGGTTCGGGCAGTACGGCCCGGCCCCGGGTTCGCGCTGGACCGCGTCGAGCCGGGTGAGCCACTCCTCCAGCCCCGCCGTCGAACGGGCGTTGAGAGTGGGGAACGCACCGACGATCCCGGCGCGGATCACCGCCGAGGTGAGTGCGAGGTCGGAGATCCGCAGCATCGGGGCGGCCACGAGGGGGATCCGCAGCGACCGCGGATCGAACGGAGGGCGGGACACTGCGGACATCGTCACTCCAGCTCGAGGAGGGCGCGCGCGGAGGTCAACCACGTCGAGCGCATCGGTTCGGTCCGCGGGTCGCGGCGGGAGAACATGTAGGTGATCGCCATGCCGCGCATGCTCGTGAAGACGACGTCGACCATGGCGCGGTACTGCGGGTGCGCGGCGATCTCCTCCCCGAACAGCCCCCGGATGTTCTCCCGGACCCGGCGGAGCACCTGCTTCTCGTGCGCGACGAGTTCGTCGGCGAGCGCGGGATCCGTGCGGGCGGCGATCCACGTCTCCATCGCCGCCCAGAAGTTCGGGTGGAAGAAGCTCTCCCACAGCACCTCGAGCGCCCAGGCCAGCCGGGCGGGCACGTCCGACGGTGCGGGCACCCCCTCCCGCGAACGCAGCGTGGTCTCGTCGAGGCGCTGTTCGGCGAGCCGCCGTACCGCGTCCGTGATGAGGTGTCGTTTCGAGGGGAAGTGGTGGAGGAGCTTGCCGCGGCTCACGCCGGCGCGCTCCTGCACCTTCATCGTCGTCGTCGCGGCATAGCCGTCCTCGAGCAGACTCGCGACGACGGCGTCGAGGATCTCCTCACGGGACCGTCGGCCGCGTTCCTGGCCGGGCGCGCCCGCGGCCCCGGCCGTGCCGGCGGCACTCTGCGCCGCGGCACCACCGGCAGCGGT